>JAGQOH010000099.1 GCA_020427635.1 Phycisphaerales bacterium
ACTACGCAGTACGCGACCCCGCTGCCGTTTTACGAATTCGCGTCTCTCGACGAATACAAGGAAAAGTACAAGGGGCTCGCCACCCTGTACAAGTTCGACAGGGAAAAGGGACGCATCGACGAATCGGCATCCTTCTCGATAGAGCTCCCGCCTTACTGGCAGGACCTCTGCGACGCGGGGAAGAAGGTGAGCGACGGATGGATCTTCTGTAATTCCATCAACGCCGAAATGGCTACGGGCGGCATCAACGAAGGTAACCCGCCGTTCGAGGCCGGAATATCGCAGAGAGAGGCCGACTACCTCCACATCATCAACTGGAAGAAGGCCGAGGAAGTCTTCAAGGCAGGTAAAGTGAAGGAGCTTAACGGCGCGCACATCATACCTCTCGACACGGCCATAGAAGAGGGGATTCTCTACTTCGTAGACGTGCCCAAGAGCCCGCACGGAATAGACGTGACTCCGGACGGCAACTTCATCATCGCTTCCGGCAAGCTGGATACGCACGCCACAGTCTATTCGTTTAACAAGCTTATGGACGCCATAAAGAAGGGCGCCCCCGATAAGGACGAGTTCGGCGTGCCGGTGCTGGCTTTCGACGACGTCGTCGAGGCGCAGGTCGAGATAGGCCT
>JAGQOH010000100.1 GCA_020427635.1 Phycisphaerales bacterium
CCTTGTCCAGCCAGAACGCCGCTCGCTCCAGCGCCTCGGTCTCGGCGCGATGGTATTTGGGCGTCTTGAACAGGCCCGGCAACAGCCGTGTCTCCAACTGGGTGTGCTGCGAGACCAGCAGATTTTCGACCACGGTCATGGTCTTGAACAGCCGCACGTTCTGGAAGGTGCGCACCAGCCCCAACCGGGCGATGCGATGGCTGCTCAGGCGATGGATCGGCTGGCCATCGAGGGTCACGCTGCCGCTGGTCGGACGATAGAAGCCGCCGACACAGTTGAACACCGTGGTCTTGCCCGCGCCGTTGGGACCGATGATGGCGAAAATCTGGTCGCGGCGGACGTCGAAATTCACGTTGTCCACCGCCAGCAGGCCACCGAAACGCATGCTGAGATCGCGAACTTCCAGCAGCGGGGATGCGACCGGTTCGGCGGTGGGGGCCTGGTCGGGAGCGCGGTTCATGGCGTCGGCTCCGCGCGCTCCGGCAGTTCCAGCCGCGGCCGGGTGGCGGGCACCAATCCTTGCGGGCGCCAGATCATCATCAGCACCATCACCAGGCCGAAGGCCAGCATCCGGTATTCGTTGAACTCGCGCGCCAGTTCCGGCAGAGCGGTAATCGCGATGGCCGCCA
>JAGQOH010000101.1 GCA_020427635.1 Phycisphaerales bacterium
GCACCGGACTTCGCGCTTCCGGCAGACGATGGACAAGTCATTCGTCTGAAGGACCTCCGTGGCAAGAAGGTCATCCTCTATTTCTATCCCAAGGACGATACTTCCGGCTGCACCGCGCAGGCGTGCGAGTTTCGGGATCTCCTGGACCGCATCGACGAACAGGGAGCCGTGGTCTTGGGGGTTTCTCCCGACGCGGTGGCATCGCACGTCAAGTTCAAGAAGAAGTACGACCTGAATTTCCCTCTGCTGGCCGATGTCGACCACACGCTTGCTGAGGCCTTCGGCGTCTGGAAGGAGAAGTCCATGTACGGGCGCACCTACATGGGCATCGAGCGCAGCACGTTCGTAATCGACGGGAAGGGCGTGGTGCGCGCGGCGATGCGTAAGGTGAAAGCGAAGGGAAACGCGGCCGAGACGCTCGCGGCGCTCGGGTAGGCTGCGGGTTCGCCGGCGCGCCTTCGTGGATGCGCGTCGAGAGAACGACGCAACTCAGCTCGCAGTGATCTGTGCGGTGTGGTGTCGCGTGTGGAGCTCCATGAAGCGCACGTAGTCGTTGACGGGGATGGAGCCGAAGATGCTGGAGCGCATGGTCGGGCTCTGCCCGATCTTCGCCCTGGCCTCCCGCTCG
>JAGQOH010000102.1 GCA_020427635.1 Phycisphaerales bacterium
ATGGAAGTGACCGCTTTGTCGTCAATTCCGCAAGGGATGATGTGCTTGTAGTATTCCAGGTCGGTATTCACGTTGAGGGCAAAACCGTGCATCGTAACCCACCGACTGGTGTGCATGCCGAAAGCACAGATCTTCCGTGCCTTTTCAGGGTTTTCCCAATCGATCCAAACACCCGTAAAGCCTTTGGGGCCGCGACCTGCTTCAATGCCGTACTCAGCGAGCGTTGCGATGATGGCATCTTCCAGCTTATCAATGAATTTGTGGATGTCATGGAAGAAGAAATCGAGGTCGAAAATTGGGTAACCGACTATTTGTCCGGGCCCGTGATACGTGATGTCTCCACCTCGATTGATGTGATAAAACTCCGCTCCGTGAATTTTGAGTTCGCTTTGAGTGAGTAAGAGGTTTTCTTCCTTACCGCTTTTACCCAATGTGTAAACATGCGGGTGCGAACAGAATATCAATCGGCTTTCTGTAGGTTTTGGGAATTCCGGATTGAGCTTGTTCCACTTTTTCCGTTCCACCATTTCATGAAACTGCTCCAGCTGGTAATCCCAACACTCCTTGTATGGAACGAGGCCTTTGTCTTCGAAATAAACGTTGTGGACACTCAAACT
>JAGQOH010000103.1 GCA_020427635.1 Phycisphaerales bacterium
CTGCAAGCAGGCATTGGCATCTGGCAGTTTGGGCTGCGCGGTGACGGGCCGGAGCATTTCATCATTTTGGGCCGGTTTTATCGGGCATATGGCACGTTTGAGCAGCCGAATCCGTTTGGCGGCTTTATGCATTTGACCGGGCTGTTGGCGCTGGGCATGAGTCTGGGGCTTATTTCTCATTTTGTGTTGCGCTGGTGGAGGAAAGAAGGGACACAGAGTAACACAGAGGAGGCACGGAGAGACACAGAGAAAAGAAAAGATAAAAACTCTGTGTTCTCTGTGCCCTCTGTGGTTATTTTCTTCAGTGCAGCAGCGATGACGTTGGCGCTGTTGTTTTCGTGGAGTCGGGGAGCGTGGTTGAGTTTTGGCGCAGGAACGGCCGTTCTCGTCTTCTTTTGGCCCCGGCAGCGAAAATATGGTTTGTTGGTGGTTGGTTTGTTGGTGGCTGGTTTGTTGGTTTTCTGGCAACTTGGCCTTATTCCGGTATCCGTCAGTGACCGGCTGGTCAGCTTTACGCAGGATTTACGCCTGGGCGATGTGCGCGGCGCAGATATTAGTGATGAGAATTATGCGGTTTTGGAGCGGCTGGTCCATTGGCAGGCAGCGCTGAAC
>JAGQOH010000104.1 GCA_020427635.1 Phycisphaerales bacterium
TCCTCCGAGTAGCCGAGTTCAAGGACCCGGCGCTCGGCTTCTTGGCTACCGTGATCAAGTCCAGAGTCGATCTCGGCGCCGGCCACGCAGGCTAGGCCTGATCACATTCATCCTGAGCGTCGTCCTTGGGTGGTTGGCCCGACTGATCGCCTTTCTCAGTGCGCGCTCCAGTGCGCGCTCATCGGGGCAAAACTGGCGCTCCACTGATCGCATACATGCGTACACGCGAACGGCCTGACGACCCCAAGAACGCGGTTTTTGACCCTTCAGGTGTGCCAATCTGGTCCCCGTAGCCCGACTGTCGATCCGGTGGTTGCGGGTTCGAGTCCCGTCCGCCTCGCTTGAAGAACGCCCCCGGCATGTTGCTGGGGGCGGTTTTCGTTTTTGCACGGTCGATGGATTTGTCGTTTTTACGGGTTGGGCCGAATCGCGCCCAAACTTCTTGTTCATGGGCTGGCCGCTGCTACTCTCCGGGTGCACAGGAGAGATGTACCCATGAAGAGTCAGAACTCGTTAGCCGTGATCGGCGTTGTGTTATTTGGTGTCGGCGCGCTCGGGTCGGATGCCAGCGGCGCGTACATCTTCGAGATCGATACGGACGGCCTTGA
>JAGQOH010000105.1 GCA_020427635.1 Phycisphaerales bacterium
GTGCGGGCAGCGCCTGGATGACCTGCAGCCGCGCCTGCGTGCACTGCCCATAGGGGGTTCGGCAGTCGGCACCGGTGTCAATGTGCCGGCGGGATTTGCCGATGCCTTTGCTGTGGAGCTCAGTCGGATGCTGGCCATGCACTTCACCGTCTGCCCCAATCCATCGTCACGCATGGCGGCGCAGGAGGTGGCGGTAGAGTGCTCCGCCTGCGCCCGCTCGCTGGCGCATATCCTCACCAAGCTCAATAACGACCTGCGGTGGATGGCGTCGGGACCCCTGGCGGGGCTGGCGGAAATACGGTTGGAAGCCCTGCAGCCGGGCTCATCCATCATGCCTGGCAAGGTCAACCCGGTGTTGCCGGAGGCGGCCCTGATGGCTGCGGCGGAAGTGGTGGGCAACGATGCAACCATCGCCCTGGCCGCCCGCTCCGGTAATTTCCAGTTGAACGTCATGTTGCCGCTGGTAGCGGACAAACTGCTGGGGAGTATCGAACTGCTCGCGGGTGCCTGTGACACCACCGCGCGGGCGGTGGCTGGATTCACGGTGGATCATGCTCAGGTCGGGCAGGTGCTGGCGCGCAATCCGGCGATTGGGTGGGCG
>JAGQOH010000106.1 GCA_020427635.1 Phycisphaerales bacterium
GGTAGGGCTTCATGTCCTCCATCACGAGGATCATCGGGCTGGCCACGTAGATCGTGGAGTACGTGCCGAAGATGATGCCGAGGAACATCGCGAAGGCGAAGTTCTGGATGATGGGTCCTCCGAGCACGAGGAACGCCACGATGGCCATGAGCGTGGTGCCCGACGTCGCCAGCGTGCGCGACAGGGTCTCGTTGATGGAGACGTTGATGAGCTTGATCGTCTCTTCCCGCCGGTATCGGTCCTGGTTCTCGCGGATCCGGTCGTAGATGACGATGGTGTCGTTGAGCGAGTAGCCCACGATGGTGAGCAGCGCGCCGATCATGGGGAGGTTGAACTCGAGCTGCAGGAGCGTGAAGATCCCGATGGTCACCGAAACGTCGTGGAAGAGCGCGATGATGGCGCCCGGCGCGAAGGCCACGTCGAAGCGGAAGGCGACGTAGAGGAGCACGAGGCCGAGGGTGGCCGCGACGCTCGTGACGCCCTGGCGCTTGAGCTCGGAGCCGACCTTGGGGCCGACGGCGTCGATGGAGAGCACCTCGAACTCGCGGTTGCCGAGGGCGCCCTGGAGGTTCTCGGTGATCTGCTGGGCGAGCCCGGGCA
>JAGQOH010000107.1 GCA_020427635.1 Phycisphaerales bacterium
AGGATGCACAAGCCCGAGCCCATCGTCGCCACCAAGGACGTCCATGTCGTCGAGCGGGAGATGGACGGCGGCTTCATCGCCACCACCGTCGACGCCTTCGTGAACTGGTCCCGCAAGAACTCCCTGTGGCCGCTGCCCCTGGGGCTGTCCTGCTGCGCCATCGAGTTCATGGCCGCGGCCAGCTCCAAGTTCGACCTGGCCCGCTTCGGCGCCGAGGTGGCCCGCTTCTCGCCTCGCCAGGCCGACCTGATGCTGGTGGCCGGGACCCTGACCTACAAGATGGCCGAGGCCGCCAAGCGGGTCTACGACCAGATGGCCGAGCCCAAGTGGGTCATCTCCATGGGCGCCTGCGCCAGCTCGGGCGGCATGTTCCGCACCTACTCCGTGGTGCAGGGCATCGACGAGATCCTCCCGGTGGACTTCTACATCTCGGGCTGCCCGCCCCGCCCGGAGGCCGTCATCGACTGCCTGATGAAGCTGCAGGAGAAGATCTCGAAGGAGCGGCACCTGGCCGCCTGACCGGCCCGGGAAGGAATCCACGATGGCGAACAAGGCACACCGTGAGGACCCGACCATGGCCAAGCAGGCCATCCAG
>JAGQOH010000108.1 GCA_020427635.1 Phycisphaerales bacterium
TCGGGCGGCGGCGAAGGGTCCGGCGCGTACCGCATCGGCGAGCGACCGGCCCGGGACGCGGGCGGCCCGGGCGGCAGCGCCGGCGGTCGACCGGGCGCGCCCGGCGCGGCTCGGATCGAGACGCACGTCGAATCCATGCCCGCGGCGTCGACCGGCGCGTCGGATTACGGCGGGGATCTGCTGCAACAGGTCGATCGGTACGCGCGCTTCTGTCTCGCGGCCGCGCGGCATCTTCAGTTCGACATCATTCATGCCCACGACTGGATGACCTATCCGGCGGGCATGCTCGTCGCGCGGGTGACGGGCAAGCCGCTCGTGACGCACATCCACTCGACGGAGTTCGATCGTTCGGGCGAGGGCGCGAACCGGTTCATCGCGGACGTCGAGCGACGGGGCATGCACGCGGCGATGCGGGTGATCGCGGTGAGTCAGCTCACGAAGAACATCGTGTGCCGCCGGTACGCGTTGCGTCCGGGCAAGGTCGAGGTCGTCTACAACGGCGTGGACACGGAGCCGTCGCGGGTGGGGATGACGGGGATCCGTCGGAAGGACAAGATCGTTCTGTACTTCGGTCGGATCACGTACCAGAAGGGT
>JAGQOH010000010.1:0-10964 GCA_020427635.1 Phycisphaerales bacterium
GGCCCCCATCCACCACCGCCCCCGCCCCAGGTCCTCGTCACCCAGCGACCGCTGGGGACGATCTGTGCAGGAGCTTGGGAATTCCCTGGGGGTAAGCTCGAGCAGGGCGAACCCGCCGCCGCCGCCGCCGCCCGCGAAGCCCTCGAAGAAGTCGCCCTCCACGTCCGCCCCGAAGCTGCCCTTGAGGTGGTGGTCCACACCTATCCCCACGGCACCGTCCGCCTGACCCCATGGGTCTGCCTGCTCGACCCGCCCGGACAATCGCCGCGCAATGTCTCTGTCGCGGCGCACAAGTGGGTCACACTGGCCGAGATTGCCGAGCTCGACTTCCTTGCCGGCAATGCCGAGATTCTCACGAATTTCACCGCGTGGCTCGCGAATCGAGGCCCATCATGACCGCGCTGCGCCACATCGCCATCGTCTGTGCGCCCATTGCGTGCGCCTCATGTTCCACATGGAACACCGACCCCGATCGCGCGCACACGCGCGGCCTCGATCGAGCCGACGCCTACGTCGGACGCATCGACACGATTGATGCGCGCGCACCCGCAACGATCAATGGCTCGCCGGTCGCCTGGGCAGAGCTCGCCCCGCTGCTCGCCGAGGCCGCCGGCGGCGAGATCCTGCGCGAAATCGCACTCGATCGCATGCTCGAGGATGAGTGCGCGCAACGAGGACTTGATCCCGCCCAACTCGCCGATGCAACTGCCGTCTCCGAAGAGCGCGCGCTGCTCATTGAGACGCTGCTTGGCGCGGGAGTGGCGTCAGACCCGGACGAATCTGAGCGATTGCTTGCCCAGCTGCGCCAGGCCCGAGGATTGGGCGACGAACGCTTCGCGCGGCTGCTGCGGCGCAGCGCGATCCTGCGCGCGCTCGTGCGCGACGAAGTCGTGGTCACCGACGAGGCGGTGCGCACCATGTATGACCTTCGGTACGGGCCAACACGGCTCGTGCGCATCATCGTCACGCCCACACTTGGCGAGGCTCAGAGCGCACTTGTGCGCATTGAACGTGGTGAGGACTTTTCGCGGTTGGCGATGGAGGTATCCATTGACGCGAGCGCGCGCGCAGGCGGGGTGATTGCCCCGCTCCATCGAGCCGACCCCGCATGGCCTCAGGCGCTGCGCGCGGCGG
Source organism: Phycisphaerales bacterium (assembly GCA_020427635.1). Classification (GTDB taxonomy): domain Bacteria; phylum Planctomycetota; class Phycisphaerae; order Phycisphaerales; family UBA1924; genus JAGQOH01. Next base: position 1,135 of record JAGQOH010000010.1, read on the forward strand.
CATTCGACGCCGAGCTGCACGAACCAGTCGGTCCGGTCGCGGTGGAAACCGGCTATGTGGTGCTTCTCATTGACGACGAAGCACTAGCTACAACGCGACCCGAGCCATCGGCGGCACGAGGCGAACTCGTCCGGATGGTGCGGATTCGCGAGGAGCGTCGCCAGGCGGACGCCCTGGCTCGTCGACTGCTGGCCCGGGCTCAGGTGGAACCGAGCGTTTCGGGGCTGGCGTGGGCCTGGTGGGCCCTCGACGCCCCCTCCCAGCCTGCGCGATAGCGCGAACGGACCGCTGTTTTGGTCGTATGTATGTGTGGAACCCGAGGTTGCGCACCCTTGAAGGACGTTGCGCCAACCCCGTGATTTGCCTCGTCCGAGGGCGGGAATGGGGCGATAAGAGTCTGATTGTGCGGGCGGATTCGCCGGTTTTTCGCGCGGGCGTGTTGGACCCAGGGACGACTGAATTGGAGTCTTGAGGCTGGATGGGCGAGAAGCGCCACACTTCGTTTCCCAGATTGGGACTTCTGAGCCGCGACGAGGCACTGCGGTTAGCGTGCGCAACGGAATTGCCTGCGCACTTCGGACGCCAGTGCCTCGAGCTTGCCGACACGGCGACAGAGGCGATGCAATTCGCGGACGACGCGATCGATTTGCTGATCATTGATGTGGCGGCGTTGATAACGGATCCCAATCACCATCCGGGGCGGGCTGCGCCGCATGCGCTGACGACGCTTCTGGAAGACCTAAAGGGCAAAGCGCCCGCAGTGGTCGTGGGACCGGTGGATGAGTCGCTTTGGATCGCTGAAGTGATGGAAGCAGGCGCGATCGACGTTTCGGCTCGCAGCTGGATGCTCGCAGGGCACAGCGCGTTCATCGTCGAGTCGGCACTGGCCAAGGCCTATGCGCAGCGTCGCCACGAACTCACCATGCGGGAGTTGCACCAGGGCGTCGACGAGTTGCGGGCACGCAACGAGGCCCTGGAACTGTGCGTTTCCAAACTCGAAAATGAAGCTTGGACCGACGCACTGACCGGCCTGGCGAACCGTCGGCAACTTGAGAGTGTGCTGGACCAGATGTTCTCCGAGGCGGTGCGCTATCAGACCGAGCTTTCATGCCTGATGATCGATCTCGATCGCTTCAAAGCGGTCAACGACATGCACGGGCATGCAGTGGGCGACAAGATCCTGCGCCTGGTGGGGAAGGTGATTTCGGCGGGCATTCGCGCATCGGACGTGGCGGCGCGATACGGCGGCGACGAGTTTGTCGTGCTGATGCCGCGGACGACGATTGATGTGGCCCAGGGCGTCGCAACACGCCTGACGGAGTCTTTCCTGCGCCAGGTTGAAGCGTGGCAAACGGTGCATGGTGTCGCGGAGTCGCTGTGCGGCATGACGATCGGCGTCAGCTCGCTCTCACGAAGTGGCGCGCTGGATGGCGTCGCGCTTGTTGATGCTGCGGACCATGAGTTGTATGCGAACAAGGGGCAGGCACTGCGCGATGCGACGATGTCGGGCCCGACGCGTCGGCGTGCGTCCTGAAAAAAATTCTCCAGGCTGGCCACGGCACACCGGCCAGGACCCCTCACCCGGCGAAGCGCCACCCTCTCCCAGCGGGAGAGGGTGCAAGAGGAGAAACGCGACTTGGCAGGCAAGTCGGGCCACCCAATGCGAACGTCACTCATGCAGCATTGACAGTGCTTCCCAGAAGCCGGGGAAGGTCTTGTCGACGCAGCGCGGGTCGTTGATGGAGACGTTGGGCCTGCGCAGGCCGATGAGTGACAGGCTCATCGCCATGCGGTGGTCGTCGTAGGTGTCGAAGGTGATCGGCGCGTCGGTCATGTGCGTGGGTGGCTGGATTCGGAGCGCATCGTCACCTTCGATGGTGACATGAGCGCCGATTTTCGTGAGTTCGGCTTGCGTGGCGGCGAGGCGGTCGGACTCCTTGACGCGCAGGGTGCGCAGGCCTCGGAGTGTCGAAGCGCCCCTGGCGAAGCATGCCACGGCGGCAACGGTCATGGCAGCATCGGGCATGGCAGCGAGATCGACGTCGACGCCCTCAAGCGCCTTGGCGCCGTGGACTTCGGCGCCGCCCGCGTCGTACTCAATTGGTGCGCCCATCTGGCGCAGCACCATGGGCAGACGCGCATCGGCTTGCAGTGACTGGAAGGTGAGGCCCGGGATGCGCGTGCGCGCCTTGGGCGTCATTGCAGCGGCGGCCCAGAAGTAGCCGGCGCTCGATGCATCGGCTTCGACTTCGTACTCAATTGAAGCGATTGGGCCCGGCGGGACATGGATCTCGTGCTCGCTTGCTTCGATCGTGACGCCAAACTCGTTGGCCATGAGCCCAACGGTCATGTCGATGTAGGACTTGCTGGTGATTTCGCCTTCGAAGCGCAGGGTGAGGCCTTGCGCGCACAGCGGGGCGATCATGAGCAGGGCGGAGACGTATTGGCTGGAGGCGGTGGTGGGGATGGTGAGTTCGCCGCCTGCGAGGCTGCCTTGGCCATGCACGCGGAGGGGGACGCAGCCGGGCGCGCCGAGATCCTCAACTTCGATACCAAGCGCGCGCAGGAAGGCGACGAGTTCACCAATCGGGCGCTGGCGCATGCGCTCGTTGCCGTCGATCGTGACGGGGCCATCGGCCAGGGCCGCGGCTGCGGTGAGGAAACGTGTGGCGGTGCCTGCATTGTTGAGGTTGATCTCGACATCGCCTTGGAGTTCGCCGCCTGCGCCATGGACGATGACCCATTCGCGCGATGGATGTACTTCGGTCTCGATGCCAAGCCTGCGCAGGGCCTTGAGCATGCGCTTGGCGTCGTCGGCGTCGAGCAGGGGATTGCGAATGATCGAATCGCCTTCGCCCAACGCGGCCAGCAGCAGCGCACGATTCGTCAGGCTCTTGGAGCCTGGCGGCACGAGCGTGATGTTGAAGGGTCTGGCAAGCGGCGGGATGGGCAATGGATCTGGCAGATCGCCGAGGGGTCGGCGCAGCGCGCTGACGCCTGGCGGCGGGGCTTTGCCTTTACGCATCTTCGTCATCGCTGTCGGCCGAACGGAACACTGCTACGACATCCTCGATCGGGATGACGAACAGGCGGTTGTCGCCTTCGAAGTCGACCGGGATGCCGCGCTTTGGATTGAAGAGCACGCGGTCGTACTTCTTGATCGGATAATCCTTGTTGCCTTCGATGAGCACACTGATGGAGACGATGCGCCCGGTGAGTGTGGGGATTTCGATCTTGTCGGGCAGGTGCAGGCCGGCCTTGGTTTGCTTTCGATCTTCGTCTTTGCGAATGAGCACGCGCTCGCCGACGGGCTCGACGGTTTCCATTTTCTGAACCTTGCGACTGGTGGTCATATCGCGCCAATGCTATCCGGTCGGGAGCAAAAGAACAGCCAGGTCATATGCGGCATGTGCGCCGACGACGATGCCGAGCCCGCGCAGCAGGTAGACGGCACCGAAGTAGAGCCCCGCAGCGAAGTAGTAGGCAAGGGCGGCGGCGTCGAGCCCCTGTGCGCCTGGTGCGGCTTCGTGGTAGAGCGCAAAGGCTGCGGCGCTGGCGACGACAGCGGCGACTCTGCCGATCTTGTCGGAGAAGCCGATGACATCATGCACGAGGCCATGCACGAGCGCGATGGCGAGCATGCGGAAGACCATCTCTTCATAGAGTCCCGCGCCGACGGCGATGGTGGCGCGGGCACCGAGGCCCAGCGCAGCGACCGGCGCGATGCCAGGCGCTGTGCCTGCAAGCGCGCCGGCGCCCCCGCCGGTGTGCGCGCCGAGGAGGACCGAGTAGAGCAGTTGCCCGAGCACCATGAGTGGCACGGCCCAGGCGAGGGCTTCGAGCACCATTCCCCCGACTACGCCGGGGCGCACGCGCCAGCGCTCATGCAGTAGGAAGTGCCAGACGAGCAGCACGATGATGAGCAGAACGGGGGGCATCCAGAGGCCATGCACACCGAAGGCTTCGAACATGCGCCCGATGACCCAGCGGGCTTTGATGCCCTCGCGCACACCTGCGTCGTCGCGCAGCCAGCGGAATGATCCGACCTCGTAGAAGACGATGAGAGGTAGGAGCATCGCAAGGACGTGGAGGGGCTTGGTGGCGGCGCTCCAGTAGGGCGCGTCGGGCGGTCCGTAACGCGGGGCGCCAGGTTTGCGGCCATGTGAGACCGTGGGGGACATGGGAACAGAGTACGAGGGAGCGAGGCAGGGCGCGCAAAAACAAAGCGTGGTTGCTCGGGGGCAACCACGGCGAACGTCGAACTTGATTCTCACATCACTCAGCACCGGGGTTGGCAAGCAACCGCGGGCACCCGCGCTTGGGGCTGGTATGGCCCTACTTGCCGGATTGCTTCTTCGCGAGGAGGCGGGCGCTGAGGCGGCTCTTGCGGCGTGCAGCTTGGTTCTTGTGAATCACGCCCTTTTGCGCGGTGCGATCGAGCACCTTGCAGGCGGTCCGGAAGGCGCCTTCTGCTTCGGCGTAGCTGCCGTGCTGCGCTTGCGTCATGAATTCCTTGAGCGCGCCGCGCATGGTGCGAAGGCGCCAGCGGTTGCGTGCGTGACGCTTGGCGTTCTGACGAATGCGCTTCTTTGACGACAGCGTATGGGCCATGAGGCGGATGATCCTTCAGCGTGGCATGCAAGATCGACCGCGCGGGCCCACCGCCCACTGGGTCGAGCCCAAGAGTATGCCCAGTTGGGGCAATTCAGGCAAGTCGACGCCGGCGGGCCCCGGCGGCCAGCCCAAGAAGGGCCAATCCCGCGGCCCCGGGGGCGGGGATGACCCCGCTTGTGATGGCGGTGGCGTTGAACAGGCCCGGCATGTGCCCGATTGTCGTTGCCCGGAGGCTGACCGGGTTGATCGAGTAGAGGAAGTCGTTGGTGCTCGTGCCTCGTCCGAGCCCGTAGAGCACGCCATCGAGCCCGAACTCGAGCCCCGTGAGGGTGATGGTCGCGCCGGTGAACTGGTCGGTGATGACGCCCAGGTCGGTGGAGATGCCGTTGTTGAGTGCGATGCTGAAGAGATGGGCCGCGCCGCCCGCGCGCGAGTTGACACCATACATCACACCATTGCGATAGGCGAGACCGCTGAGTGGATAGTCGACGTTCTGCAGGATGCCGATGCTCGACACGACGCCAGTTGTTGTGTTGATGCGAACCAATCGCGGCGGTGGGCCGGTCGGATCACCCCCTGTGGTTGCGAAGCATCCATAGAGCGTGCCGTTGACATACTCCATGGCGGTGATGACGTTGCCGCCAAATGGATAGTCAAGCGGAATTGTTTCAATGAGTGCGCCGGTTGACGCGTTGACGCGATACATCGAGGGCGATGTGCTGGTGGTGCAGTAGAAGGAGCCGTTGACAAGTTCGAATTCGGGCACGGCGTAATGCAACTCGGTGACCAAGCCCTGGCCAACGGAAGGGCGACGCTCGTTGACCTGCCAGATGGTGTTGTTGGGGAAGGTCTGGTCGAAGAGATAGAGGCCCGCGCCTTGGCCGGCGATGATGCCGCGCGCATGGCAAGGGCTTGCCGCGCACAGCGCAGTCACTCCCGCCAATGTGAACACCCGCGTTCGCCCCACCTGATCCACCCCGTGCCTGGTCGGCATTGCCGCCGCTCTGACACTCTACGGCGGGGTGGGGGGCGGTCCAGGGAAAAATGGTGAGGTCAACTGGCGACGACAAGCTGGGAAAACCGGCGAGACCAGGGCTGCTACGGGCAGGCCTGTCCAAAGGCGAAGAGGACTGCTGAGAGGTCGGCAAGATCGACGAGCCCGTCTCCCGTGACGTCGCCAGGCCCGCCCAGCAATCCGAAGTTGAAGAGCACGACCGACAGGTCGCCCAGGTCGACTACGCCGGAGCCGTCAAGATCCTCGGGACATGGCGCGACGACCGCGTCGACTGCGGCGTTGTCAAAGGCATAGTTGCCGATCCCCCCACCATCGCCACCGGGCCCGCCAGGTCCGCCCACGACTGTGAAGGTGACGCGCACGATGCTGTCATCGGTGATCTGCACACCGAAGAAGCCATCGAAGGCGCTGCCGCGCCGGGCAGTGATCTGAAGCACGGCTCCAGCTGCTGTTTCCACCGCGACATCGTATTCGTCCTGCGTGCCGAACAAGACATCGATCCCGAAGTACCGCGCCCCATCGGCAAAGCCGGTGAAAGTGCGCGGCTCGGTGAGCGGTACGAAGTTGTCCATCAGGACCTGCCCGTTGGGGCCACTTGCGATCCAAGGGATGTTGGATTCCATCTGCAATCCGTTTGCGAGTTGCAAAGGACCTTGGTGCGCACCGGCGCTGAACGACTCGAAGTCTTCAACGTGCATGGCCAGGCCAGCGATGGCGTCATTGAAATCCCGCCGATCCAGCTCCACGACCTCTGCGTTCGCCAGTGACCCGATGGCCAGCAAGCCCAACACACCGAGTCCAGAGACGAAAGCGTTCTGCATGTCCAACCTCCTGCATGGGACACCAAAGGACGGCTTGCGGAGCCGCCAGCGTCCACCAGGAGGCGCACCGTTGCGCTCTGATTCACAGCGCGGGCAGGATTCTCTAGGGACAGGCCTGTCCGAAGGCGAAGAGGATTGCCGAGAGGTCGGCGAGATCGACGAGACCCGAGCCGTCGACATCGCCCTGGGCGGGCGGCGCGGCTTGTCCGAAGTTGAACAGCACGGCGGAGATATCGCCCAGGTCGACCGCGCCGGAACCATCGACGTCTTCCGGACAGGGCTGCGACACGATGCCTGAGGTGATCGCAGTGGCGTTGAGCAGATTCGCCATGAGGCCTAGGCGCGTTGCAGTGAATGTTGTGGGGTCGATGCTGAAGAGATAGTTGTCGTCAGCGGCGCTGCGCCCCAGCGCATAGAGCACACCATCGAGGCCCATCTCGAGTCCGGTTGCTTGGAACGTGGGCGTCAGCGTGCTGTTGATGGTTGCAACGCCGGTCACGAGATTGAAGGTGTACAGTCGCGCGTTGCCGCCCCAGCGCGCGTTGATGCCATACATGGTGTTGGTGTTGGTGTCGTATGCGAGACCACCAAGCGGGCTGTTGATGCCAAGGGCGCTGCCGACAAGCGTGACGACACCGGTGTTGAGATCGACGGTGGCAAGGCGTCCATTGCCACCGCCGAGGGTGGTGATGCCGCAATACAGCGTTGGGCCTACGGACTCCATTGCTGTGATGACGTTGTTGCCTGCGGGGAAGGTGAGCGCGATGGAGCTGACGGTGGCGCCGGTGATCGGATCGAGCTTGTGGAGCGTTGGGGATGTTGATTGGCTCACGTAGAAGAAGCCCTCATGCAACTCGAACTCGGGCGAGCCAATACCAAGTTGGGTGATGCGCACGTTTTCGACGCCGGGGATGGATTCATCGGCTTCCCAAATGCGGTTCGGGAATGAGCCGTCATAGACGAAGAGTCCTGCGGGGCCAACGGCGTAGGCCGACACTGCGGCCACTGCCACGATTCCTGCCAAACAACATGCGCGCACCATCATCGTGCCACCTCCCAACATTCCGGATCGTAAGTGCAGCGGGAGCATGACCCAAGGGCATTTCTTGCAAATGGTCTGAAGATTCTGCGTGGATTGGGACACCTGACAGGCGGGACCAAGCTCCCAAGGTCTGGCGATCGCCGCGCGCTGGGCGCCTTGGTGGGAAACGCGGCAAGGAGTAGGGAAGAAATATGAAGACCCGGATCGCAATCTCCGCATTGGCTTCGGTTGCCATGGCGACGTCGACGATGGCCGCGACACACGTGTTCAACTTTCCCTTGGAGGGGACACAGGAGGTGCCGCCCAACGCGAGCCCAGGGAGCGGGTCGGCCACAGTGACGCTTGATGACGTGACTGGCGCCGTGTCGGTCAATGCAACGTTCACCGGCCTGATCGGCAACGCCACGGCCTCGCACATTCACGGGCCGGCGGCCCCAGGGGTAAACGCGGGGGTCCTCGTCACATTGTCGCCAACTGTGGGGGCCACGTCGGGCACCATCACAGGCAGCGGCACGCTGACGGCACCCCAGATCACTGACATGCTCAACGGGCTGCACTACATCAACCTGCACTCAACCTCGTTCGGTGGGGGCGAGCTGCGTGGGCAGGTGGTCAATGCAGTGGGCGCTATCCCCACCGTTTCGGAATGGGGAATGATTGTGCTTGGGCTGGTGACGCTGACCGGCGGGACGCTGTTGATCCGTCGGCGCGTGGCCCAGCCCGCGTTGGCGGTCTGAGGGGCCTCGTCCTCAACGGCACAAAGGCATCTTGGGGATCATTGGCGGGGGGGAAGCAGGTCAGCTATGCTTCCCCCTCGCGTTTGGCCCTGGCAAGCGCGTACGCGTTGCGCGCGTAGCTCAATTGGATAGAGCACCTGACTACGGATCAGGAGGTTGGGGGTTCGACTCCCTCCGCGCGTACTTCAGAGTGTTGGCTTGCTCCTAGCGTGGCTTATGTGCCGGCTCGCCCGTTCGACGCAACGACGCGAGCAGCGCGCACGCGGTCTGAGCAAACGGATCGAACTGTGGGTTGAGGCTCGCCATTGTGGCCGCAGTAGCACTCGAGAATGGAAGTCATGTCTTCTTTGCCCTGTGCCACTCGGGTGACACGTTGCCACATTGCACTCGTGAGTAGTGGCTTGAGGGGCTGGGCCACCTTGGGAATGCGTGGCCACGCGGCGCTCAGTTGGCGATCCCAATCGAGGTGGTAGCGCAGCAGGTCATCCGGGTAGACCACGGTGCGCTCGACGCCTTCATCCAATGCCTCGAACGGCTCCATGATGTTGAGCGATCCGTAGTCGTCGGTGAGTTCCTCGCCGGCTTTGATGTCGCGGATGGCGATCTCGAAGTTGTGGGCGGTGGTGAGGCAGTTGGCTTTGAATGAGTGATTCACGAAGCGCGCGTGATCCCAACAAAGCACCCAGGCTCCATGTTCATTGCGGAAACAGTATTTATCGAGCGAGTGGGCGAAGAGCGCACCAAGTGAATCGACCTCGTCCGGCGCGAACTCGCGATCGAGTGTGTCCTGGACCCAGGTGATCGTGCCTGCGGGGAGATCGCGCGTAGCGACAACGCCGTGGCCAATGGCTTCGCTGATGAAGCGAAGCTCCGTATCTGGATGCATCATTGGGCGCTTGCCCTTGTCGTGACGCCGTCGGCCCAATTCGGAGCCCGCCAGGGTTGGCCACAGTGGCCTTGGCGCGAGTCGGGGCGGGGCGCCGGTCGTCAAGCGCGAGATGATAAACACCTCGTCGAAAAATCAAGGGGCAATTGCGAAAGAAAATCACTTCGTTCGCGCGGTCCCTTGGTCGACCTCGTCGTTGATCCACTCGATGATCGCGGCCCAGCCGAGGCTCTCGGGATCTCCCTTGAAGTAGTCGCCGATCACGGCGGTCACCCGGAAGCCCAGGTGCAGCTGGAAGGAGAGCGTCGGGTCGTTGAGGCGTCCAGCTACGACCTCGTCGACGTACTGCTGCGCCGAGAGCTTGTCGGCGTAGCGGGCGTAGCCGCGCAGGCGCGAGCCCGCGACGACGCGCCAGAGACCGAGCTGGCGCGCGAGCCCGAGGCGGCCGCGCTCGTAGAGGCGTCGCCCGATGCCCTGGCCCTGGAAGCCCGGGCGGACCATGACGTCGGCGGCGAAGAGCGTGTTGCCGTTCACCGGGTCGTGGTTGGTGTAGTAGCCGTCGGCGGTGAGCGCGTTCCAGGAACTTGTGTCAGGCTGGGCGTCCCAGTCGATGACCAAGCCAGACGCCACTCCCACCACGAGCCCCGAGCCCTGCTCGACGGCGACGAGTTGGCCCTGGGGGAACACGCGCAGGTGCGACTCCAGGTACTTGTCG
>JAGQOH010000010.1:10992-63931 GCA_020427635.1 Phycisphaerales bacterium
TCGGGGTAGATCATGCCCGCGATCTCGGCGATGCCGGCGAAATGCTCGGGGGCAACGTTGCGGATGACGATGCGCCGGCGCGGGCGGCGGACCTTTGGCGGTGGCGGTGGCGGCGGCGCAGCGCCGCCGATCGGCAGGTGCACCGCGTGTAGCTTCGGGGGCTTGAAGGTCTGGCTGTCGCGGAGGGGGCGGACGGTGCCGTGCGCGCGGTTGCGCCGGAGCACGTCGAGCGCCACCTCGCCAATCACCATCGTCTCCTGGTTGGGGATGCCCTCGGCGAGGATGCCGTCGCGCGCGAAGGGAAAGTCACTTGGCGTGAGGATCGAGGCCTGCCCGTAGTTGAGCGACACTGCGGGGACCATGGGCAAGGAGCCGACAGTCGCGGCGTTGATGACGAACATCTGGTTCTCGATTGCGCGGGCCTGGGCGCAATAGCGCACGCGCATGAAGCTCTGGCGATCGTCGGTATAGCTCGGCACGATGAGCATCACGGCGCCCGCGTGCGCCGCGGCTCGGCACACCTCGGGGAACTCGACGTCGTAGCAGATCGTGATCGCGATGCGGCCCATGGGCGTGTCGAAGAGTTTGAGCGTGTCGCGCGGGCTGACGCGCCAGACTTCTTTTTCGAAGCGCGTCATGTTGATCTTGCCCTGGGCGTCGTGGGTGCCGTCGGGGGCGAAGAAGTAGCTGTCGTTGTAGACCTTCTCGTGGTCGGCGGGGTCGGGGGTGGCGATGGAGCCGGCGATGATGTGGATGCCGCACTCGCGCGAGAGGCGCTCGAAGACTTCGAGATAGTCGGGCACGCGGCGGGCGAGGTCGCGCACCTGTTCAGCCATGGGTTTGCGGATGTCGCCCAGGGTGAGCAGTTGGACGGTGAAGTATTCTGGGAAGACGAGGAGGTCGCAGTCATAGTCGGCTGCGGTGTGGACGAGCCCGGCGACCTGTTCGCGGAACTCTGCGAAATCGCGAATGGGGCGGACGAAGTATTGGAGCGATGCGATGCGTGCTCGGTTCACGGGGGTAGGGTAACGGGGGGAGGGGTCAACCTGCCGAGACCGCGACCAATCTAGTCCCTCTCCCTTTGGGAGAGGGTGTCCCGAAGGGACGGGTGAGGGTTGCTACCGTTCGGCTATACGCCGCTTTGTCCGGTCGAGAATCGCGACGAGCACACCATCCATATTTGTCACGATCTCGCGCACTGGGATGCGCAGCACTTCGATGCCTTCGGAGCGTAGAAACACATCGCGCGCGTCATCGTGCCGGCGTGCTCCTGCCACGCCGTGCATCGCACCATCAACTTCGACAGCGAGCATGGCTTGCATACAGAAGAAGTCGAGTGTGTACGGGCCGACCGGATGCTGACGTCGGAACTTGATCCCGCCAAGGCGACGATCGCGGAGCCTCGACCATAGCACGCCTTCGGGCGGTGTTTGGTCTTGCCGCAGTTGGCGGGCGCGTTGGATGTCCTGGCTGTCGGACATGATCCCCTCACCCGGCGAAGCGCCACCCTCTCCCCAGGGAGAGGGAGCAGGAGTCAACTCATCGCTTCAACAACCCCCGCCACACACCCCTCCACCCCCAACTCCCCGGTCTTGAGCACCAGCTCCGGCGACTCCGGCGGTTCATACGGCGCGTCGGGTGAGATGCCGGTGAGGCCTGTGGTGAGTTGGCCCGAGGCGGCCTTCGCGTAGAGCCCCTTGGGGTCGCGCGCGGCGCAGATGTCGAGGGGCGTGTCGACGAAGACTTCGATGAAGCGGAGGTTGGAGGCTTCGTGCATGCGGCGGACGCGCTCGCGATCGGCGCGGTAGGGCGAGATGAAGCATGCGATGACGATGAGGCCGGCCTCGGCCATGAGGCGGGCGACCTCGCCCACCCGGCGGATGTTTTCGGTGCGGTCTTCGGCGGAGAAGCCCAGGTCGGCGTTGAGGCCGTGGCGGACGTTGTCGCCATCGAGTCGGAAGGCGGGGCGGCCCATGGCGATGAGTTTTTGCTCCAGGGCGACGGCGATGGTGGACTTGCCCGAGCCCGAGAGGCCCGTGAACCAGAGTGTCATGCCAAGCTGGTCGGGGGGGAGGCCCATGGCGCGGGCGCGGTCGGCGGGGGCAACCTGGCCGGCGTGCCAGGTGAGGTTGTGATCGGCGGCGGGGGGCGTCGGATCGGGGTCGCGATCGGGCATGGGGGCGAGCATAGTCGCATTTCCGGGGCGGAGACGCTAAGACTGGGGCGTCAAATGGCGGCTCGCGACTACATCCTGAACCACCTGGCGATCCTCGAGGCGGAGGCGATCCACATCATGCGCGAGGTGGCGGCGCAGTTTGAGAAGCCGGCGCTGCTGTTCAGCGGGGGGAAGGATTCGATCGTGATGGTGCGGCTGGCGGAGAAGGCGTTCCGGCCGGCGAAGTTTCCGTTTCCTTTGGTGCATGTGGATACGGGGCACAACTTTCCGGAGACGATTGCGTTTCGGGATCGGTTGGTGGAGCGGCTTGGCGAGCGATTGATCGTGGCGAGCGTGGAGGATGCGATCGCGGCGGGGATTGCGCGGGATGACCCGGGGCCTACGCCGAGCAGGAATCGGGCGCAGATTCCGACGCTGCTGCATGCGATTGAGACGCACAAGTTTGATGCGCTGTTTGGCGGCGCGCGGCGTGATGAAGAGCGTGCGCGGGCGAAGGAGCGGATATTCAGCTTCCGCGATGAGTTTGGGCAGTGGGATCCGAAGAATCAGCGGCCTGAGCTGTGGAACATTTACAACGGCAGGATTCGCCCGGGCGAGCATATTCGTGTGTTTCCATTGAGCAACTGGACCGAGCTTGATGTGTGGCAGTACATCGCGCTGGAGGGGATTGAGATCCCGAGCATCTATTACTCGCATGAGCGCGAGGTGGTGATGCGTGATGGGCAGTGGATGCCGACGAGTTCGTTCATGCCTGCGAAGGAAGGCGTGGCGGCGGCCAAGCGGATCGTGCGGTTTCGGACCGTGGGCGACATGACATGCACGGCGGCGGTCGAGAGCCCGGCGACGACGGTGGAGGACATCGTGGCGGAAGTTGCCGCGGCGCGGGCCAGTGAGCGCGGCGCGCGGATGGATGATCGGACGAGCGATGCTGCGATGGAGGACAGGAAAAAGGAAGGCTACTTTTGAGCGCTGCGCCGACAGTTCCGCCCCCCTTCGATCGCGAGGCATACTTGCGCATGAGCCTGCTGCGCCTGTTGACGTGTGGGAGCGTGGACGACGGCAAGAGCACGTTGATCGGGCGGTTGCTGCATGATTCCAAGGCGATCTTCGAGGATCAACTGGAGTCGATCACACAGACGAGCAAGGCGCGCGGACATGAGCGCGTCGACTTGGCGCTGTTGACCGATGGGTTGCGTGCGGAGCGCGAGCAGGGCATCACGATCGATGTGGCGTACCGGTATTTTGCGACGCCCAAGCGGAAGTTCGTGATTGCGGATACGCCCGGGCATGTGCAGTACACGCGGAACATGGTGACGGGGGCGTCGACGGCGTCGCTTGCGTTGATTCTGATTGATGCACGGCACGGGGTGGTTGAGCAGACGCGGCGGCACGCGTTTATTGCGTCGCTTCTCCGCATCCCGCACATCTGCGTGTGCGTGAACAAGATGGACCTGGTGGACTACGACGTCAACGTATTCAACCGGATTCAGAGCGATTTTGAGAAGTTCGCGGCGCGCCTGGAGACCACGGACATCACGTTCATTCCGATCTCTGCGATCAATGGGGACAACGTTGTTACGCGATCGAAGCACATGGATTGGTACACGGGCGCGACGCTTATGCACCATCTGGAACATGTGCATATCGCATCGGATCGGGACCTGATCAATCGGCGTTTTCCGGTGCAATGGGTGATTCGCCCGCAATCGGCGCAGCATGCTGACTATCGCGGGTACGGTGGGCAGGTCGCTTCGGGGGTGTTTCGGCCTGGCGACGAAGTTGTCGCGCTGCCCAGCGGCTTGACCACGCGCATCAAGGACATTCACTTGCACGATCAGGTGCTGGAGTCGGCGTTCCCGCCCATGAGCGTTGCGATCACGCTGGAGGATGATCTTGACATCTCGCGCGGCGACATGCTGGCATCGCCTGACAACAAGCCCGACGCGACGCAGGACATCGAGGCGATGCTGGTCTGGATGGCGCCGGAGCCGATGCAGCTCAAGAAGAAGTATTTCATTCGGCATACGACGCGCGAGGCGCGCTGTATTGTCAATGAGCTGAAGTACCAGATCGACGTGCAAACGCTTTCGCGCGAACCGGGCGCGACGCAGTTGGGACTCAACGAGATCGGGCGCGTGAGTTTGCGCACGACAGCGCCGCTGTTTGTCGATCCTTATCGCCAGTGCCGCGAGACGGGGAGCTTCATCGTCGTCGACGAGGCGACGAACAACACAGTTGGCGCGGGCATGATCATCGACCGCTAGGTTCGGCGCGACGTGCCGCGAAAACTAGGCATTTCTCGGGGCATCTGGGATGCGGTACACTGGTCGATCCCGGCTGGGCGGTCGAACACCGGCGGGCAGCGGCAAGTTGATCATGGAGGATCGAGCGATGCAGGACGGCACGCTTGCGGCAACGATGGACGCAACAACGGAGTCAACGGCGCGGGCGACGAGCGAGGCGGAGGCGAAGCCGCTTCCAACGGCAACCAGCGCCCCATCCAAGCCCAAGCAGAGCAAGCCGGCCAAGCGAGCTGCGCCGAAGCGCGACGCGTTCAAGCCGACACCGCGCGATCGCTTGGTGTTCTCGCTGCGGCCGCTCATGGCTGGCGGCGCCGACGCGATAGGCGATCCGTCGCGTGCGCCACTAACACCCGCAGAAGCGATCGAGCTTCTCGCCCAGGCGGTCGGCGTGCATGGCGTGACGTTGACGGATGACGATCTCTCACCCGAAGCGGCGATTGGGATCCAGCTCACCAAGCTGCGGTCTGACTTCAAGCGCGCGATCACAAAGCACAAGGTCAAAGTGGCGGCAATCACCTGTGACCTGGCGCGCGAGGGTGTGTTTCGTGATGGTGCTTTGACATCGTGCGACCCCGAGGTGCGGGCCTATGCCGTGCAGAAAGCGATGCGTGCGCTTGATCTTGGGGCAGAGCTTGGGTGCAAGCTGATGGTGTTCGACCTCTCGCGCGAAGGCGCGGACGTGATGGGATCGCTTGACCCGAGCGGCGCGCGGAAGTGGTTGCACGAAGCACTGAACTTCTTGTGCGTGTATTCCAAGCACAAGAAGTATGGCTTCAAGTTTGCGCTGCGCTCGCAGTGGCCCGGCGTTCGGCGCGATCGGCTGTGGCCCACGGCGGCACACCATTTGGTCCATATTCCCGCGCTCGAGCACGAAGACATGGTTGGTGTATCGTTTTCGTTCGCGGCCGAGCGCGCGGGCGGCACAACACCCCATGCCACGCTGGCGCAGACGATCGCTGAACAGCGGCTGTATCACGTCGAGCTTGACGTGCGCGATGGCGTGTCTCGCGACCTCTTTGAGGCCGTTCGCACACTCGATGACTCGAACTACGAAGGGTTCGTGCATCTGGATTCGGGCGTGATGCGAACCGCGGATGCCGAGGGCGTTGCCCAAGGCCTCGCGAATGCGATGCGGCAATACCTGATGCTGCGCGCCAAGGCGCGCCAGTGGAAGGGCGACCCGAAGATTCGCGGCGTTAAGCGATCGCTCAACAGAACGTCCAAGGCGTATGACCCGATCGAGCGGGGCTTCACGGTTGCGGGCGCCGAGACGCTGCTCATGCGCAGCTTCGACACCACGAAGATGCGCGAGCAGGCCCTGCCATTTGCGCAGCTGGAGGCGCGCGGCAGCGAGATCATCGCGGGCTAACAGACTGCGCCGAAATTGAAGAGCACGACGTTCAGATCGGCGAGGTCGACCTGACCTGAGCCATCGACATCGCCATTGGCGCCGGGCAAGACCGCCGCGCCGAAGTTGAAGAGCACCAGATTGAGATCGGCAAGATCAACCGCGCCCGAACCGTCGGCATCGCCTGGGCATGGATTGACAACGTCCAGACGGACATGATCGAAATCGACTTCGAGGTCCGCCCCGGGATCGGTCGGATCGAGCTGGTTGAGATTGATCAAGCGAATGCTGAGTGGTTCACCAAGCCCGACTGTCGATCCATTGGTCGAGAGCGCAACAGCACTCGTCGCAAACGCGCCTTCGGGAATGGAGCCGGCCAGCGTGTTGTCGTCTTGAGCGATAAGGTTAGCGCCGGCGCGTAGCTCGACGCGATAGCCCGGAAAACCATCGAGGTCGAAGAACTGCCCGCTCATGGCGGTGGCGGAGGCGATGTTGCCAACCTCAACTCGCAGCGTGTATTGGCGAAACGCGATGAGTTGGTCGGTGAGCGTTTGTTGGTAGCCGTACTCGCCAATGCCATCGCTGCCGACGAAGTTGAATGCGATGCCAACGCGCTGGCCATCGGCAGCGCCGGCGGGGAAGTTCGCATAGACACCCGGCGCACCCACGGGGTCGGGCTCGAAGGGTGTCAGCGTGCCGATGTAGAAGGTCGAGCCTGCGCCGCCATTGGTGACGTTGTTGGGGTCGTACAGATCCCAGCCATTGAGCGGCCCGAAGGTGAACTCGTTGAAGGGCGATTCGCCCGAGATGTCTTCGAAGCTGGGATTGGTGATGGCGATTGGCGCGGCGGCGGCGCACGCCAAGGGCGCAGCGAGGGCGGCGGCAAAGCAGAGGGCGCGAATCATGGGAAATCTCCGCGTGTGGTGACTGTCTGCGGTGTACACGCAAAACGAGTGCGAGCCGCGCAAGATTGCTGGACAATCGGCAGTTGCACTAGATCCCTGGCTCGTCGGGCTGGAGCATGCCGCTGGAGCGGCGCACCTTGATGCCGTGGCGCGTGCCTTCGCCCGTGTGCCCGTCGAGCACGCTGAGCATGAAGCGTTCGGGGATGTGGCGG
Organism: Phycisphaerales bacterium; assembly: GCA_020427635.1. Taxonomy (GTDB): domain Bacteria; phylum Planctomycetota; class Phycisphaerae; order Phycisphaerales; family UBA1924; genus JAGQOH01. The sequence goes on from JAGQOH010000010.1 coordinate 17,937, forward strand.
CACGGCCGCCCGCAGAGGAAATTGTCGACCTCCTCCACTGCTTCATCAACATCATCGGTGCCCCAGACCAAGTCCATATCGTCGGGCGAGATGGTGTGATACTCCTTGCCCATGGTTTGCTGCACCCAATCGTGCAAGCCGCGCCAGAAATTCGTGTCGAGGCAGATCACTGGAAATGGATCGATCTTGTAGGTTTGGATGAGGGTGAGGGCTTCGAAGAACTCGTCCATGGTGCCGAAGCCGCCCGGGAAGATGATGAAGGCCCTGGCGTACTTCACGAACATGACCTTGCGAGCGAAGAAGTAGTCGAAGTCGAGCTTGATGGTTTGAAAGGGGTTGGGCTCCTGCTCGCGCGGGAGGGCGATGTTCAGGCCCACCGAAACGCCCCCCGCTTCGAATGCGCCCTTGTTGGCGGCTTCCATAATGCCGGGGCCGCCGCCCGTGATGATCGGGTGGCCCAGGCGGGCGAGCTTGGCGGCGCATTCCTCGGCCTGCTTGTAGATCGGGCTGGTTCGGGGCGTGCGGGCGGAACCGAAGATCGAGACGGCGGGGGGGAGGGCCGAGAGGGTTTCGAAGCCCTCAACGAACTCGGCCATGATTTTGAAGACGCGCCAGGACTCTGCCTGGGCGTGGTCTTCGTGGACGCGGAAGGTGCCGTGGTGCATCAAAGTAGAGCCTTCCTCGGCCGGCGGCCGCCGAACTGCCAATCTGACCCCCCTCCCAGCGTGCAAAGTGGGGAAAAGGGGCGAAACGTCCCAGAATGCGGCCCTTGGCTTCGCTCGGGCGACCTATACAATCACTCGACTATGCCCACCGCACGAGCCACATCATCGACCAAATCGGGGCCGACCCGCGTCCGAACCCGAACCGCAAAGCCTACCAAGACCGGGCGGGGACGATCCTCCGCCTCTGCGAAGGGCGGCGTGAAGGGCTCGGCGTCCAGCAAGCGGGTCACGAAGGCCGGGTTTGAGAACTATCACGCCGCGATCGCGTGGCTCATGGACCTGGTGAATGTGGAGCGCCTGCGCCCGACGCGTGTTGACCCCAAGAATTTCAAGCTGGAGCGCATGAAGAAGCTGATGGCGCTTCTGGGCGATCCGCAGAATGAGCTGCGCTCGGTGCACATCGCGGGCACGAACGGCAAGGGCTCAACCGTCGCGATGATCGGGGCGTGCCTGCGCGAGGCGGGCTATACAGAGGGCACGTTCACGAGCCCACACCTGATCGATCTGCGCGAGCGCATCCAAGTAAACGGCAAGCCAATCTCCCACCATGCGATCACGCAGGTGCTGGGCAAGGTGGCATTTGCCGCGCAGAAACTGGACAAGTCGTCCAAGCTCGGCGCGATTACTTTCTTCGAAGCGATGACGGCCGCGGCGTTTCTGTACTTTGCGGAACAAGCGGTCGACGTTGCGATCTTTGAGGTGGGACTTGGCGGGCGTTTGGACGCGACGAATGTACTGACGCCCGAGGTCGCCGCCGTGACGGGCATCGCCATGGATCACAGTGTGTTCCTGGGCGATACGCTGGACAAGATCGCTCGTGAAAAAGCGGGCGTTTTCAAGAAGGGCGTGCCGGCGCTGACCTTCAAGCAAGATGCGCAGATCATCAACGCGATGCGCGAAGTTGCAGAGGAAGTCGGCGCCGAGTTCCAGGTTCTTGGCAGTGATATCGACTTCTCGTGTCGCTTCGAGGCAAGCGCGCATCTTGGCCCGCACATGCGCGTAGGCCTGTCTACGAAGCAGCACACCTATGAGCACATTCCCGTGCCGCTGCCGGGTGAACACCAGGCACAGAACTGCGGTTTGGCGCTGGCGGTGCTTGACAAACTGCGTGAACGCGGCTTCGACCTTCCTGAGATGAAGATCATCGATGGCCTGTCCGGCGCGCGCATTCCCGGGCGCATGGAATTGCTCAAGGGCGAGCCGCGCATCCTGTTGGATGGCGCGCACAACCCAAGTGCGATGGGGGCGCTGGTGAAGTCAATTGGAGCGCATGTGCCCTATGACTCGATGGTCATGATCTTCGGATGTGCTGCGGACAAGGATGTCGATGGCATGCTCGATGAGGTCGCCCGCGGCGCCGACAAGGTGATCTTCACGCGCTCGACGAAGAACCCGCGTGCGATGGATGCGGAGGAGCTCGGGCGGCGATTCGCGGCCCGGACGCCCAAGATGTTCCAGGTCGCGGCTTCGCTCGAGGAGGCCCTGCAGCTTGCCAAGCTCGCCGCGACGCGTGACGACCTGATCTGCATCACGGGCAGCTTCTATCTTGTGGGCGAGGCGAAGAAACTGCTCGTGCCGCACGAGAAGACGGCGGCTCTGGCGCCACACACGCCAGCGGGCGCGTAGTCAATCCTTCCGCATCCGGTCGATACACTCCCCACGTCATGTCTCATGCTGCCCATCCCGCGCCCGCATCCGGCGCGACGCCGCCTGCGCCGCCGCACCGCTATACCGCACAGTTGGCGAATGAGATCGAGCTGCGCTGGCAAGGGTGGTGGGAGGCGCACCAGACGTTTGAGCAACCGAACCCGGAAGAACCGGGGTTCGACGCTTCCAAGCCCAAGTTCTATTGCCTGGACATGTTTCCCTATCCGTCCGGCGCGGGCCTGCATGTGGGGCATCCCGAGGGGTACACGGCGACAGACATCATTTGTCGCGCGCGGCGGATGCAGGGCTGCAATGTGCTGCACCCGATGGGTTGGGACGCTTTTGGTCTGCCGGCGGAGCAGTACGCGATTCAAACCGGGGTGCATCCTGCGATCACGACGAAGAAGGCGATCGACAACTTTCGCCGCCAGCTCAAGCGATTTGGGTTTTCGTATGACTGGTCGCGCGAGGTGTCGACGATCGATCCGAAGTACTACAAGTGGACGCAGTGGATCTGGTTGCGCGCATACAACAGTTGGTTCGATCCCAAGGCGCCCAACCGCCACGGCGGCGTCGGGTGCGCCAAGCCGATCGGCGAACTCGTCAAGCTGCTCGAGTCTGGCGCAGCTGCGATCGATGGCGGTGGCAATCTGAGCTATGTGCCTAAGGCTGAGCTTGGCATTTTTGGCGTGCAAGGGGGCTTGGGTGGCGGGCTGCGCATGTGGCACGAACTGTCGCCTGAGGAGAAACGGGCGTTCATCGACGATCAGCGTTTGGCATACCTGGCGGAGCAAGTCGTCAATTGGTGCCCCAAGCTTGGCACCGCGCTTGCGAACGAAGAAGTGATCGATGGCAAGTCTGAGCGCGGCGGGTTCCCTGTGTACCGTAAGCCTCTGCGCCAGTGGATGTTCCGCATCACGGCATATTGCGAGCGCCTTCTGGACGGGTTGGACGCTGTGGACTGGCCCGAGTCGACGCGCATCCAGCAGCGCGAGTGGATCGGTCGGTCTGAGGGCGCGGAGATCGACTTTGCCCTTGATGTGCCGGACGAGTGGGGCGCCGAGGCCACGAGCGCCGATGGCGCGCCGGGCGCGCTGCGCGTTTTTACGACGCGTCCGGACACCGTGGGCGGTGCGACGTACATGGTCGTGGCGCCGGAGCATGCGCTGGTTGAAGCGGTGCTCGCCGACCCGCGAGCGGAGACCGACGCGAAGGCGCTGCGCGCGTATGTCGAGCAGGCGAAGCATCGCGCTGACGTCGAGCGTCAAGAGGCCAAGGAGAAGACTGGTGTCTTCACGGGCGTGTACGCGATCAACCCGGTGACGAATGCGCGCATCCCGATCTGGGCCGCTGACTATGTGCTCATGGGTTATGGCACCGGCGCCATCATGGCGGTGCCGGCGCATGATGATCGTGACTATGCCTTTGCGCGCGCGTTTCACCTCCCGATTCGCGACGTTGTCTACCCCCGGCATGTGCTGGCGATGAAGCGGTTTGCGCAGCATGCGACGCCCGATGAGCAGCGCGATGGCGACTGGATCGGTGTGCTCGCCGACCTATTGGGCTACATCACTTCGAATGACTTGGGCCCTGATCGCTTTGATGATGCCATCAAGACCATTCGTTCGCGTCGACGCCAAGACCCGCGTCCGGGCGAGGCGGTGGCGTTGCCACCTGATCAGGCGCCCAATGAGCCCGGGGCCATTGGCCAACGTCGCGGCGTCACCAAGACCCAGTGGCTCGATCTGATCGAGGCGCTCGGCCCGAAGGGTTTCGATGACTTCAAGCGGCGCTTCGACGAGGCCCGGTTTTACGATCACGATGGCGGTGCGTTCACAGGCCACGGCTATGCAGTCAACACGCCGAACATCGAGGCCCTGCCCACGGCGCAAGCACAGCGCGCAGTGATCGCGTGGTTTGAAGAGCAGGGGCTGGGCTCGCGGCGCATCAATTACAAGCTGCGCGATTGGCTGTTTTCGCGCCAGCGCTACTGGGGGGAACCATTTCCGATCGTGTTCGATGAACGCGGCGATCACCACGGTGTGCAAGCCAGTGCGCTGCCGGTCTCGCTGCCCGATCTTGCGGACTACACGCCTGAAGTGTCTGATGAGCCCAAGCCGCTGCTGGCGAAGGCGACGGATTGGATCAATACCACGGCAGGCGAGGCGGGTGTCGCGCCGAGTGAGCTTCCTGCTGCAACTGCGGTGATGCGTGAGAGCAATACGATGCCCGGGTGGGCAGGCAGTTGCTGGTATTACCTGCGCTATTGCGATGCGCACAATGCAGATCGGTTTGTCGGCACGGAGGCGGAGCAGTATTGGATGGGCTCGGCACCGGGCCAGCCCGCGCACAGTGGCGGCGTTGATCTCTATGTGGGCGGCGCGGAGCATGCTGTCTTGCACCTGCTCTATGCGCGCTTCTGGCACAAGCTGCTGTATGACCTTGGCGAAGTGTCAACGGACGAACCCTTCAAGAAACTGTATCACCAGGGCCTGATTCTGAGCCACGCGTATCAGCGCGACGATCGATCGCTCGTGCCGGTGGATGAAGTCGACGAGTCCAGCGAGGGCCAATACATCGAGCGTGCAACGGGCAAGCCGGTGACGCAGATCGTTGCGAAGATGAGTAAGTCGTTGCGCAATGTCGTGAATCCGGATGACATTATTGTGGAGTTCGGCGCTGACACGTTTCGTCTGTATGAGATGTACATGGGGCCGCTCGACGCGTCGAAGCCCTGGAACACGCGTGACACGGTGGGCCTGTTCCGGTTGCTGCAGGGCATCTGGCGTCAGGTTATCGACGAACAGACGGGCGAGCTGACCTTGCGCGACACGCCGGACGAGACTGTCGAACGCCAGTTGCACCGCACGATTGCGAAGGTGACGAGCGATATTGAGCGCCTTGCGTTCAATACGGCGATCGGCTCGATCTTCGAGCTGCGCAACGCGGCGTCAAAGGCTGGGGGGTTCACCGGCGATCAGCTTGACCGGTTCGTCCGTGTAATTGCACCTTTTGCGCCGCACATTGCTGAAGAGCTGTGGTCGCGTCTGGGCAAACCAGCGCCGGTGTCTTTGGCGCCTTGGCCTGGTTATGACGAAACGATGCTCGTCGACGATCAGGTCGAAGTGGCGGTGCAGATCCTTGGCAAAGTGAAGGCCAAGATCATGGCACCGACTGGTGCGGACGAGAAGTCGCTCGAGACCGCGGCGCTGGCCGATGAGCGCATCGTCAAGCTGCTCGAGGGCAAGACGGTGCGCAAGGTCATCGTTGTCCCTGGGCGACTGGTCAACATCGTCGCAAACTGACTTGGCGAGTGGCTAGCGCTGTGTGTCGTCGCTGGCGTCTGCCGCTTCGGGTTTCGCGGGCACGGGCAACTGTCGCATCCAAGCGGCGGCGCGCTCTTCGAACATGGTCGCTCGCTCGCGCGCCCACGCGCGGGCTTCCGGGCTTGTCGCAGCTTGGGCCTGCTGGCGCATGGCCGCCGCATCGGAGCGCGCTTGGGCGATTTGGCGTGCAATGGTCACCGGATCGCCATGTGACTCACCCGTGAAGCGCTCCGCACCGCCATGGCGCTCGACAACCGTGATCTTCGTGGCAGGTTCTCCATCTGCATCGCGCCCGCGTCCGGCCCAACGCTCGGGCCCACCAAGCGCAGGTGGGACCTGGCGATTCTGCAAAGCCCGGCCCAAGACGCGCTCCTCCAGGCGGGCGGCAGCCATCTTGCGCTGCTGGGCACGGAGGTTCAGATTCAGCACCTGCTCGTCACGGAAGACGTCTTGCGGCAGAAAGTCATGAATCGATCGTCCGCGCTGCCGAGACTTTGCAATCACTTGCTCGGGCGGCCTTGGCGCTTGCTCCCGATAGCTCGTCGGCGAACCGATGGGCAAACCCATGCGCTCCGCCCGCAGGCGCCACGCTTGGTCCAACACATCCGCGAGGATCGGCTGGCCAAGTCGATTCCAGGATCCCAGCGGGATGGTGAGCGGCACGGATTGATCGAGATGAAAGAGTCCGCACCGTCGCCCGATGCAGCCTACGAACTTGCCGCCGTCGTAGCGCCGGCGAACCACGATGTCCGCGAATGAATTGGCTGGATGGGAGACGATCGCCGCTTGAGCGCGCTCGATGCGCACCTGCCCCGTCGCGGGGTCGGTGACGCCCACGCCGCCGACGGAGACAATGACATCGCCCACATGCAAGATGCCTGACTTGCCTGCGGGGAACCCGGGGCGAAACTCCCTGATGCGTGTCGTCGGGGCGCCCTGATCGCGTGCGTCTTCGGGTCCGAAAGCAATGCCGATCGCGGCGTGCGGCTCTGCGCTGAAGCGCCGATTGTGTTCGCGCAACACACGGTTTACTTGTTCGGGCGTTTGCGCCGACCAGATCATGGCCACGAGTTCACGCTCATCCACGCGCAACTCATCCGCGAGTGTGCTCGACGCTTCTTCGCGCACTTCGAGCGACGGATCGTTGAGATGCTCCAGGACCTCGACCAGGTCACTTCGCAATGGCGGCAGGTCGGCGGGTGGCGGGCCAAAGGCTTGGCGCCTGGCCTCCTCCGCGGGCGGGGTCACGGTGCGCAACAACTGGGCATACCGGCGCGCATCACCAGGCGCGCCCGGCTTGGCGGGTTCATTGCCTCGCTTGGCTGATTGCTCGATCGTCTGTCCAATCAGGCTGATCACAGCGGGATCGGTCAGTGGATCCTCTGCACCGCCTTCTTGCGCGAAGCAGGCTGCGGGCGTGAGGCCCAGCACGATGGCCAGCGCGGGCAGGACAGCCCCTGCACGTGCGCGATCGCTTCGCCTGAGCCAATCGAGCATCAATCGCCCTCCATCCGCTGCGGCCCGTCCGTCGGACCTCTGTCCGATCTTACCGGTCAGGGGCTGGTGGGGAAGCTGCAAGCGACGGAATCAGGCGGGAAACGGGCTTGCGGGCCCGTCAGTCGAAGGCTCTGGCCAGCCGATCACCATGGTCGGCGATCCATTGGGCTTTGCGGCGTGTGACGCCGAGCATCTTCGCGGGGCCATGAAGGCCAAAGGCGCCGGTGGTCGCGATGGGGCCGGCGGTCTCGGCAATGAGCGACTCGATCATCAGGTCAGGGAGCGCGCCCAGCTCCGCACGCGAGATGTGCTCCAGCGGATGCCCATCGGCGTCCGTGAGCGACTCGTATCCGCGGATCATGGCCACGAGCCGGGCTTCGTCGAGTTCACTTGGCCATTGCCCGGGGTCGCCCGGGATGATCTCGATGGAGAACTGGACCGCAGCGGAAGCGATGTCGAGCGCGCGCCGCCCAAGCCGTGCGGTGTCGTAATCGATGACGGCGACCAGGCGATCGCCATGGAAGATCGCATTGCCGGGATGCCAGTCGCCATGGATGACCTGGACGGGCCAGCGGTCGAAGCCGGCGTTGTTGACGCGCGATGCCGCCGCTTCATACATCTCCGCGAGGAAGTTCGCGTCGGCGCCATTGGTCATGCGCATCGCAAGTTCGCGTAGCACCGACGGGATCATCTCGTTGTCGTGATAGCTTGCGGGCAAGCCTCGGCTGGAGGGCTCATGCGCACTCGCGAGCGGCGATGTGACATTGTGGAACATTGCGAGCCCCTGGCCCGCGGCGAAGGTCTGCATCGTGCTCTTGTCATAGCCCTGCCCCGAAGAGAACCTGAACAGTTCATAGGAGCGCCCCTTGATGACAAAGAGCGAGCGTGAAGCATCCGACGCTACTGCCCGAGTTGGGACCAGTGGCGGGAGGGGAAAGCCACTGGACGCAAGACGAGTTTGCACAGCATGGGCGAATCGAACGCGCAAGGGATCCGCCTGATCGGCGGAGCGCCGCTTGAGCACGAATTGCCCACGATCCGTTGTGATGAGCAGCTTGGGTGTCTTCACGGACCCGCGGCGCAGGCGACCAATCGAACGGATGACGCCCAACTCATAGTGCGACAACACGATCGCCAGCTCAAAGGGATCAAATCGCTCGGAAACGGATTCGGGCGCGGGCGCCCCTTGTGAGCCGCCACCCTCGGCGCCATTGCCAGGCATCGAACTGGATTGCAATTGCGCCATTTGTGCCATCGCCCCCTCTTCATCCGCAGGCAACCCCGACAAGGTTGCAGGGCTATTCGATGTTCTGCACCTGCTCCTTGATTCGATCAATCGAACCCTTCACCTCGACAATCGCCCGGGAGATTGACGCATCGGAGGATTTGCTGGCGATGGTGTTCGCTTCGCGCAGCATCTCCTGGGCAAGGAAGTCGAGTGTGCGTCCGATAGGCCGAGCGTCGTCTTCATCGGTGATCAGGCTCTTGAATTGATCGAGGTGCGCGCTCAGTCGGGTGACTTCTTCTGCAATGTCTGAACGCTCTGCGAAGATGGCAACTTCGCGGATGAGATCTGACGGCTCGATCCGCCGCCCCACCTCCTCGAGCACCTTGTCAATGCGCGCCCGCAGACGCTTCTGGTATTCATCGACCACGCGTGGCGCCAGTGCCCCCACTTCTTCCAAGCGCTCGGCGATCATGTCATGGTGCGAGAGCAGGTCCTCCATGAGCATGCGCCCTTCGCGTTGGCGCATCGAGACCAGGTGGTCGCACGCTTCTTTCACGAGCGGCGCCAGGCACGCGCGTGACTTCTCGAGCCGATCGTCGACATCGTCATGCGGCTGCAATACTCCAGGCAGTTGCAGCAGTTGTGTGACGTCGATTGAGGTTTTTCCGCTCGCAAGGCCTGTCGCGCCTTCGAGTTGCTCGATGTAGCGCCCAAGCGCCTTGTGGTTGATGACCAGTGCCGCGGCCTCTGACGTGTCGGAGCAGCGGACGGTGCATACGATCGACCCGCGCGTCAGGCGCTGGCGCAGGGCCGACTCGATCTCGGGCTCAAGGGTCTGCAGATCGTCTGGTAGGCGGATCGACGCCTTGAAGTACTTGTTATTGAGCGAGCGCACCTCGACGGCGTAGTGCACGCCCTCGGTGTGACTGGCCGCTTCGCCAAAGCCGGTCATGCTTCGAATCAACTGATTGCCCCTTCCGAGGCGACGCCCCACCGCGGGGTCGCCAGGGGCCACAAGATACGCCGCTTCCGCATCGTCGGTTGATCAGCGACCGCCGTCGCCACCCTCGCCCGTTGCGGGCGGCTCGGCCGGCGGGGTCGACTCTTCCTTGGGCTTGGGCTGCGGCTCCGAAGTCGGCGTTGCCGATGCTGGGTCCTGCCCGGCCTCGAGCATCTTGAGCATCTCAGGGTCTGTGATGACCTGGATCTCAGGGCCGGCGTCGCCTTCCGGCGTGGTGATGTACGCCTGTGACGGCGCAGCTGTCCCGGCACCCGACTGCATGGGCTGGCCATCGGACGTTACTGGGATGACGCGCTGCTCTTCACCTGGCGGCACGGTCTCCTGCACCGGCTGGTCGGCGGCGGCGACCTCGGGCTCTTCTTGCGTGGCTGAGGGCTTGACCGCGTAGTTCAGCACGACTGCGGTGGTGAGGAACACGAGGAAGATGATGATCGTTGCGGTGGTCAGCACGTCGCCCGTCTTGGCACCGAAGGCGGTCTGTCCGGCCCCTTCTGCGGACGAGCCGAAGGCACCGCTTAACCCGCCACCCTGGGGCCGTTGGATGAGCACCACCAGGATCATCACGACGGAGATGAAGAGGAACAGCACGACCAACAGCCCGACTGCGATGTTGGGCAGGTCGAAGGCAAGCGTCGAAGACATCGAAAGCGCGTTCATCAGGGCGAGCTCCACAGAGGCAGTGCATTGGGCGGGGGACGCCTGGGCATCCGGAACCCAACACTTTAGGCGGAGTGAGCCAAGCCTGCAGCGGCGTCGATGATCGCCCCGAAACCGCCTGCCTCGAGCGAGGCCCCGCCGACCAGTCCGCCATCGACGTCGGCCATGGCCAACAGCTCGCCCGCATTGCTTGCTTTGAGCGACCCACCGTAGAGGATTCGGGTCCGAGCGGCGGTCTCGCGGCCCAGGATGTCGCTCAGCACGCGACGGGCGGCATGGTGGGCGGCTTGTGCGTCTGCCGCGGAGGCCACGCGTCCGGTGCCAATCGCCCAGACGGGCTCATAGGCGATGACCAGATTGGTGCACGCTTGGGCGTCAAGCCCCTTGAGCGCGGCGCGCAGTTGGCGCTCGTTGACGGTGTCGGTCTCGCCGCGTTCACGCTGTTCGAGCTTCTCGCCAATGCAGAGCACGCAGGTGAAGCTCGCGCGCAGGGCAGCGGCGGTCTTGGCCGCGACGACGTCATCTGACTCGCCAATGACGTGCCGGCGTTCGGAGTGCCCGGTGAGCACCCAGTTGCAGCCCAGGTCTTGCAACATGGCAAGCGATACTTCGCCTGTGAGCGCGCCGTTTGGCGCATCGGAGCAATCCTGCGCCCCCACTGTCAGCGCGAGCCCATCGGCGCGCAGGGCACGCTGCACTGCGTCGAGATGCACAAACGCCGGGAAGACTGCCACGTCGACACGCGCGCCTGCGGCGTGGCGCGCGACATCGCGCGCGAGCGCCACGGCGCCGGCGCAATCAAGGTTCATTTTCCAGTTTCCCGCGATCAGCGGTGTGCGTTGAACCGGTGGCATGGGCAATCCCCTTCAAAGGAGTTGAAGGGGCAGTATACCCCGCTAGACGTCGGACTCCGGGTGCGCCATGGCCCGCAACATCAGTTCATTGGCGCGCGCATCTTTGCCCTGTGCATGCACGAACACCGCCACGGCGAACCATGCGTCGCGCGATGGTGTCTTGTGCGCGTTGCGCGATGCGCGCTGGGCCAACGTGCGCAAGCGATTGGCCGAGCCGCACACTGAAACGCCATCCAACGGTTTGCATTGTAAGCTCGAATCGATCGCATACGCGGCGGCAAACTGCGCGCCCGCCTGCTCGAAGTCCCCCGCCAGAGCATGCGCAAAGCCAGCGAGCAGGAGCGCCTCGGGCTGCTGAGCGTCGTTCGTTTGGGCCAGCACCTGAGCCAAGGCATCGTGGGCAGACTGTGCGTCTCCGCGGGCGATGGCTTCTCGCGCCGTCGCAAGCGGGCCTGGCGACGCGGCAGCGCGCACTTCTGTTTCCTCGCCCAGCAATTGCGGGTCATGCTCGCGCGCCAGGTCGGTGAGGTCGCGCGCCCAAGCGCGTTCGTCCACATCGCGCTGATCGATGCGCTGCGCGTACCAATTGCCAACCCAGGGGCCGATCGGGCGCCGATGGCGCGCTTCACAATGCGGCCGCACCGCCACCGTCACCCGAACCCGGTGCATTGGGGCGGTGGGCGCCTCGGGGCTCAGGCGCACCGTTCCGACCCCCATGCGCACGGACGGTAGCGACATGCCGGTCGCCAAGACCAAGGGCGCACTTGCGCCAAGGCTTGCCAGTCCGATCAGGATGGCGCGTGCGGGCTTGCTCATAGACATCTGTTCGATCCTAGGCCCCGACGCGGTTCCAAACACACCGGTACACTCCGCAGCCCATGGGATTGCCCACGCTGAAACAGGTTGTCGGCTGGTGCGTTGTCCTCTGTCTGGGCGCGAGCTTGGGCGGGTGCGGGACCCTTGGGCTTGGTGGAGCCCGGCCCATCACGATCGATGCGCTGGCCTCAGAAGGCCCGACGGCGCGACTCAGCGTGCCCCAGACCACCGCCGTCTTCCGTGAATCCGAGGGTGTGATCGATCTCATCGTCACGGACCTCACTGCGGAGCAGTTGCGCCAACTGGCGAGCGATGCGCCGGACTTTGCGCCAACTGGCGTCATCATTCACGCGCACATGTTCCTGAAACCTCACGCTGGGCGGACGCCCATCAGTTTCACCGCGAGCAATGCTGCGTTTTCGATGTTGGTGCTTGCGGGACCGGACGCCGGCATCTATGGGGGAGGCGGTTTCCTCTTGCCAAGTGCGATGACCCCTGCGAGCTTCTCGGCGCGCACGCGGGAGGCGACGCTGCGCCTCGTCGGACAAACAGGGGGCTTCATCGATCAGATTGGCTCGGGCGAGTTGCGCGGCTCTATTCGAGCGCGCGCGGATGTTTTGTTGACGGAAGATGGGCTGCGCCTCATCGCCGGCGCGATGCAGCAGCTTTCCCCACCCGAACGGTAACCAGCGCCGGTACGTCAGTTTCGATTCGAGCGATTGCAGCGATGCCGATTGCCATGGCATCTGCGATGTCATGTGGGGATGGGGCTGCGGGGAGCCTGAGCGCCGCAGCCACTGCGCGACCAATTTGGTCTTTGGTGGCGCGCCCGGATCCGGTCAGCGCTTTCTTCACGGTGGCGGGCGGCAGCTCGACGATGTCGATGTCGCACTGGCGAAGCGCCAGCAGAATCACGCCCCGCGCATGCCCCATCACAATCGCGGGCCCGGGGCGCTCCACATGCGCAAAGACACGTTCCACCGCCCCATGCGTGGGCTTCGTGCGATCGATGAGTCCGCGCAGGTCCTGGTCCAGTTCCACAAGTCGATCCGCAACGGGCTTGCGCGCGTCAAATGCAAAGCACCCTGCTTCGAGCACTTGTGTCGGTGCGCCGACCTCATGCCCCAGGCAGGCATAGCCCGTGCGCTTCAACCCGGGATCGATCGCGAGCACCCGCATGGTGTGCGATTCTACGGCCTCCGGGGCGCGGGTTGCTCGCGTACACTGTCGGGCCGAACGCGCAAGATCAAAGGAACCGTCATGACTACCACTGCCCCGGAATCGCAGCTCACGCACTCACCCCTGCACGAATGGCACGTCCAGCATGGGGCGCGCATGGTCGACTTCGTTGGCTGGGCCTTGCCCATTTGCTACGACTGGCCCGAGACGTTCGGCGGTGGCGGCGGCATCATCGAAGAACACAAGCAGGTTCGCGCAAGCGGTGGTGTTTTCGATGTTTCCCACATGGGGCGCATCGATGTCAAAGGACGCCACGCCCGACGTCTGCTCGAGCGAATGGTCTCCCGACGCATCAGCGACATGACCGAGGGCCAGTGTCGATATGCCCTGGTGCTCAATGAGCGCGGCGGCGTGCGTGACGATGTGCTGGTCTATCGCTTTGACGACTCGGAGTTCATGGTTGTCTGCAACGGCGCGAACCGCGAGAAGATCCTCGCGCACACGGATGCGATCAAGGCCCAAGGCACGGCCAACGGCGCACTTGATGCCTGCAAGATCCACGACAAGACGCGCGACACGGCGATGGTCGCGGTGCAAGGCCCGAAGGTGATGGACCTGATCGCCAAGGTCTCTTCGGAGGTGCCTACGCTCAAGCGATACCGCTTCGTTGAAAAGAACATGCTCATCATGAAATTGCTGGTGAGCCGCACGGGGTATACGGGCGAGAATGGCGTCGAAGTCATCTTGCCCGCGAAGGTCGTTTCGATGGCGATGAAGATGTTGCTGAAGGACGCCGGCCCGGACACGAACGCCATTGTCAAGCCCTGTGGCCTCGGCGCGCGCGACACACTGCGCCTGGAAGCGGGCATGCCGCTGTATGGCCATGAACTTGATGAAGACACCGATGCGCTTGCGAGTGGCCTTAACTTCGCGATCACACTTGACAAGGATCAGGACGAGCGAGGCGAAGACGCCATTGGTCTGGCGGCGTTGCGTTCGATCCAACAGGCTGGGGGCCCTAAGCAGCACCTTGTCGGGCTCATCTTGGAAGGAAAGCGCACCGCGCGCCAGGGCATGGCGGTGCGCGCGGGCGACAAGACCATCGGGCGCATTACGAGCGGGTGCTTGTCGCCAACATTAGGTCAGAGCATTGCGATGGCCTATGTTGATGTTGCGCACGCGACGCCGAACGAAACAGTGCAAGTCGACTTCGGTCGCGACCGCACCATCGAAGCGACAACGACGGCGCTACCGTTTTACAAGTCCACGTAGTCGCGACGACGTGGGGGAAACCCACCTGTGGCGCCAGAGTTCGTGTCGGCGGCGCGGATTGTGCGGGGCAACATGCTCCCGCCGCGCAGGAATCGACGCCCGAGCCCATCCATCACCTGGATCGACGGTCGATACAACCCCTGGAAGGGGGACGCGATGGCGGACCATGCTGATCAACCACTGCGCAGTGCGTTCTCGGACGATCCCGAGATGCAGCACCTCTTGCAACTCTTTGTCGAGGAATTGCCGCAACACATTGATGAACTTTGTGAGGCACTCAATGATGAGTCGCTCGATGACGCCCAACGCATCGCGCATCAGCTGAAGGGCGCCGGCGCGGGATACGGCTTTGCGCCAATCTCCGAAGCAGCGTCGGACCTGGAGGCAGCGCTGACCGCCTCGGTTGCGGAAGCCAATGCGATTCGTCAGGCCCTTGACGCCCTGGTGGACTGCTGCACACGAGTGATCGCGTGACGCCAAGAGAGCCCCAAACTGGAAGTTGGTGACCCTTGCCCGAGCAGACTTCATCCGTGACGATGAATGCCACGCCCGCCCCGGAACGCCAGCAGTCAGTCCTGCTGATCGACCCGGCGCCCGAAGTGCATCGCATGCTTTCGATGCGCCTGCGCGAAGACGATATCGCGCTCGTCGCCGCCATGACCGGCGAAGAGGGGCTGGAACTGGCGGAGTCGCATCAGCCCTCCGCGATCATTCTTGAACTGCACCTGCCTCGCATGAGCGGCTTTGATCTGCTGCGCAGGCTCAAGAGCAATCCGGCCACCATGCATGCGCCCGTCATCATGCTCACCGCTTCTGAGAAGGCGGAAGACAAGGTGCGCGCTTTCGAGCTTGGAGCTACGGACTATGTCTGCAAGCCATTCAATATGTCTGAGCTCCGTGCGCGCATTGGCGGCGCCATGCGCATTCGGCGCCTGCTGCACTTGCTCGAACAGCGTGCGCAGATCGATGGCATGACCGGCCTGTGGAATCGTGCCTACTTTAATGACAAGCTTGCAGCGGAAATCGCCCACATGCAGCGCACGGGCGAACCGCTCGCCCTTGCCATCTGTGACCTGGACAAGTTCAAGCACCTCAACGACACACTGGGTCATCCCTTTGGTGATGTCGTCATTCAAGGTTTTGCGCAGCTGCTCTTGCGTCAGCTGCGCTCGTATGACGTGGCGTGTCGTTACGGTGGCGAGGAGTTCGCGCTGATCCTTCCGAGCGCCACACTCGAAGAAGCCTTTGCCGCCTGCGACCGGATTCGGCGCACACTCGAAGCGCGCACCTGGCCCGGTCAACCCGACCTCGTGGTGACCGCATCGTTCGGTCTCGCCGACTGCGGCTTGGACTCGATGACCAATCCCGCAAGCTGGATCGAGGCGGCGGATCGCAGCCTGTACTCCGCCAAGGAAAGCGGGCGCAACCGCGTGCATGTCTTCGACGCTCGCCTTGGCGCGGGGCGTGAGATGAAGCGCATGGCGGCGTAAGAGGTCTACACCCCTACACTCCACGCCGTCCCGTCGCGCGTGACTGGGCGATAGAGCGTGTCGCGTTCGACGGGGGTGAAGCCCGCCTCGCGGATGGCGCGCTGAAGGTCGCGCGCGGTGACCTCTTGGTGCGTACCGCTGCCCTCGACCTTGGTGATGTCGTACCAGACGACAGTGCCGTCGAGATCGTCGGCCCCGCACTGCAGCATCAATTGCGCCGCCTTGAGCGTCTGCATGATCCAGAAGGCTTTGACGTGCGGGAAGTTGTCGAGCATGAGCCGGGCGATGGCGAGCGTGCGCAGGTTTTCGATGCCACTTGGCCCGGGCAAGCGCTCGAGCGCGCTGCCATCGGGCACGAAAGGCAAAGGCGTGATGGTCTGAAAATACCCGCCTCGGGCGCTCATCGAGGGTGTGGGCAGGTCGGCGCCCGGGCGGGTGAGTGTTACGGCGCCGGCGGCATCGCGGGCGTGGCCCAGGCGAGCCAGCGCGTCATCCTGCGCGGTGCGCAGCATGTCCATGTGCACGAGGCGCTCGCGCCGATCTTCGATGTGGCCATAGAGGATCGTTGCGTTGGTGTTGAGGCCGAGCTCATGCGCGACGCGATGCACGTCGAGCCACACGTCTGAGCGGATCTTGCCCTTGAAGGCTTCGTCGTGGACGCGATCGTCGAAGACCTCGGCGCCGCCGCCGGGCAGGCTGCCAAGGCCTGCGTCCTTCAACTGCTCGAGCACCCAGCGGATGCCCGCGGTGCGATCGCTGGCCTTGAACTGCTTGGCGATCTTGGCCAGATGCACGATTTCGACAGCGGTAAACGCCTTGATGTGCAAGTCGCTTCCGAGGCGCGCCGCTTCGTCGCGCATGGTGCGCACCAGGTCGGGGTAATAGCTCCAGGGCAAGTACGGATGGAGCCCCCCCACCACATGCATCTCGGTCGCGCCCGCTTCCACGGCGCGCCGGGTCTCCTCGCGCACATAGTCCAGATCGCGCGTGTACGCGCCGGCCTGTCCATCCTTTCGGTAGAACTCGCAGAATGTGCACGACAGCGCGCACACATTTGAGTAGTTCATGTGGCGGTTGATGTTGTAATAGGCGACATCGGGGTGCAGCTTCCGGCGCACCGCGTCGGCCACTTCGAGCACGCCCCAGAGGTCGGGCGTGTGATAGAGCAGTTCACCATCGGCGATGGTGAGTCGCTCACCGGCCAGTGCCTTGGCCCGCAGGTCGTCGAGTCGCAGATCGCGGTTGGCCGCCCCGCGCCCTCTCGACCTCCTGACGTGTGGGGAATGACGCTGCGCGCTCGTGTCGGCGGTGCGGACCGGACGCACGACACGCACCGCGACGTTGGCCGATCGCTGGTCTTTGTGTACCTGCCGCTTGGCATCCATCGCCGTCTCCCCTCGCCCCGAACAGGATCCGGCGAGTTTCAAATATGATTGAAAGTATTGTACGGACGCTTCCCGCTCGGTGCAACCATCCCGGGTTGGATGGCCTAGGCGGGGCATGCCGCTGAAATGGCCCCTCGTGCGATCCCCTCGCGGGCCCGGGGTTGACCCTCAGGCCCACCACGCCGACTGGTCCATATGCGGCGTCCTGAGGGCGGCATGGTCCCCCCTGCGCGCGCCCTGGGTCCAACCGCGGGGGCCAATGCAATGGGTTTGTTCGGCAAGGGCAAGAAGGACAGGGCAGACGACCACAAGGCGCCGGCGATCAATCCCGGCCCGCTGCGCGATGTGCCACAGCAACTTCCTGAAGTTGCGCCCGGTGCTGGGGGGTCGGAGTACGAGACGTCGGGGGGCAAGCCGATCCTGCCAGCGGGCGCACCACCGAGCATGCAGCCGCCGGCCCCCAAGGCGCCAAGCGCCGTTCCACCACACGCCAAGCCGGCGCGCACCGCCACGCTGCGTCCCTCGCCGCTGCCCGAGCGCGACCTTGTCGATCTTGCAAGCGCCGACGATGACGTGACCGGCATGGGCGATGACCCATCCAAGAGTGCCACTGGGCAACTCAAGGTTGCGCTCAAGGAGCAAGGCGTGGACACGGGACAGCAGGTGATGGACCTGCTCGGACAGATTGAAAAGCAGCTCGGCCAGTTGCAACAGCTGCGCACCGAGCGCAAGCACTTCATGGCGGATCTTGAGCAGCGCAAGGCGGATCTCGAGGCGCGCGAGGCGCGCATTCAAGAGCTTGAGTCGGAAGCGCGCGAGAACCATCGCATCGTCGATCAACTCAAAGCGCAGGCTGATCAGGACACCGACACGTTGAAGCGCGAGAAATCGGCGCTTGAGTCGTCGCGTCAATTGCTGGAGGCGCAGCGCAAGACCATCGAAGCGCACCAGAAGGCGCTCAACGAGCAGAAGGACAAGTTCGCGGAGGAAGCCAAGGCGTTGGACCAGGCTCGCGCGCAGTTTGAGCAAGACCGCGCGGATGCGTCCCAGACCAACGATGCCCTTGCCCAGCGCGAAGAGGAACTCATCCAGCTGCGCGAGCGCGTGACGCAGTTTGAGGCCGGCACGAGTGATGCCGACGCGCGCATCGAGGAGCTCACGCAGCAGTTGGCCCAGGCCCAGGCGACGATCGACGAGCTGCGTGAGCAGCTTGCGAACGCCCAACACGGTGCGGACGCGGCGCAGGCGCAGGCGCTTGAAGCGGCCAATGTGGAACTGGCCAAGCGCGACCGCGCCATTGAGCTGCTCACCCAGCAACTGGACGAAGCGACGCAACCAGACAATGTTGCCCCGCCGGCACAGGCTGATGCATTCCTGATCACCCGACGCACGCGCCTGACGCGAATGCGCAAGGAGATCAACGATCGGGCGCGCAAGCTGCAGATGGCGCACGACCAACTCCGCGACCGCAAGAAGGAGCTCGACCAGAAGGCGGCGATGCTCAGCGCCGCGGGTGGCCCAATGAGCGGGGTGGGCGAAACGCAGCGCACGCTCAAGGCCGAGCGCCAGCAACTTGTCGATTATGCCGAAGCACTGAAGACGGAGCGCAACAAGCTTGTGCAACTGATGGAACAGGTCGAGCGCAAGTCGCGCAAGACCGCCGCCCGAGCTGCGCAGCATCGAGCTTCGACCATGCTGTTTGCGATCGTTGGCAGCCTGGCGATCGTCGCGGCGGGTTCGTGGGTCGCGGCCCAACGCTTTGCGGAAGCGACCTACATCGCCTCTGTCACGATCAAGGCTGATGCGCCGGCAGGCGAAGCAACTCCGACGCGTCTGGAATCCTGGACGAACGCACACGCGGCGATGCTCGAAGATCCGCAGTTCCACGAGAAAGCCGCTGATCGGCTGCGCTCACGCGGGCTCAAGGATCTGTCGACCCCAACGTCAATCGCGCAGTTCGTAGACACGGACGTGACGATCGAAGCGTCGGAGCCCGGGCAACTTCGCCTGACCGCAAAGGGCGTCGGCGCGCCACGCACGGAGCGCGTGCTCGATTCGTTCGCTGCGGCGATCGCCTCGCACAGCAACTCGATGCGCGACTACCGAGCCGACGGTTTGCCGACGGTGGTTGCCTCGGCTGCGAAGGTGGATCCGACGCCCGTCGAGGATCCGCGCCTGCAGTTGTTCGGGATGATCTTTGGCGCGTCGAGTGCGGTGCTGCTGTTTGGTGGCCTGGTGCTGTGGCGTCGCATCGCGACCGATCAGCAAGCGTTTGAGGAGAAGATCAAGATGTCTGAGGGCGATTTCGAGGATGTGCTGCCGCCGCCCATGCTTGGCAATGTGCAGGCGCCGATGGCGTCCTAGCCCGCGACGACAGGGGAAATTTCCTCAAAAAGCAGAACGCCCCGCGGAACGACCGCGGGGCATCGGGTGATTGTGCTGTGTTGCCGCCCAGCCAGCGGGCTCAGCCAACTGACATGATGAGCACGGACGTGCCGCCTTCGACGGCCGGTCCCAGGATGCCCAGGCTGCCGGGCTCGATCTCAGGGTCCATGTCCGCTCGGAACATGTTGGTGGTGGACAGCGCCTGGAACTTGGCGATTTCCTTGTACTCACCATCCCGCGCGCCCTTGGCGACCAACGCGTAATCCGCGCCGATGACGGGCAGATTCTTGACGATCATGTGCGCTTCGCCCGAGTCCGGGTTGATCTCGATGACAGCGCGGGCGGCTGCCGCCTGGACCACGCGATGCATGAACCGATGCTCGATCGAGCCGCCATTCAGCTTGAAGGTGCTGTACTCGGGCGACAACATGGCTTGTTCGCCGATCGAGGTGATCGTGGTGCCGGTGGCTTCGATCTGCTTCACGCGCTCCGAGACAAAGCTGAAGAACACGGCCAGGGTGACGGTGGCGGTGGCAAAGCCGATGCACGCCGCGCGCCAGAGTGGGGTCGAGTTCCACATCAAGCTGCGCAGGAAGGGCGTGTGCTCAGCACGACGAGCCGTCTCAACACGGTTGAACGATTGAATGGCCTCGCGAACGGCGGCCATGACACGGAACTTGAGCCCCGCGGGGACGTCGACCTTGGGCAGCATGGCCTCACTTGCGGCGAAGCGCGCTTGTTCCCTGCGGACCTGGCTCTGCACGGCGGGCGGGGCGGCGCGGAACGCCGTTTCGAATGCCTGACGCTCCTGCTCATCGAGCAGACCCAGCGCGTCGAGCGAGGCTTGTTCTAGGAGGTCTTGCGTATTCATGCCGCCGACTCCTCCGCCGAAGCGGATTCTCTCAGTCTGACGAGTGCTCTTGAAAGTGCACTCTTGATGGTTCCAAGCGGAATCCCCAGTTCCGTTCCGATTTGCTTCAACGTCTGTCCGCCTAGGTAGGCTCTTTTCACCACGATCTGTTGCAGTTCGGGCAGTTGCTTGATCTTCTCCAACACACTCTCAAACCGCTCACTCGTCTCCAGGTTCTCATGAGGCGCCTCACCTGCGGCAGCAGGCGACCATGATTCCTCGAGCGCCCCAGCTCGCACGCGCGCCTGGACCCGACGCAACCGATCCACCATATGACGACGCGCGAGCAGCATGACCCATGTCACCAGCGCCGCTCGCTTTGGGTCGTATCGGTCTGCAGTCCTCCAAAGGCGCACAAAGACTTCCTGCACCACATCTTCCGCGTCGGAGCGCGTGGGCATGGTCTGATAGGCCATGCGATACACGAGCGACCCGAAACGGTCGTACAAATCGCCGACAGCGAGTTCATCACCCGCCGCAACGCGTTGCATGAGCAGCAAGTCCTCATCCATGGAGGCCTGCTTCCCTGGGCTGACGTGCCTTTCTTCGGACATTGTCCGGACCCCTTGCAGTCAAGAACGACCGCCGCCGGGCCCGATTGCTGCCGGGCGGATCGGTCCTCCCACACCAGCACCATTGTATACGCGCATTGTCGCGATGCAGTTCCAGAATCCTGCCTGAGGCCAAAGTCCGTCCGCCCGAACCGCACAAAGTGCCCGTATTGCCCACTACATTCAGGGGTTTTTCGCGTTTGTTCGGGATATGAACGGAGGGGACTTGCCCCGTTTGGGTTTTTCCTGGGTAGCAACGGCCCCAGAACCGACTATATTGCAGGGGCGGCAGTTTCCGGCCGCATGGAGGGTTCGCGATGCGCAGACCAGCTCAGGTTGGTGCGATCGCCAAGGCTAGCGTGTATCCAGCGCGATCGGTGCGCGGGTTTTCCCTCATCGACATCCTTGTGTCGTTGTCGGTCATCGCGCTGCTCATCTCCATCTTGCTTCCCACGCTTTCGGCGGCCCAAGAAGCCACGCGTCGGATTGCGTGCGCCTCCAACATGCGCCAGCAGGGCCTGGCGATGCAGAACTATGCGTTCGGGCATCTCGATAGCCTGCCCACGAGCGTCTTCGATGCGCGCACACGCGATGAGTCGCCATCTGCCGAGGAAACGATCTATCTGCGCCTCGATGCCACGAAACGCGTCGCCACGTTTGGTGCGCTCCACGCACGCAGGAATCCGTCGACCTTTGACAGCGATGATCGGCGCGATGGGTTGGTCTGGGATGGATTGGGCAAGCTCTACAGCGAAGAGTATGTGAGCCATCACGCTTGCTTCTATTGCCCGAGTCACCATGGCAATCACAGCGAGCAGGTCTATCGCCCACAATTCCTGGATCTGCACAACCAGCAGTTGACGGTTGGGTCGCGCGAAATCGCGGGCAACTTCCAGCTGCGCCTTGGGCTGCAGAAGAAGCGCCTGCACGATCTGAACTCGCAGGTGTCGCTCGTGAGCGACGCGGTCCGCACGCAGGAAGACTACAACCACATCAATGGCAACAACCTCTTCCGTGCCGACCTGAGCGTGACCTGGTTTGCCGACACCAATGGCCAGCTCTGGAATACGCTGGCCTCGGGCGATGAGAAGGACACGAGGATCCTGCGCTCAGCGGTCGGCAAGGCCTGGGAGATCCTGGACGGCGGGAACTTTGATCCCGTTGCGCCGCGCTGATTCTCCCCATCCCCAAACAACTTGGAACCAAGCGATGCATCCGGGGGTACCGCTGCGCAATGGGTACTCGCCATTCCACCCTGTCCATCGCGATCGTGCTCGTGTTTGCGATGGGACAGCCCGCAGGCGCTCAGCTCGCGCCCGACCTCGCCTACGTCGGCGTCAACCGCCCGATCCCGATGCGCGTTGCGCCGCCACCCGACGCCGACGCACACGCGCGTTTGGAGGTCGCCCTCTTCGATGCGGGCGGGGTTGAAATCGCACACAGCGTGCTTGTTGGCGCCGGTGCTGTTGATCTTGCCGCGCTGTTCCCGTCGATTTGGACGAGTGCCACGTGGCCGCTCTGCTTTGCACAATTGATTGTCGACGGCGTGCAAGTCGGCCCCCCTGTGGTCATCCAGCCGCTTGACACGCCTGCGCTCGCGGAAGATGGCCTCACTTCGCGCGTCCGATCAAGCGATGTGCCGTTGCGTGAGTTGGCGGCGCTGCCCAAAGCAATGCGCGACAAGCTCGCGGAAGAAACGGTGATTGAGCAGCCGACGTCATCCCTGCGCAACGGCGTGTACCTTTGGGTCGATCAGCGCATCATCCTCGACACCGACGCAGGCGAGATTGAAATCGCATTGCGCCCGGACGTGGCCCCAAACACCTGCCGCCACGTGCTGAAATTGACCCAAGGCGGTCTCTATCAGGACATGCCATTTCACCGCGTGATCGCTGCTGATCCGCAAGGGCGGCCATTCATCATTCAGACGGGCGATCCAACGGGCACTGGCGCGGGCGGCTGCGGCGAATCGATCGACTTTGAGGCCTCGACCTTGCCTCATGACTTTGGCGTCGTGTCAATGGCGCGCAAGCCAGACGATCCCAACTCAGCGAGTTCGCAGTTCTTCATCTGTCTGTCGCGTGAGGGATGCGCTGCCTTGGATGGGCGTTTCACGGCGTTTGGCACGGTGGTGCAAGGCGAAGACGCCATCGCCACGATCGCCGCGACACCCACGGGCGCCAACGGTCGGCCCATCGATCCGCCCATGGTTCGGCGCGCGTACACCATCGATGCGCCGACCATTGCGGAGCGCACCGCCGAAACGCCGATCGAACCCGTCGCAACCGAGCCCGCGCCTCGCTAGCGAGACGACCGGCTGCCGTGCAGTTGCCGCCACTTCGTTATGGCCTCGGGCTCGCGCCCGTAGAGCGGCACGAGTTGTTCCGGCGGAATCGGCGCAAGTAGTTCCGCCACACGCGCAACGGCGCCCGCATCGAAGCGCGGCGCGATCACCTGCCTCTCGCCAGGTGAGCCGAGCCGCTCCACGAGTGCCGCCTCCGCGATTAGGACGGCTCCCCCTTGCAACGACGCGCCGAGCTCACCAAAGGTCATGAGCCTGGCATTACCGCCAGTCGGCGCTTCGCCAGGGCCAAAGTGATGCACCCAACAATCCTCGCGCTTGTAGGCGAGGGCGACGAACACATCACCCGGCGCGTCGACGTGTGTGCGCAGCGCGGCCGCCGTGGGCACCGCGACACACTGGGCTGCGGTGACTTCGCAGATCATCTTGGCAGTTGCACACGCGATGCGCAACGCGGTGTATCCGCCCGGCCCGATCGACACAGCAACACGCTCGAGCCGGTCGGGCGAGATCGCAACTCGGCGGCACAGGCTGTCAATCGCGGGCATCAGGGCGTCGTCGTGCCGCTGACCATGGCGGAGCGCTTCCAGCTCAAGCACTGACCCGTCCCGCACGAGGGCAATGCCAGCCCCTCCTGCCGTCGGGTTGGATGTTTCGATCGCGAGTGTCAGCATGTCAACCCCGGAGAACGGCGCGAATCAGCGTGAAGGAATCACCAATACTAGAGTGAGGCTCTCATGACCGAAGTCGACCAACCCCACACCCCAGACTCCTCGTCGGACACCGGCGAGCCAGGCGATTCGCCGACCGCCACGGCGGGCACCCATGTCGCGCCCACCGATCGTGCCGCCGCGGCGGGATTGCCCCCGGACGCCGGACCGGAGCAGCGCGTGCGGATGATCCGTCCGGCATTCCTGCGCGGCAGACCGCACGAGGTGGTCGCGTGGATCGGATCGCCACTTGCGCTGGCGGGGCTTGCGATGTTCATGGGAGGCGATCACGGCGGGGCCTGGGCCACCAAGGCACTGCTGATTCTTGGGCCCATTGCGCTCGTGGGACTGGTGGTGCGTTGGCTGCTCGTCACCTTTGGCTGTTCGCTTGAGATCTCCAACAAGCGCACAGTTGAGCGGCACGGCGTGTTCTCGCGCACGGTGAACGAAGTGCTGCACGATCACATTCGCAATGTGCAGGTGCGCCAGAGCTTCTACGAGCGCCTGGTCAATGTGGGCAGGATTGGCATCGCGTCGGCGGGCGCTGACGGCATCGAGATCCAAGTCGCTCATCTGCCCGACCCGCACGGCGTGCGCAAGGTGATCGACTTGTACAGGCCACTCTAGAGCCAGCGCATCCGTCTGAAGATGATGAACTCAATCGCTGCCACGCCAACCAAGACCGCGCACACGACGATGAAGCCAATGTGCGAACCGGAGAGCGGTATGCCTCCAACATTCACGCCGAGCAGTCCCGTGATCAACCCAAGCGGAAGTGCGATCGTGGCGACGATCGTGAGCAGGTAGAGCGTTCTGCTGAGCCGCTCTTCGTGGCGGGCGCGCAGCTCATCGGCTGTGACCGCCGCCCGATCCCGCAACTCTTCCAAGGCTTCGCAGACGCGCGCGATCTGCTCGGCCGCCAGTCGCAGCTTGAGGCGATCGTGATCGTCGAGGAGCGGCGTGGCCATTCCCGCGAGCACACGAGCCGCCTCGCGTTGTGGCACGAGGTACCGCCGGTACGAAATCGCCTGGCGTCGGATGGTCGCTAGGGTTGCGCGCCAGCCCGGCTCGTCCGTGCCCTGCTCGAGCATCGCCGACTCGATGTCGTCGAGCATCTCATCAAGGTTGTCGACACAAGGGTCCAGGCGATCGGCAAGCCCTTCGGTGACTGCCGCCAGGAAGGCGCCGGGCGTGAGAGGGGCTGCACCTTGAGCGGCCAATGATCGAAGGTGGTGCATCGTTTGAAATCGCTCACGCCGCAACGTGATTACGCGGCCTGGCTCGATCCAGATGCGAATGGCAATCATGTCGTCGGGCGCAGCGCCGGGGTTCATGTTGACACCGCGCAGAATGACCAGCAGGCCCTCGCCAATGGCCTCGGCACCGGGACGCGTCTCATCCTCAAGCAAATGGTCCGCGACCAACGGGTGGAGCCCCGCCTCTTCGGTCAGCCAGGCCCGGGCCCGCTCGGCCGCCAGATCCAGATGCACCCACCGTGTCTCGCCCGGCACTGGCGCCAAGGTGCGCCAATCAAGCGGGGTACCGCCAGGCAGGATGGTGGCGTCGATCAGGCCCCCCGTTTCGTCGATCGGTGGTAGGTCGGGCGTGGACATCACGAACTAGCCTAGCTTTCGGGGCGAGAATTGCGCCGCCGCTCGATCGTTGGACCGATGTACACTTCGACGCTCATCCACGGGAGACCCGCTTGGCGCAGCACGAACCCAACACCCTCTGGCAACGCCTCACTTGGCATGGCAAGGTCAAGGTGCGCGCGATCATCTGGGCGATCGGCATTCCGCTGGCGGCATGGGGCGCGATCATCCTGAGCCCAGCATGGCTGACCATCCCCGTATTGGGGGTCGCCCTGACGGCCCTTGGCGTTTCGGTCAGCAAAGTGACTCGCAACGTTGACCAGGCGGTGTGCTGGACCTGTGGGAAGGACCTGTCAGCAGAGGATGCCTTTGAGCACGGCCTGGTCTGCCCGAGTTGCGGCGCGCTGAATCAACATGGCAGCGTGCGGCTCGCGCTGCGTGTCGACGATGAGCCCGGGGCGGGCGATCAGCCCGCGGACGAGCGCGCCATCGGCTGAGCCTTCCAGTAGGTCAGGCTGCGCCACGCCCACTCCAAGGGCCCGAACCGGAATCGTTTGAGCCACCAGACGCTCGCGCCGATCTGGAACACCCAGATGCCGAACACGATCGGCATGGTTTCTGCGCGACTCAGCTTGCCAAACAGCCCGAGCCCGAGGCCGCTGAGCCCGAAGAAGATGAAGCCGCAGATGAGCGACTGCATGATGTAGTTGGTGAAGGCCATGCGCCCGATGGCGGACAAGCCGATCTGCAGCGGCCGCAGCACATTGTGTTTGCACATGAGCATGACGAGGCCCACCCATCCAAACGCCACGAACATGGACCCGACGTAGTTGTAGTTCCAGCCGGCGATGAACAGATGGACAATGTCGAACTCATGCTGGGTGTTCGAGGCGACGCCGGTGCCGATGATTGGCCAGCCGATAGCAAAGCCAAGCGCGGTCATGAGGGCGTAGAACTTCGTCGATCGGGTGGCGGAGAACACGCCCCACTTGTAGAGCGCCATGCCAAGCACAAAGCAGCCGCCGACGCGCCACAGGCCCCACATGAGAATGCCCGATGTCTGCATCCACAGGATGTCGGGCCCGCGAAAAGCGATGCGCTGCGCGATTGAGCCGCGCATTGCGTTCACCTCGCGTTCGACCAATTCGGGCGAGATCTCAAACATCTCGACAATGCCGCCCTCGCGCTCTCCGGTGGCCTCATCCAATCGGCCCGCCCAGGCTTCGACCGCCCATGGCTTCACGTCGGTCTCCTCGCCAAGCGCGGCGGCCGCGACCGATTTCTCGTACTCCCCCCGCGCGAAGGAAAAGAACTTGCCATTGGCAAGGTTGATCGCCATTCCAACCGGCAGGAGCACCATCGCAATGATCAACAGCCACTTCGCCCGCAGGCGCCAGAGTGGAAACACAATCATGCCAACGAGCGCATACATCACCAGGATGTCGCCTTCCCAGATGATCCATGCGTGCATCATGCCGAAGACAAACAGCCACAGCATGCGGAAATAGTGCAGTCCCGCGGCGCGCCCGCGCTTTTCGAGCGCCTTTGTCGCGAACAGCACGATGCCGGCACCGAAGAGCATCGAGAAGATGCTCATCATCTTCATGTCGAAGAGCAGGTGGCTGCCAAGCCATGTCACATAGTCAAGCCCTTCGAATCCGCCTGCCGCCTGCGGCCGGAAGATCGCCCGCGAGGAAAAGGCGAAGATCGGGATGTTCATCACCAGGATGCCGCACAATGCCACCCCGCGCAGCACGTCAATGGACGCAATGCGCTGCGCGGCCTTCACCGGCGCTGCAAGATCGGCTACCGCGCCGGGGCTGCTTGTCTGGTCAACCATGCGATGATTCCTTCAGTGTCGGTCAGGTTCTGCACCGCTAGGTCGGCCGCCGACAAGTCGTCGACGCCATAGATTCCCGTCGCGACGGCGAGCGCCCGGCAGCCATGCGCCCGTGCGCACGAGATGTCGTGCGGCGTGTCCCCGATCACGACGACTTGTTCGGACTCGATCCCGCGCCCGTGCACCTGCTTGTAGTGCGCCATCGCAACTTCGGGCAGATGCTCGCGCGCGGGGGGTTCGTGCGGCGAATCGCTCCCCCAGGCGCACACGCGGAACCGATCGACATTGATGCCCGCCGCCTCGAGCTTGATGCGCCCCGTTTCCGGGAAGTTGCCCGTGAGCAAGCCGATCGTCAGATGCTCCATTGCGTGCAGCTGCTCGAGTAGGTCCACGACGCCAGGGCATGGTTGGGCGGGGCAGGGCTTGACGGCGAGCACGCGCACCAGGTGCTCGCGGTACGCGGCCCGGAACGCGCCGACCTCGGCCTCGTCCGAAGGCTGCCCGTGGGCGGTCAGGAGGTCCCGGATGATGAGGGGGTCGAGGCGCCCGGCGTAGTCGACCAGGTCCTCGCGAAAGTGCGGGCCGAAGAGCGCCCGCCCGGCGTGGCCCATGGCGGCGACCCCGGCCCGGTGGGTCGTGATCAAGGTGCCGTCGACGTCAAAGAGAATCAGCATGGTGGGCGTGCCTCGTTCGTACCCCAGCCTACCCGGCTGCAGTGCGTGCGTCGCCCGTGGGCATCCTGGCGCAATCGAAGACGCCGGGAGGTCCGAATCATGGGAAGGTCCGCGTGATTACACCCAAAACAGCGCAGAAAGTGCTTGACTGAGGTCACCCCGG
Organism: Phycisphaerales bacterium; assembly: GCA_020427635.1. Taxonomy (GTDB): domain Bacteria; phylum Planctomycetota; class Phycisphaerae; order Phycisphaerales; family UBA1924; genus JAGQOH01. Next base: position 46,161 of record JAGQOH010000010.1, read on the forward strand.
TTGACCTAGGCTTAACAGACGGCACATTGAGAGCATTCGGAACAGGCCGCCCCCACCACCCGGGCCGCACGCGAGACGCCTTTGAGCGTTCGCCGGCCAACGCCACGAAGGGCCGCCCCAACCGAGCGCCGACCGCGCAAGGAATCGCGCGCGGGCGGAAGGTTTTTCCGAGGGAAGCAAACATCGTGCGCGGCCTGCTGCAGGCGGATGAGAGACTGCCTTGTTGCCCGATGCGCACACACTCACGGGTGGCCCCATGGATGGCCCGCGCCAATCGCGCCTGCGCAATTTCAACGATGACCCTGCGCGCGTGCTCAACGCGACGGACATCGTGCGCTTGATTGGTGAAGTGGTGCAGCTCAAACCCAAAGGGCGCGAGCATGTTTGCCTGTGCCCGTTCCATGACGATCACAACCCGTCCATGTACGTCGTGCCGTCGAAACAGATCTTCTATTGCTTCGTGTGCGGCGCGGGAGGCAACGCCTTCGAGTTCGTGAAGCGCTACTACAACATGGGCTTCCGCGAGGCGCTGGAGATGCTTGCCGAGCGTGCCGGCATCACACTGACCCCCTGGAAGGGCGAGGCCAAGACTGACAGTGACCCCCCGGCGGTCGACCGGGCTGCCCTGGCCCAGGCGAATCAGCAGGCACTGCAATTCTTCCGCGGCATCCTGAACCACAAGGAACATGGCACGGTTGCGCGCGAAACCATGGCCAAGCGCGGCATCGCGCCCGAGATGGTCGAGGCCTTCCTGCTTGGCGCAGCGCCCGACAAGTTTGACGGCATGGTGCAATGGATCCGCAGCAAGGGGCTCGACGCCAAGCACTTCGAAGCAGCGGGGTTGCTCAAGCGGCGTGAAGACAACTCGCACTATGACGCCCTGCGCAATCGCCTGATCTTCCCGATCGTCGACCAGATGGGGCGGGCGATCGCATTCGGCGGGCGCATTCTCAATCCGGACGACACGCCCAAGTATCTCAACAGCCCCGAAACGCCATTGTTCCAGAAGGGCTCAACGCTCTATGGGCTGTGGCAGGCGCGCAACGCCATGCGCGACACGCGCCATGTGATCGTCACTGAGGGCTATACGGATGTCATTGCGTGCCATCAGGCGGGCATTTGCAATGTGGTTGCCACCCTTGGCACCGCGTTGACCCAGCGCCATGCTCAGGTCTTGCGCCGTTTGGTTGATCGTGTAACACTGCTGTTTGATGGCGATGAGGCGGGGCAGCGCGCAGCCGATCGAGCGGCGGATGTCTTCTTCGCCGAGCCGATCGACGTTCGGATTGCGGTGATCGAGGGCGGCGCTGATCCAGACGATCTGCTCAAGCAGGAGGGCGGCGTGGAGCGATTCAACGCGCTCATCGACGCGGCAGAGGATGCGCTGGCGTTCCGCATCAAGCGCCTCACGCGGCGGCTGGCGGACAGTGGGCAGGCCATCGGCTCGCAGGCGCGCACGCGGATTATCGAAGAGGAAGCAGGACGTTTGGTTGAGCTTGGCCTTGGTGCGCTCTCACCAATGCGACGCCAGACCATGGTGCGCCAGTTGGCGCGGCTTGCCGGGGTCGACGAGCGCACGGTGCAAGCGGAGATCGCAGCGGCGGAGCGCCGCCTGCGTGCCGCGCAGGCCCGGGCCGCTGAGCATCGTGCTGATGCCCAGGAGGGCCCCGCTGCGGAACTGGCGATCGCGACTGGCTCCCTGCGGCCGGCGGACTGGCTGCTCGGGTGTGTGGTCGTCGAGCCCAAGCTCGCGCTCGACCCCCCAACACAGCCCGAACCACATGCGAAAGACGTCGCATGGAGACCTTCGCTTCCGGAATTGCGTGACGCGCTCGCCCTGAGCGCCTACGGTTCGGGCCCGTTGCAGGCCGCTGGTGCCCGTGTGGCCGACGCCCTTGCCGCGGGAGAGAGTGAAGTGTTGAGCCAATGGCTTCTGACCTGCGAAGACGAAGCGGAGCGTCGTGCATTGACGGCGCTCGCTGCCCGCGTCGACCGCGAGACCGCAGGTGAGCCAAAGCGTTTGCACGCGATGTTCCTCGATGTCGCACGTCAGTGTGCGCGCGAGCGTGCAACGACAGCGTCTGAGACACGCGATGCCGATTCGATCGCACAGCAACTTGCAGCGATCGGGCAAAGCCATCGCACATTGGGGGGAAACCCCCTGGCCGTTGCACGCGGCGCGCCTGAATAGTTCATCTTTGCCAAGAGAGAGATTAGTCGGCTGGTTGGGAAGTTGATCGAGAGAGCGAGAAACGTCGGGACGGGAAGACAAGCACACGATGGCTCGGGCCAGCGCGCCGCGAGCCGCACAAGTGGAGAAGCACGTTGACAACACAACTGCATCCAGCATTGGAAGAGCTCATCGAGATTGGGCGCGGGCGCACGTGGCTCGCCTACGAAGAGCTCAACAGCACGCTGCCCGATGAGCTGGTCGATCCGGAGCGCATCGACGAGGTGCTGATCGCCTTGGACGATGCCCGCATCGAGCTGGTCGACGAGCGTGAATTCCGCGCTCGGCGCTGGCGCGAAGCCAAGCGTCGCGGCGAGGCGTTGCCCAATGACCTCGAGCCCGAAACCACCACCGCCAAGATGCCGGCGGTGCGCGATCTGCTTCGCTCATTTGAGGATCGCCTGGCGATGGCGGCCTTCGTGGGCGACGATGATGAGCCTGCCGTCGAAGCCGATGCTGCTGCGGCGGAACCTGGCGCCAAGCGCATTGACGACCCGGTGCGGATGTACCTGACGCAGATGGGCACGATCCCGCTGCTGACGCGCGACGAAGAGATTCGCCTGGCGAAGAAGATCGAAACGACGCGCATGATTTTCCGCCGTCGCTGCCTCGAGAGTGACTTTGCAGTTGCCGAGGCGGTGAATGTGCTCGAGCAGGTGCACAAGGGTGAGCTGCCCTTCGATCGCACGATGCGCGTCTCAACTGCGGAAGAGAATGCGAAAGAAAAAATCGCGAATCGCATTCCCTACAACCTGGGCACGATCCGCCGATTGCTTGACGAGAATCGCATCGACTGGGATCGGCGCGAGGAAGCGCTGGACGATGGCGACGACGAAGCGGTTGCGACGCTCGACGAGCGCATCGCGGAGCGCCGGCGCAAGCTTGCGACGCTCGCGGAGGAGTGCTCACTGCGCACCAGCCGCATCGTCCCCTTCCATCGCAAGATGCGCTCGATCGCGACGCGCATGGCGGACCTCGAGCGCGATCTCGCCAAGGCCGACAAGAACCCGGATGGTTACGACCCTGAGGATGTCGCGGTGATGCGCGAGACACTGAGCGGGCTGCGCTCATTGGTGCTCGAAGACGTCGAGCCATTTTCCCGGCGCGTGCGGTTGCTCGACACCGTGTTCTGGGAGTATGAGCAGGCGAAGCGCGACCTCTCGGCAGGCAATTTGCGCCTCGTCGTCTCGATCGCCAAGAAGTACCGCAACCGTGGTCTGTCCTTCCTCGACATCATCCAGGAAGGCAACACGGGACTCATGCGCGCCGTCGACAAGTATGAATACAAGCGTGGCTACAAGTTCTCAACGTATGCCACCTGGTGGATTCGCCAGGCCATCACTCGTGCGATCGCCGATCACGCGCGCACGATCCGAATCCCCGTGCACATGATCGAGACGATGAGCAAGCTGCGCAACTTCCAGAAGCAGTTGCTGCAGAAGCTGGGTCACGAGCCGACCATCGAAGAGTTGGCGGAGGTCGCGGGCATGAGCGCCGTCGAAGTGCGGCGGGTCATGAAGATCTCGCGCCATCCGATTTCGCTCGATCGCCCGGTGGGCGAAAGTGAAGACTCTTTCTTTGGCGACTTCATTGAGGACGATTCGCAGGAGGCGCCGTCGACGGTCGCTGCCTCAGAAATGTTGCGCAAGCGCATCGACGAGGTCCTCAAGACTTTGACTTACCGCGAGCGAGAGATCATCAAGCTGCGCTACGGTATTGGCGACGGGTACACCTACACGCTCGAAGAGGTCGGCCGCATCTTCAAGGTCACACGCGAGCGCGTGCGGCAGGTCGAAGCCAAGGCGATTCGCAAGCTGCAGCACCCGGTGCGGGCGCGCAAGCTGAGCCAGTTCCTCGAATCCGAGGGCGAAGCGCCCCCCACCCTGCCCGAGCAGGCGGTGCCCGAGGAATAGGGCCGCGTCAAACCGAGACTCCCTTTGCGCAATACCCCTCCGTCCGCGTGGCGTGAGGGGTTTTCTTATCCTGATCGCGCCAACAACACCCAAACCCCTCACGGAAGAGAACTACATGCCCCTCCGCTTCAAGAAACGCTTGCTCACACATCTTCGCCACGAGGCGTATCGCCCATCCAGCATCGATCAACTCGCGGACGACTTGCGCATTCCAGAAGGTGACCGCGACTTGTTTGCCCAAGCCGTGGAGCAGATGCGCAACGCCGGCGACGTTGTGGTCGGTGCCGCCGACATCGTGCGCTTGCCGCCGATGGGCAAGGAGGTCATCGGGCAGTTCCGCGGCACGTCCAAGGGCTTCGGCTTCATCATTCCTGAAGACGTGACGCGGCATGGCGATCTGTTCGTGCCGCCGCACAGTGTGGGCGAAGCGATCACGGGCGATCGCGTGCGTGCCGAAGTGCAAGAGCTGCGCAACCCGAAGCCAGGACACAGTCCATACGTCGGCGTGGTTGTGGAAATCCTCGAGCGTCGCCATTCGAACTTCACCGGCACGATCGCGCACGAAGATGGGCACTGGTGGGTCGAACCGGACGGCAAGGTGCTGAACGATTCCTTTGTGGTGCAGGACGCCGAGAGCAAGAACGTCAAGGTCGGCGTGAAGGTTGTTTTCGAGATCGTCTCGATGCCGGAGGACGGCTACGCGGGCGAAGCGGTGATCGTGAAGGTGCTTGGCGAGGCGGGGCTGCCATCGATCGAAACGCAGGCGGTCATTGAAGCGCACAATCTCCCGGGCGATTTTCCGGAGAAGGCGCGTGCTGAGGCGCGCGGACTCACCAAGGCCTTCGACGCCCTTGTCGACAACACGCTCGCGAATGGCGGCAGCTTTCCCGAAACAGAGCGCCTCGACCTGCGCAACCGTTTGATCTGCACGATCGACCCGCCCGACGCCAAGGACTATGACGACGCGATTTCGATCGAACGCACCAAGCGCGGCTGGAAACTGGGCGTACACATCGCCGACGTCGCGAACTTCGTCACGCCCGGCACGGCCCTCGATGATGAGGCGAAAGACCGCGGGAATTCGGTCTACCTGCCGCGACTTGTGATACCGATGTTGCCCGAGATTCTCTCGAACGGCATCTGCTCGTTGCAGGAAGGTGTCGAGCGGTTTTGCAAGAGCGCGTTCATTGAGTATGACGAGGACGGCAACGTGGTCGCCCAGGGTTTCGCCGCGACGCTCATCAAGTCTGCAAAGCGCATGACCTATCTCGAGGCCCAGGCGATCATTGACAATGATCTTGAAGAAGCGAAGAAGCACGCTCGCACGGACACTGAAGTCACCAACGAGATCATCGATGCGCTGAAAATGATGAACACGCTGTCTCGGCGGATTCGCGAACGCCGGCGGCGCAACGGCATGATCCACCTGGATCTGCCTGAGGTCGAGCTTGTATTCGATCAGGATGGGCACGTCACCGACGCAGTGCCCGAGGACGATGCCTACACGCACACGCTCATCGAAATGTTCATGGTGGAGGCGAACGAGGCAGTCGCTCGGCTATTCGAAGATCTGCACGTGCCAATCATTCGGCGCGTGCATCCGGATCCCGTGCCGGGGCAAGGTGAGCAGTTGAGCGACTTTGTGCGCGTCGCGGGCTATCGCATTCCGAAGACGCCCACCCGTGCCGACTTGCAGCAGTTGCTTGATGCGACGAAGGGTTCGCCCGCTGCGCCTGCGGTGCATATGGCGGTGTTGCGCACGCTGACGAAGGCCGAGTATTCGCCGGCGCTCATTGGACACTTTGCGCTTGCATCGACGGGCTATGCGCACTTCACGAGTCCCATCCGGCGGTATGCCGACTTGACCGTGCATCGCGCACTGACGGCATACCTCGGCAAGACGAACAACGGCAAGAACTCGCCCAAGGACGATGGCGCGAAGTACAAACTCGGGCGTGAACTCAAGGACGACGACGCCTGCCCAGACGAGCCCACGCTTACGCAGATCGCCGGCAACTGCAATCGCACGGAGATGCGCGCCACCGATGCCGAGCGCGAGTTGCGCCAGTTCCTCGTCCTGCAATTGCTCGAAGAGCATATTGGTGAGAGCTTTGCCGGCATTGTCACGGGCGTCAGCCCTGCGGGCGTGTTCGTGCAATTGCAGAAGTACCTTGCGGAGGGCCTTTGCAAGACACAGGACTTGCCTGTGAGTGACAACGCGACACAGGCCAATAAGCGCCGTGGATTGCACGAACGCGCCCTCTGGCGCATCGATCGGCGGTCGGGCGCGCTGGTCGAGAAGAACACGGGGCGCAGTTTCTCGATTGGTGATCGGGTCGAGGTCACGGTCGCATCGGTCGACTTGGCTCGGCGCCAGATGGAGCTTGTCGTCACGACCGCTGCGATGCGCGACACGGGCAAGGCCAAGCGCATTGCCGAGCGCGTTACTGCGGGCGCTCCTGACGACCCGACGGGGCTGGGGCTGACCTTTGGCGATGTCGTCGAGCGCACCGGCGCCCAACGCCGCAGCCAGAAGAGCAAGTCACGGGACAAACGCAAGGGCGATCATCGCAAGGATCGCAAGGACAAGGGCAAGCGGCAGTAGGCACGGGCTAGCCAGTCAATCGCGCCCACGGAAATCCTTTTGGCATCAACTCCTCCCGTTCCTGCACAAAACCGACCAGCCACTCAAGCGCATCGACAAGCCGCGGCCCCGGGCGATTGAACATCTGATTTCCATCGACCACTGCAACGCGGTGGTTCTTCACCGCGGGCAGTGCGCGGAACCATTCTTCCGCCATCAATTGCTTCGCTTCATGCATTGCTTGGGCAAGGGTCAAGCCGCAGGGCGCGATGACGACATGCTCTGGCGCGAGCGCCACAGCTTCGTCGATTTCGATCCGTCGTGACGCGCCGCGATCGCCAAGTGTGCGGCCACCGGCCATCCCGATCATCTGTGCCGTCCAATGCCCCGCGCAATACAGGGGATCGGTCCACTCCAGAAAGAGCACGGGATTGGGATCCTCAAACGGGCTGACATAGCCCATTGCGCAATCCAATCGCTCTCGAAGTTGCACGATCGCATCGCGTGCCTGGCGCTCACGTCCGATCACGCGTCCGACCGTGAGGATGTCATCTAAAACGCCTTCAAGCGTCAGTGGATTCAAACTGACGACCTGCGGCGCGGGTTGCATCTGCCCTGCAACCTTTCGCACGGTATTCAAGTCAATCGAACACACTGCACACAAATCCTGGGTGATGATGATGTCGGGGTGCAACTGCTGCAGCCGTTCGGCATCGAGGTGGTAGAGACTTTCGCCCTGGGCAAGCGACGTGCGGACCTGCTGGTCAACGTCGCGTGCCGAGGTAAACGTCGTGCGGGCCGCCGTCAGCACAGGGCGGTCCGCCAGGTCGGGAGGGAAGTCGCACTCGTGGCTTCGCCCTACAAGCAGTCCCCCCGCGCCGAGCAATGCCACGATCTCCGTCGCGCTCGGCAAGAGGGACACAACGCGCGGCATGCCTGCTGAGTCGTTCACGGATGGCTCCTGGTCATGCCGAGTGGTCATCCTCTGCGCCACGGTTGGCGCGCTGATTGCGTCGCGAAGGATCGCGGCGGCCTCGCTCGGGTCCGAAAGTAACCGGTCCGGGCCTGGCGACCAACACACGCCGCGCGTCGGCGGAGCTTTGACGCACATCAGGAATGGACGCCATGCAGAAGAATCGCACTGGAAACGCTCGTTTCACGCCCGCAACCCCCCGTCGCGCCGCTGCACAGGTCGGCGCCGCGGGGCTCGTTCTGCTCGCGGGGGGGGTCGCCGCCATTGCTGCCGCGCCCATTTCGGCGCCGGTCTTTGCGCATGCAGGTGCGCAGCCCGTGCGCTCCATCGCGCAACCGGGGCTCGACGAGCCGCAGCCCGAGCGTTCGCCGGAGGCCATCGAGCGCGACGCCGAGGCAAGACTTCGCGCATTTGAAGAGCGCCGACGGGCGGCCCAAGCGGCTCGCGAACAGGCCCGCAACACCAATCAGCGGGTGCTGGGCCCTGGCGCCGACGCGCCGCCCATCGAGAACGCGGACGACCCGCTCCTCAAGTCTGGCCTCGATCCCGATTCCGAGATCGATATCACACTGCGCGAGTCGCAAGAGTTGCTCGCGCTGCTCGACTACACGTCGCGCACCCTGGGCATCAACATCGTCGTCGACGATAGCTTGCAGAGCCAATCGGTCACGCTCAAGGCCCCCATCAAGCTCAAGGCCAGGCAGCTTCTGCCCTTCGTGAGCGCCCTGCTCGAAGAGCGCGGCTTCGTGATGTCCCCCCACCCGCAAGGGTTCTATGTGGTCACGCCCGCAGCCCAAGCGCCCATGGCGCTCGATGGCATCCTCGCGACGACGCGCATCGTCCCAACACCCATGGTGCGCCCGAGCGCCCTGGAGCCCGTTCTTTCCGGCACGCTCAACCTCGCGCAGAACGCTGCGGCATTGCGCATCACATCGCTCGATGAGCTTGGGCTCTTGGTGCTCACAGGCGGCCCCACGATGCTCGATCGCGCTGAGCAACTGATCGACCGCATCATCTTCGAGCGCGCTGACCAGAAGCTCCACCGCTTCGAGCTGAGCCATGTCTCTGCCGACTTCGCCATCGAGCGCATTCTCGAACTCAATGGCAAGATCACCGGCGGCACCATCGGCGGCGTGCAGGTGCAGCCAAACATTCCCGGACAGCCGGGCCGAAATTCCGTGACCGCCGGCTCACTCACCAACCTTGACACACGGCTGTTCGTCGATCGCGGCAATGCCGTGCTCTTCCGCGGCTCTGTGGAGGAAGCTTCGGAGGTTGGTTCAATCGTCGAAGCGGTCGATGTGATCACGTCGCTTATCGCGCGGCGCTATGTCGCGGGATCGGTCACGCTCGAAGTCGCTCGCGCGGCAGAAGGCCTGGGCCTAGGCTCGATCACGACAGTTGAAGACACATCGCAGGCCTTTCAGCAACAGTCCTTCAACCGCCCGCAAGGGCTGCAGCAGCTCGAGCGCGCGAGCACCATCTCGGGCTCACGCTTCGTCGTCGATCCGCAGAATGGCACATTCACCTACTTCGGCACAGAAGCACAACATGCGCGCGTCGCAGACCTCGTTGACGATTTCAAGAAGCAGGCGGTCGACACGGGAACGCAAATCCGCGTGTACAAGCTCTATCACGCGAGCGCGGGGGGCTCGAGCACGGGCGGCGCCACGAGCAGCGATGGCGGCTCGTCTGCCGGCGCGAACCGGCGCGGGCCCGGTGTTGCCGACATCCTGACGGAACTCATCCAGGAACCTGGCAATCAGCTGACACAAGGGCGCTTCTTGCCAGGTCAGCGCGCTACAGGCCAGAACGTCGCGGGCGGCACCGATGCAGATGTCCTGCTCGCGCCGACCGGCGGGGATGATGCAGGCGCCGCGGGCGGCACGCGCCTCGTCGCCACTTCAGAAAACACGATTATCGTCTCCGACCCCGCGCGCAATCAGCTGATCATCAAAGCGCCGCTCCGAGCCCATGAGCAACTCGAGCGCATCATCCGCCAGCTTGATCAGCCGCAACCCCAGGTGCTCGTTGAGGTGCGCATCGTCTCACTCACCAACAACAATGACTTTGAATACTCCGTCGATACACAGATCAATTCAGGCCAGTGGTCGTGGCTTAGCACCTTTGGTGTCACGGCCCCCGGCGCGTCGATCACCGACCCGCTCAGTGTCGGCGCGAGTGCCGCGACGGGTGGCATTGGCGTTACGACCGCCATCATCCGCTCGGACTACGTGCCCTTTGCGATCAACGCCCTGAAGACCGAGGGCAAGGCGCGCATCCTTTCCCAGCCGCGCCTGCTCGTGAACGACAACCAGGAAGGCACGGTCGACTCCGTACGCGAAGAGCCCTTCGCCACGACGACCCAGACCGCGGGAAACCCCGTGCAGACTTCGCAAGGTGGTCAGGCGGAGGCGGGCACGAAGCTGACGGTCACGCCGCAGATCAGCGCCGACCAATCGGTGATCCTTGACTTCTCGATCGAACTCTCCTCCTTCGATCTGGGAGCACAGCAACCGAACCTCTCGCCGCCCAAGCAAACCGAGACCTACGAGAGCGTCGTCACCGTGCCTTGGGATTCGACGATCATCGTGGGCGGCTTCCGCTTCGAGCAGGAAAGCAACGCGCAGAGCAAGGTGCCGCTGTTGGGTGAGGTCCCGATCGTTGGCGACTTGTTGTTCAAGTCGACGCAGAAGCGCAATGACTCGCGCACGATCTTCGTGTTCATCACGCCGCGCGTCATCTCCGACGTGAAGGGCGGCGGGCTGCAGCTGATGACCGAGGGCCCGCTCGCACAGGCCAGCCTGAGCGATGGCGAGCCCCTACTGCTCCCGGCGCTGATGCCCGTGCGCTCCGCCCAGCAGCGCCTGATCGACCAGCTTGAAGCTGAGGCGCAGCAGCAAACCGCCCTCTCCGACGACAACGCCGACCTTCCCCCGGCGGACCGTGTCCGACCTGTTTCGCACGCAGAGGCCGGCTCGGCCCGAGACCCCCAGCGCCGATAGGATGAAGCCGTCCTGATAAAGGTCCGATTTCCCGCATGAGTATGGCCGCTTCCCATCCAGCCCGACCCGGCGCCGCAGGCGCTCCCGCGCGCCCCGCCGCCAAGGGAGACCCCGCGCCGCAGGCATCGACGCCGGGCGACGCCCGCAACGTCGCCAATCTGCTGGCCCCCTTGCCCGTCCCGCCTGAGGCGATCGAGCGATTTGCTTCGCTCCCTGGCGCGGACGAAGAGCCCTGGGACGTGCTGCTCTCGACGATGGCCCTGGATGAGCACACGGCCCTTGAGACGCTCGCCAAGCGATTTGGGGTGCCTTTCCAGCTCGAGCCCAAGCGCGAAGAGTCCGCCGAGTTGTTCTATGAGCGCATCCCCCCCGCCGCGGCGCGCCGCCACCAACTTGCGGGCCTTGCGCGCACAGAACACGCGATGCGGATCGCCACGAGCCAGCCCTTGCAGCCTGCGGCGTTTGCGATCGTCGAGCACCTGCTTGGCATGCCGATCGATATCGTCCTCGCGCCGCGCGCGGCTGTGGGCGACCTGATCAACCGTGGCTACGAACAGAAGCGCGACCTGGTCACCGAGATCGTCGAGGACATGCCGCTCGATGAATCCGCAATCGAGCGCGCCGCATCGAGCCTGTCGGGCGCGACCGACCTCATGCAGCTGGCGCGGCAAACGCCGGTGATTCGCCTGGTGAACATGATCCTCTTTGAGGCCTTGCGCCGGCGCGCCAGCGATGTGCATATCCAGCCGCTGGAGAACAGCCTGGTCATTCGCTTCCGGGTCGATGGCATGCTGGTCGACGCATTCTCGCCGCCATTGTCGCTTGCGCCGGCAATCTCTTCGCGCCTCAAGGTCATGGCGGAGCTTGACATCGCCAATCGCCATTCGCCGCAGGATGGCCAGACCACCGTGCGCATTGGCTCGCGCAAGATCGATATCCGCCTGTCCTGTGTGCCGACGATCTACGGCGAGCGGCTTGTGTTGCGCCTGCTTGACCAATCGCAAACGCAGCTCCATCTTGACTCGCTCGGCATGTCGCAGGAAATGCAGCGTGAACTCGAGAAGCTCATTGGGATGCCCAATGGCATGATCCTCGTCACAGGCCCAACCGGCTCGGGCAAGACGACCACGCTCTACGGCGCGCTTGAGCGCATCGACCGTGGCTCGCGCAACGTCATGACCATCGAGGACCCCGTCGAGTATCACGTCGAGGGCGTCGCGCAAGTGCAAGTGAACGTCAAGCGCGGCGTTACCTTTGCCTCCGGCCTGCGCTCTCTGTTGCGCCAGGACCCCGATGTCATCCTCGTTGGTGAAATCCGCGACCAGGAAACGGCACAGCTCGCCGTCCAAGCGTCGCTCACGGGTCACTTGGTGCTCGCAACCTTGCACACGAATGACGCGCCGAGCGCCATCTCGCGCCTGCAAGACATTGGTGTTGAGCCCTATCTCATCGGCTCAAGTCTGCTTGCGGTCTTCGCCCAGCGTCTGCTGCGTCGAACGGTCCCCGGGAATCCTGAGGACTACGCCGGCCGGATCGCGATCTATGAGCTCATGATGGTCAACGATGAGATTCGGCATCTGATTTCCGCCAAGACCGATGCACGCGCCATCCGCGAGGTCGCCATCAAGGCCGGCATGAAGACCATGGAGCAGGATGGGCACGAGAAGATCGCCAAGGGCTACACCACCGAACTCGAACTCCGACGCGTCCTCGCATAACTCTTCGCCATGGCCAGCGCCACCGCCACGTTCGTCTACTCCGCGATCACCCAGTCGGGCCAGAAGACGCTCGGCATGCGCTCGGCGCGCGATCGTGATCACCTGACCGAAGAACTCAAACGGCGCGACCTGCTGCTCATGAAAGCCTGGAGACTCCCGGGTGGCGTCGCGCTCGCAGGCGTCCCAGGCGAGACCAAGGGCCTCATGCCCCTGCGCGACCAGGCCGCGCTCAATGATCAGTTGCAGACGCTGCTGTCGCGCGGTGTCACGCTCGTCGAAGCGCTCGAAGTTGCGCAATCCGTCGTCTCACCCAAGAGCACAGAGCGGGTTCGACGACTGCGCGAGCTCGTTTCGAGCGGCCGCTCCTTTGCCGACGCCTGCGTCGAAACGGGCGGCTTCGACAAAGTCGCGATTGGCGTGTATCGCGCGGCGGAGCGCTCGGGTGATCTCACCGGCGCCGCGGCGCGACTTGCGCAGGCCGCCGAGCGCCGGCTGGCGGTGCGCGGCAAGGCGATCACTGTTCTCATCTACCCCGCGATTGTGTGCTCCGTGAGCCTGATTCTGTTGCTGGTGATGCTCATCTTCCTTGTGCCGAACCTCGCCAAGTCCGTGCGTGATATGGGCACGAACATTCCTTGGTTTTCGAAAGCCATCTTCAACCTGGGTGAGTTCCTGAATGCCAACGTGGGTCCGGCGATGCTCGCAATACTGGGGCTGATCATCGTGGCCATTGGATTCCGCACAACACTCACGCGCGCCGCGATGTCCATCGCCCGGCGTTTCCCCGCAGTGCGCGACCTGCTGCTTGCCAGCGAGCTGACGCGTCTCTTTGGCGTACTCGCCGCCATGACGCGCACGGGGGTGCCGCTCGCAGAGGCCCTGGGCGTCGCGACAACCACCGTTGCGCACCCGCCCTTGCGCCGACAACTCGAGGACCTGCGTACGCGCCTCGTTGAAGGCGGTGTGCTGCGCTCGCTCATCGAGAAGGTAGACGAACTGCCGCTTGCCACGCGCCGATTGCTTATTGCCGCCGAGCGCTCGGGCGATCTCGATCAGGCCTTTGACGCGATGGCCGAGCGCTCGTCGCTTGATGTCCAAAACAAGTCATCGCGCCTGCTTGCGGTGCTCGAACCTGCGGTCATCCTGGGCATGGTGCTCCTTCTCGGTCCGATCATCATTGCGATCGCCCTGCCCATGATTCGCCTGCGGACGGGCATGTGATGCCCGCCTCTACCGATCATGCCGGATCTGCAACGCGCCGAGGCCTACGCGATACAACCATTGGGCGGCTCGGCCCTGCCTCGCAGGCCCGCCCGTGGCACAGTGCGTGGACAACCGCGCCCCTTCCCAATGGTCCTAGAATGTCTTGCACGCCAAGTCACTTTGCACAGAGAGATGTCATGAAGAAGCAGATCAAGCCACTTCGAAAGACCCGCCGAGCATTCTCGATCATCGAACTCATGGGCGTGCTTGCGCTCATCGGCATTCTCGCGGGCATCTCTGCGCTTGCGATTCCGAAGATCCTCAACGATGCCCGCGTGGGCTCGACCAAGCAGTCGATGAAGGTAGTAGCGGGCGCCATCTCGCTGTACCAAACGCAGAACAAGGGCAATGTGCCGCCCACCGGACAAATCAACGTCCTGCTGCCGCTCGTGCAATCGCCAAGCGACCTCGAAGACGCATGGGGCCAGCAGTTCCTGTACTACGCGCCCTCCGTCGTGAACGGTGTCAACGTCGACTGGCTGCTCGTGTCGTTTGGCCCGAACAGGATCGATGACGCTGGCGGCGCTGACGATATTTACTGGTATCCCGGCGCACAGGACTGATTCATTCGTTACACGTCGCGCACAAAGGGGAACACGCGTGCGCTTTGCAACACGTCACCAGCACAACACCCGCCTTGGCCTCACGATCCTGGAAGTGATCGCCTCCTTGGCCATGCTTTCGGGCGTTGCCTCGGGCGTGATGGGCGCGCTGAGCTTCATGGAACGCGCACAAGAGCGCGATCGCATTCGCCTGGCGGGCCACGAGGCGGCCCATCGCCTCATCCTGCAGTACCTCGACACGCCATCTTCCGTCTACAACCAGCACGACCCCGTCGAAGTGCAGGGCCTGCAGTTCGATTTCGCGTTTCAAGTGGCCGAGCTCACCGGCTCGGAGGATCAGGGCGTCTCCACCGATGTCCGCACCGCGCGCACACGCGATGGCCTGCCCGCGCTGGGCGACCTAGACACCTTGCTCAAGACACAGCTCGAGCAGGTGACGGTCCGCGTCTGGCTCAATGAGCCCCGCGCCGGGTACCGGGCAGGCGAACCGATCGCTGATCTTGTGCGCGTCTATGACATCGCGCGCGACATGGACCGCCTGATGGAAATCCTGCTTGAAGCGGTCAAGAGACCCCGGGACAACCAATGACGCGCAGCACCAACAACAACACGCGCGCTTTCACCATTCTCGAGCTGGTCACCGCACTTGCCATGTCGAGCATTGTGGCGCTGGCGGCCTTTGCGCTGGTCGGTGTGCTGGGCCACGCCGATGGTGTCACGTCGCGCTCGATCAACAACGCGACGCGCATGGCGATCACCCACCATGCAGTTGCGAGCGCGATGCAGCGCCTCGTGGCCGCCACGCCGATTCAAGAAGAAGTCGATCCGAACGAAGAGGCAATCGATGGCGAAGCGGATGAAAGTGAATCGCCTCCAGACACCCAGCGCACGCAAGCCGCGGGGCTGAGCGATGACCTGCCGCTCGTCGCCGCGGTGGCCGACACGTCGCAGCCTCCGTTCTTCGAATTGCAGTACGTTCGCACGGAGCAGGGCACGGTGCCACGGCTTGAGATTGTGTGCGAAACGCCGCCCGTTGGGCGCATGCAAACGCAGATTCCCACTTCTGACCAGCGTCTTGCGATGCTGCGCGCCGAATGGCTTGGCAGCGTGCGCGGGCGGTTTGAATTGCTGCCGACTGAGACTGCCGGCTGGGCGCTCTATTGGAGTCCCGTCGATCCGCCCGGCGAATCAACCGAACTGATCGGCGACCTCACGCAGTGCTCCTGGGAGGTCCTGCCGCGCGAGGGCAATGGCTGGCAACAGGTCTACGCGGCGTATTTGCAGCCTGATTTCCCAGTCGCGGTGCGCCTGCAGCTCACAACATCTGATGGCGCCGAGGCCGACTGGCTCTTTGAAACCGCGATCATCACTGAGGGCCGTTAGTGATGCGCCGACACGTGACATCCCGCCGCGGCTTTACCTTCGTGCTGGTCCTGGTCGTCACGATCATCGCGACCGCGATGATTTCCTGGCAGTTGCGGCGCATGCATCTGCGGGCTGTCGCGGTGCAAATGCAAGTCGACTCCTACGCGGAGCACCACCAGTTGCTTGGGGTGCGCGATGTCGTTTGGAATTGGGCGCGCCGGCGCTCACGCACGGACAAGACCATGGCCGACCTCGTGCGCGAACCAGGCCCGCACTATGAAGCGCAGCTCCCAGGTGAATTCCTGATCCGCGTTTGGGTGCACGATGGCCAGGGCACGATCCTTGCCAACCTGAAGGGTGCCGATACCGATCGTCGGCGCGACCTCATGATGGAATTGCTTCGGCGTGTTCCGCTCGACCGCCCCGACCTCACCCGCCGCGGCGGCCCCATGGAGATGTCCATCACCGCGATGCCCGATGTCGTCATCGATGCGATCTGCGGCGGCGACCAGCAACTCGCAAGCGCCATGCGCTATATCCGCGACGACACCTCCAAAGAGGGCAAGCGCGACATGCGCACTGAGTTCATCGCCCAGGGTTTCGACCCCAACGACATCGCCGACATCTTTGCCCTGCTCACCTTCACCCCCGTGCTCTGGCAACTTGAGGTCGAAGCAGTTCGGGCCACTGCAGACGGCACCCCGGGCACGCCCGAGCGGTATGCCCTCCTGGTGGAGATCGGCACTGACACCAAGCTGCACGAGTGGCGTCCCGCACAGGACCCCCCGCTCGGCTCCACCCGGTAGGCTGACCCAGTGTCGAAGGCACGCAGGCGATGCCGCGCACGCGCGGGGGTTCATCCTCTGCGCGCGATTCGGCCGACCCTAGACACACCAGGCGATCCGGGCCCGTGCCGATTGCCGGAAGGACTGACCATGAAGCTCCCAGGCGGACAATTCGGAGGCCTCGCAGCGCTGCTCATCGCCCTGGCGATCGGCGCGCTCGCCCTGCTGCTCCGCGTGCCCGCCCCCCCCGACCAACTGCCTGCAGTCGCCCCCGCCCAGGCCACGACCCAAACCGAGCACTTGGGCATTGGCGCGGCCTGCTCGCGCACCTGGCAGCCGATCGCCGACCTTGCCGACGCAGTCCGCGAGCCGATCGTGAACACGCCAACGCCTGTGCCTACTGATGGTGGCGAGGCGCCGGTGCGCCCACTCACGCCCCTGAATTGGCGCTACGTGGGCCTCGCCACAGTGCGCGATGCGGATGGCCAGATCGTGCCCGCAGCCTTCGTGCGCGTGGATGGGATCCAGCGCGTGCTCGTCGTCGGCGACAAGGTCCCCGCCCCCGGCGCGCACGAGGTCGAAATTCTCGAAATCACGCCGGAGCACATCAAGATCAAGCGGGGCGAAGCGGAATCCGAGATCCCGCTCGACGACGAAATGCGCCTCATGGAAGAGCGGGGGTTTGGCGTATGAGCGGGTGCTCGGCGCTCATCCCGACCGACCTCTCGCGCATTGATCTGCTGCGCAATGGCTCGCCAGGCGAGCACTGGATTGCCTCCCCCTCAGGCGAAGCCCCCGACGCCGACGCCCTGCGCCGACGCGTCAATGAAAGCTCACTTTGGTGTGCGCGCCAGTGCGGCAACCGCAAACTCACCGCGATCCTGGACGTCGACGAAGCCGCCTGCCGCTGGGTGCATGCGCCTTCCACCGCGGCGCCCGTGGTCGCCGCGGCTCTGAAGAACCAGGGCGAAGAGTGGGCCACAGTTGCGCCGCTTGGCGGGGTTGAACCCGTGACCAGTGGCTCGGCGGACACGCGCGATGCTGTCGTCGCCATCACCATGCCTGACGCGATGGCTCGCCTCTGGCTTGATGGTCTCGATCGTCTGGGCACGCGCGTCACCAACGTCGCCACGCTCTGGCATGCTGCGGTGAGCGCATGGAACAATGCTCCCGCCGGCACGCTGCAGGCGATCATCCTGGTCGACCACACCAAGCGCCTGGTCTGGGCTTGGTGCGACGGAGGTGAATTGGTCACGGGCGGACAACTCCGTCTGAGCACCCCAGCAAAGCCTGCCGAGGCCGGCCCATCTGCCGCACGCGATCTCGCGCCGGGTGCGGTCGCCCGCTTGGCACTGGACTGGACCGCGTGGTC
>JAGQOH010000109.1 GCA_020427635.1 Phycisphaerales bacterium
CGCCGGTGGTGTCGTACACGCCGGAGGGGTTCATCGAGGGGCGGGAGTTCATGTACTTCCAGCCGGCGGACGACGGGAGCATTCACATGTCGCTGCCGCCCGACCTGACGATCGACGTGTTGAACAAGGGGTGGGGCCAGCGGCTCGACGTGAACGAGCGCGTGGTGATGGTGTACGGCCCGCGGGATCACGATGAGTTAGAGGTGATCTGGGGGTTGATCGGGGCGTCGTACGACTACGCGCGGAGCGGTCTGGACGACTGAGCGGCGAGATTACGCACAGGGGCCGAGACGGAAGAGGACGTAGGAGATGTCGTTGACGTCGACCACGCCGTCGAGGTTGGCGTCGCCGTCGACCGCGCCGGGTGAACCGGAGCTTCCGAGTCGGAAGAGGACGTAAGAAACGTCGTTCACGTCGACGGTGTTGTCGTTGTTGGCGTCACCGTCGCAGGCGGAAGATGGAAGGTCGAGCGACCAGACGAAGAGCCCCCGTTCGCGGTCGGAGCCGATGATGGTGCCGGAAGCGAAGTAGGGGTAGACGCTCCAGAGCCCGTTGAAGGTGATGGCGTCGTCCTCGGGTCGG
>JAGQOH010000110.1 GCA_020427635.1 Phycisphaerales bacterium
GGGGCGGTCACCGCTGCCGCTGTTCAGCGATCCGATCGACGGCGAGATGATTCAAGAACCCGCCGTGGAGCTGCCCCCCATGCATCTCGGCGAAGAGGTGGTGGAGGACTACGTCGCCATGCGGCTGACGCTTCGCGCGCACCCGATGGAACTTCTGCGCCCCTCCCTTCCCGGGCTGACGCCGCACGACAGGCTCCTCACCGCGCCGCTCGGCCGGACCAGTGTCTGCGGCCTTGTCATAACCCGCCAGCGTCCCGGCACAGCGTCGGGTGTGGTCTTCCTCACGCTCGAAGATGAAACAGGCGTTTCGAACATCGTCATCTGGAGAAAGGTCTACGACCGCTTCCGCCGCGCCATCATGAGCGGGAGGCTCCTAAAGGTCACCGGACCGCTGCAACGCGAAGGTATCGTGGTGCATGTGATCGCCGAGAACATCGAGGATCTCTCTCCGCGTCTCACCGGACTCGGGCACCCGCTTGAGGCTGCCGTCGGCATCACCCGGCCAGAGGCCGATGACGCCCCCCGACCGTCACGCCACGGACCCACCGCGCGCCATCCGCGCGAACAGGCCAAACG
>JAGQOH010000111.1 GCA_020427635.1 Phycisphaerales bacterium
CACGAGGTGATCCCCTTCAAGCAGGTCCTGACCACGCCGGACCTGAACATCGACGAGGCCATCCAGGTCAACCTCGACCAGCTCATGGCCCGGCACGACCTGAGCAAGAGCACCGTCGTCATCTCCGTGCCCGGGCACAAGGCCTTCGCACGCTTCGCCAAGCTCCCACCCGTCGAGCCGAAGAAGATCCCCTCGATCGTCGAGTTCGAGGCCAAGCAGCAGATCCCCTTCCCGATCGAGCAGGTCGAGTGGGACTACCAGATCTTCCAGCAGGACGACGCCCCGGACGTGGAGGTCGGCATCTTCGCCATCACCAAAGAACGGGTGATGAACTACCTGACCAACTACAACGCGGTCAACATGCGCGTCGATGCGTTGACGCTCTCGCCGATCGCGGTGTTCAACGCCTTCGTCTACGACACCGCCGATGACCCGCCTGACGAGGGCGTGATCTATATGGACATCGGCACGACCTCCACCGACGTGATCATCGTCGAGGACGGCGGGATCTGGCTCCGCACCCTGCCCCTGGGCGGCAACACCTTCACCGAGGCGCTGGTCAAGGCCTTCAAG
>JAGQOH010000112.1 GCA_020427635.1 Phycisphaerales bacterium
AAGGTAGCCCTAGGGGAACCTGGGGCTGGATCACCTCCTTAAACGATGTTGGCACTACCTGATGAGTGCTCACACATTTGTCTTCATTTGTTCGGTTGATGCGTCGGTTACGCAGGATTTTTTGTGCTGCTTGCAGTGCGGGAAAGACGAGTATATGGGGCTATAGCTCAGCTGGGAGAGCGCCTGCCTTGCACGCAGGAGGTCTGCGGTTCGATCCCGCATAGCTCCACCAGTTGAAGGCCTGTAGCTCAGTTGGTTAGAGCGCACCCCTGATAAGGGTGAGGTCGGCAGTTCAAATCTGCCCAGGCCTACCAGTTCGGAGGACAGAGGACGGAGGACAGAAGGAAAAACAGGGGAACAAAGGGACAAGTCGCAACGGGAAGTAGATCAAAGTGCATTGCGGTGTGCTTTGATCTGGTTCTGGCAACCGGAGTGTTCTTTAACAAGGTAGATCAAGCTGAGTCTGTGGATTGCAGCTCGACACGCGCGGGGGTAGTTCTCTTGTGTTGTGGCGGGAGCGATCCAGAGATAAAAAGTTCTGGTGACGGGTTTCAATTCCCCGTTGCCAAACG
>JAGQOH010000113.1 GCA_020427635.1 Phycisphaerales bacterium
GTGAACTTGAAGAGCTGGTTGAGCGTGACGGTCTCGTCATCGACGCTCTTCTTGAGCTCGACGACGAGGCGCATGCCGGTGCGCGCGTTGGTCTCGTTGTTGACGTCCGAGATCGTCTCGATCTTGCCGTTCTTGACGGCCTCGACGATCGACTCGACGATCGCGGCGACCGTGACCTGGTACGGGATCTCGGTGAAGACGAGCGAGCGACGCTTGGCCTTCTCTTCGATGTGATACTTGGCGCGCACCGTGATCAGGCCGCGGCCCGTGAGGTACGCCTGCGCGATCCCACTGCGGCCCATGATCGTGCCGCCGGTCGGGAAGTCCGGGCCCGGACAGAGTTGCAGCAGCTTCTCACCGCTGATGTCCGGTTCTTCGAGCAGCGCCTCGAGCGCGGCGCCGACTTCGCCGAGGTTGTGCGGTGGCAGACTCGTCGCCATGCCGACCGCGATCCCCGAGCTGCCGTTGCAGAGGAGGTTGGGGAAGCGACCCGGTAGCACGAGCGGCTCATCACGCGAGTCGTCGTAGTTGCGCGCGAAGTCGACCGTCTCCTTGTCTATGTCCTCGAGCAT
>JAGQOH010000114.1 GCA_020427635.1 Phycisphaerales bacterium
TCAGCCTCTTTCACCAGTGCCGCCAGAGTGGCGGGGTCCGTGAAGATGGTCCCGATGTGACGGAATTTCTCGTAGCGTTCGTCGACCAGTTGCGCGATGGGCTTCTGGACCAGCAGGTCGAGTTCACGCACCAGAAGCTCATGGAGCACGCGAGCCATCTGGTCCGGCTGCCGATGAGCCCCGCCCAAGGGTTCACGAATCACGCCATCGATGACGCCCAGCCCCAACAGGTCGGTCGCGGTGATGCGCAGCGCCTTGGCCGCGGCCTCGGCCTTGTCCGAATCGTTCCAGAGGATGGCGGCGCAGCCTTCCGGAGAAATCACGGAGTAGTAGGCGTGTTCGAGCATGAGCACCCGGTCGCCAACCCCGATACCCAGTGCCCCGCCGGAGCCTCCCTCGCCGATGATGATGCTGATGATCGGCACCTGGAGGCCGGCCATCATCATCAGGTTCTCCGCGATGGCCCAGGCCTGGCCGCGTTCTTCGGCGCCAATGCCGGGATAGGCTCCGGGCGTGTTGATCAAGGTGATGATCGGCACCTTGAACTTCTCCGCGAGCTTC
>JAGQOH010000115.1 GCA_020427635.1 Phycisphaerales bacterium
TACATCGAACTCCTTGCGAATGAACGAGAGGATCAGCTGCTCGAGCACCATCTCGTCCATCTGGCCGTGGCCGACCCCGAATGTTGCTTCAGGAATCAGGTGCCGCAGCGATGTGGCGAGTTTGTCGATCGATTGCACCCGATTGTGAACCACGAACACCTGCCCGCCACGATCGAGTTCGCGAAGGATCACCTCTCGCAAGAGCGCGTCGCTCGACTCGGTGACGAACGTCCGGATCGGCAAGCGCGTTTGGGGCGCTGTGTTGATGATGCTGATATCGCGGATGCCGGCGAGCGACATGTGCAGCGTGCGCGGGATGGGCGTGGCGCTCATGGTCAGCACATCGACTTCGGTGCGGATCTGTTTCAGGAACTCCTTGTGCCGCACGCCGAAGCGTTGCTCTTCATCGATAACGACGAGGCCAAGGTCCTTGAACTTGACGTCTTGCTGCACGAGCCGATGGGTTCCGATGACGATGTCGACCTCACCGTCGGCCAGTCCTTCGAGAATGGCCTTCTGCTCTTTCTTCGAACGAAGGCGGGACAGCATTTCGATCTT
>JAGQOH010000116.1 GCA_020427635.1 Phycisphaerales bacterium
GCCTTCTTGGCCTTACCTTTGATGCGCCCCCAGTCGGGCTGGCCGAGCTTGTTCAGCGCTGGTGGTTTGTCGTCCGCGCCGATGTAGCGCGTCAGTCGGTCTGTCTGGTGGATCGGTACGAACAGCGCGTCTGTCCCGGCATATTCGACCGCCAGATACTCGCGCTCGATCCCTTCCAGTGTGCGGCGGCGCATCCCGGCAAAGCGGCCAATGCCGTAGTCGACGTGGACGACGTAATCGCCCTCGTTCAAGTCGCTGTAATTGAGTTCCGGCGTGCGCGCGCGGCGACGAGTCGACCGACGCTGCGGTTCTGGCCGCGACCAGCCGAAGATTTCCGCATCGGTCAGTAGGTGAAGATCGCCCTCGCGGGTGCGCAGCCGCCAGCCTTCCTGGAGCGTGCCATCGATAAAGGTGACGCTGCGTTGTGCCGGTGGCTGTTCGATCTGCACAGCCTGAGTGACCGGAGCGCTGTCCGTTTCAAGCCACAGATCGATCAGGCGGGGCGCTTGCGCACTGACGGCAACAGTGCGGTCGCCCGCGCTGCGCATCGTGCGAAT
>JAGQOH010000117.1 GCA_020427635.1 Phycisphaerales bacterium
ACCCCCAGAAGTTGCTCTGGATGAACGACACCATCCTGCCCTCGGCGTCCGCCGTCGCGAGGTACACGGTCCCGCCACGCGGTAGCGGACCGGGGGCCGCAGCGTGCGCCTCGCCGACGCGGATCATCGCAGCGCGCGCGTCCAGGTAGCCGTCGTCGAGCAGCCACGAGCCGTCGCGCTCCATGTGTGTCGGGTCTGCCACGTAGCGATACGCATCCGCGAACGCGAGCTTCATCGCCTCGATCTGCAGGTGCAGGCTCTCCGCCGAATCGATCGCACACCCGGCAATGTCGTGTCTGGCGAGGAGGCCGAGAGCGATCAGGGCCGCGATTCCCTGGCCGTTGGGTGGCAGTTCGTGGACACGAACCCCTCGGTACGCCAGGTCCATCGGCGTCACCCACTCGGGCGCGTGGGCCAGGAGGTCCTCCCGAGTCATCGCCCCACCGGTTGCGCGCGCGTGCTCGCTGATCGCGTCGGCCAACGCCCCCTCGTAGAGAGCGCGCCCCTGCGTCGCCGCCAGTGCCTCCAGCGTGCGGGCCTGTCCCGGGTTCG
>JAGQOH010000118.1 GCA_020427635.1 Phycisphaerales bacterium
CGCTGGAGGAACTGCGGAAGCGGCATGCGGCGGAGAGCCCGGTGGTGGCGAGCATGCCGGGTTGGACGAACATCGTCTTTGGTGACGGGGATCCGGATGCGCGGCTGATGTTTGTGGGCGAGGCGCCGGGCGCGGACGAGGATGCGCAGGGGATCCCGTTTGTTGGTCGAGCGGGGAAGAAGCTCAACGAGATGATCGAGGCGATGGGGCTGAGTCGGGCGGAGGTGTATATCTCGAACGTGCTGAAGGTGCGCCCGCCGAACAACCGGACGCCGACGGTTGACGAGGCGTCGCAGGAGGGGCCTTACCTGATCGAGCAGATCCGGATCATTCAGCCGGAGGTGATCGTGACGCTGGGCAAGCCGGCGGCGAATTTCCTGCTGGGGAATCAGGAATCGATGGGGTCGATGCGGGGCCGGTGGCACGAGTGCATGGGGATCGCGGTGATGCCGACGTACCACCCGGCGTACCTGCTGCGGGCGTACACGCCTGAGAATCGGAAGAAGGTGTGGTCGGATCTGCGGTCGGCGATGGAGCGGCTGGGGATGGG
>JAGQOH010000011.1 GCA_020427635.1 Phycisphaerales bacterium
GATCTCTCAGCGCTCAAGGGCTGAGCAGTCTCGTGAGCCGGATTCTGGCGACGGGCATGGCGGCGCGAGGTTTGCCGTCATGCCGTTGCCGGTTCTGGCAAATCACTTTCCGGAGTAGCTCATTTCCAAGGAGGCGTGGCTCTGTCCGTCTGAATTGACTGCGCGTCGCCTTCGCCTGGATCGTCGCGGGCCCGTGGCGGAACTGCCAAGCGAACCGGGCCTAGAACTTGCCCCTTTGATTGAGTCCGGTTCTTCGTATTGGGGACACCACGAGTGATACCGTGAACCCTTCCGTCGCCCCACACCTCGGGCACTCCTGCGGGATGACCCGGCTGAATCCCTTGGCGTTGCAGGCTGTGCACAGGCAATAGAGGATGGCCTCGGCCGCTGGGATGGACTGGCCTCCGTCGGCGCGGTCCAGTGCGTCTAAAAGTGCGTCTAGACCACCCCCGAAACCGCCCTCAACTGGTACCCAACCGGTACCCACTGATCCGGGTTCTTGACCCTCTGAAGGCGGTTTTGCGCCCTCTGAAGGGGGTGGCTGAACCACCGGATTGAGACTGTCGATCCGGTGGTTGCGGGTTCGAGTCCCGTCCGCCTCGCTTGAGACCCTCGCTGACAGCGAGGGTTTTTCATTGGATCTACGGGCGCTGCGCGCGCGAGAGAGCCTTCCGGCGATTGTGTCCGAGCGGTGCTGATGCGTCGGATGTGCTGCTCAGCTCAGCGGCGGCGGCGGACCGCGGCAATGGCGCCAAGGCCAAGCACGGCAAGGCCGCCCGGCGCAGGGACTTCGAGGGTCATGACGAAGTTCGCGATGTCGCCAGGATCATTCGGCCCGAACGCGAAAACACTCCACCCCGACCCCGGCGTGAACTGTGAAGCGTTGTTCGTGTAGAAGCCCAGGTTATTGAAGGCACCGCGATTCTGAAATCCGAAGCTGCCATCGTAGTTGAAGTTCTCGACACCCAAGCTGAACCCGAAGTTGTTGAATCCACCCGCGGTCATCACACTCGGGAGCGGGACTTCGACCTCGAAATACGTCGCCAAACCGGCAACTGTCGCGGGCAGCGTCACGTTGCTGAGCGTGGTGGAGTAGAGCGTGGCCCCGGAACCAAACACCAATCCGCTCGGATCGCCATCGTTGAAGGTGAACACCAGATCCGCGGTGCCTTCTGCAGTCGCCAGGGCGCCGAAGACCGCCAAGCCCAGTGTGAGCGAGGTCACCGCCGCGGGCGCGTCTCCGCCCGAGCCAAACCAGCCGCTGTCGCCATAAAGCGTTCCGGCAGGCGTGTTGCTGTCGAACGGTGTGAAGAACCCGGTCGCGGGGCCGGTGTTATAGACCACCTGCCCCGACGCAACGCCTGGCACAGCTCCGATGAGGAGCCCGACGACACCAACCACACAAACGCTCTTCATCTCTCTCTCCTCTCGGTGCGGGCCAGCAATGGGCCAACCCAGGCGACGCCCATGGCGACGAGCGACCATGCTACCGCCGCTCGCCCGAAATCCAAGCCCAAATCTGACGGCTGACCCGCGTGTCTGCAGCGGCGTGCTCTATTATCGGTGGTGCTTCGAGGGCCGCGATCCTGGACGACATGGGATTGGGTGATTTCTCGCGCCAGGATGAGGGAAATGGATCGGTACCGAATGCTCGCGGAAGTCAAGCTCTTTGGTCCGGCGGCGAAGGCGGCGGGCGCTGATGCGGTCCGCCTTGAACTCACCGCCGGCGCAACCTGCGCAGAACTGCGGGAGGCGCTCGTGGCCGAGTGCCCTGCGCTGGCCCACGCCGTGTCTTGGGGTCGATTCGCGCTTAATGGTCGTTTTGCAGATGAGGATGGGTCGATCTGCGATGGCGACGAGATCGCGCTCATCACGCTGGTGGGTGGAGGCTAATGCACAAGACACTCGAAAACGTGCTCGTCGTGATGACGCAGGGCCCGCTCGACGCAGCACCCGCGCGCCCCAACGATGGCATCACCGGCGCATGGATCGTCTTTGAAGGCATCGTGCGTATGCAGGAAGATGGGCTTGATCTTTGCGCACTGCAATACACGGCGTACGAACCGATGGCGCAACGCGTGCTCACCGAGATCGCAGCGGATGTGCTCGAGCGCCATGGCCTGCAAAGGATCGTCGTTGAGCATGCACGGGGTGAGGCGCCGGTCGGCAGTTGCTCTTTTCGGCTCTCGATTGCATCAGCGCATCGCAAGGCGGCAATTCAGGCAATGGACCAATTTATCGACCGCATGAAACAAAGTGTTCCGATTTGGAAGGAGCCCGTTTGGGCGGCGGCGCCAGCATAGCCCTGCGTTTCTGAAAACGCGCAAATCGGCCATTGCCGGTAGGCTACGCACGCCATTGGGCCCGCGAGGCAGACCGGATACGACACGCACATCGTTGCCCACCGCTCCTGGGACACGCCCATTCAAGAAGCATCGCATGCGCCTTCACGTTCTCCATCCTGACCGCCGCTTGCCGGCCAACCCGGTCGATGGGCCGGTGCACGAGCTGCGCGACGCATATGGCCGAGTCATTCGCGACCTGCGCGTGAGCCTCACGGACCGGTGCAATTTCCGGTGTGTCTACTGCATGGAACCGGACGTAGTCTTCAAGCGCAAGATGGAATTGCTTACCGACTTTGAGATCATCCGCGTCGTGCGCATCTGCCAGTCTTTGGGCGTGCGCCGCGTGCGCCTCACGGGCGGGGAGCCGACAGTCCATCCGACACTGCCCGAACTGATCGGCGATTTGGCCGCGCTCGGGCTTGAAGACCTTTCGATGACCTCGAACGGATCGCTTGTCTCTGAAGCGGATCTTGTTGCGTTGCGCGATGCCGGCTTGCGACGCATCACCTTCAGTCTTGACTCGCTAGAGCAAGAGCGTTTTGCGCGTTTGACGCGTTCGACAACGACGCCCGAAAGAGTGCTTATGAGCGTGCGCGCTGCCAAGCGCGTTGGGCTGGATCCCGTCCGCATCAACGCAGTAATCGTGCGCGGCTTCAATGAGGATGAAGTCGTGGACTTAGCAGCACTCGCGCGCGACCTTGACGCAGATGTCCGTCTCATTGAATACATGCCACTGGATTCTGGGCATCGCTGGAGTCAGGACAAGCTTGTCAGTGCGGACGAAATCATCGATCGCGTGTCGTCGGTCTTTCCCTTGGTTCCCGTGGAGCGAGAGCGATCGTCGAGCCCCGCAGCCCGGTTTCGATTTGCTGACGGCGCACCGGGCATGTTCGGCGTCATCGCCTCGGTCACGCGCCCATTTTGCGGCGCGTGTTCACGGTTGCGCCTCAGCGCTGATGGCATGGTTATTCCGTGCCTCTTCAGCACGAGTGAGTATGACCTTCGCTCGCTGATCCGTGCTCCTGCCACGACGGATGAGCAGATTGCGCAGTTTCTCGCGGCGGCAACGCTGCGCAAGCAGGCGGGCCATGCCATTCACGACGCGAATTATCGTCAGCCCGATCGCCCTATGTCCGCCATCGGTGGATAGTCTCTCGCAAGGGAGTTCCGCGTATCCACTCCTAGGCCGGTGTGCGCGGGGCGTGCCGACTCAATTGAAGCAAGATGAATGATGCGCCTTCCATCCCGACAGGATTCGCCTTTGAATCGCCCGCGTCGGCGCTCGCGGCATTGGTCGCGCGCATCGAGCCGGTCGGGACCGAGCAGGTGTGCCTTTCGGAGGCGCCGGGCCGCGTGCTTGCTGAGGCACTTGTGGCCGATCGACCAAGTCCTGCCTGCGATGTGAGCGCCATGGACGGGTATGCGATCGGTGAGCAGGACCTTCGACTCGGGGCGATTCCGATTGCCGGTGACATCGCGATGGGGGCCTCACCTCCGATCATGCCGACGGGCGCGGTATTGCGCATCTTCACTGGCGCGCCGGTGCCCGATGGTGTCTTTGTGGTCATCCGGCGTGAAGACTGCATTGAGCATGATGGCGGCATTGAACTCACCGCGCAAACGATCGCGTCAGCGCACGCTGGTGCGAACATTCGTCGGCGTGGCGAGAACTGCAGCGCCGGAGCCGAAGTCGCTCTTGCGGGGCAACCGATCACGCCCGCCTGCATGGGCGCGCTGGCAGCCATGGGGCTCGCCCGCCCGCGCATCTATGCGCGCCTCCGCGTCGCAGTGCTCACGACGGGCGACGAGGTGCTGCCCGCCGAGTCGTCGCCTGAGCCGTGGCAACTGCGCGACGCAAACGGCCCCGCGCTGCTTGGCTTGCTCTCGAGCCGAACATGGATCGATCTGACGGTTCATGCTTGCATTCCCGACGACGAACGGACGCTCGGCGACACATTTGAACAAACGCTCGACTCCGCCGATGCGATCATCTGTTGTGGCGGAGTCTCCATGGGCCAACGCGATTTCGTGCCGGCAACGATCCGTGCATGTGGCGGCGAGATCATCTTTCACTGCTTGCCCCAGAAGCCCGGGAAGCCCGCACTTGGGGCCGTCACGCGCGACGGGCGCCCAATCCTCGGCTTGCCCGGCAACCCCGTCTCGGTGCTTGTCACAGCGCGTCGGCTCGCGCTCCCAGCCCTCAGCGCGCGCGGGGGGCTGGCACGTCCTGAAGCGCCGGCACTTGTCCGCATCACGAACCCCGCATCAAAGCCAATAGCCTTGTGGCATCATCGCCCGGTGCGCTTGACTGCCCCTGGGGAAGCGGAATGCATTACGTCGCACAGTTCCGGCGACATTCCAGCGGTGGCGACGAGCGACGGGTTTGTGGAAGTCCCGCCCAATGCTGCGAACGCGGGGCCCTTCCCGTTCTATGCATGGTGCTGATCACCTGGGGGGCGATCGGCGGGTGCTCTCAACGCAACGGGTGACTCTGCGACGTTGTCTGACGCATTGGTGCGACCGTCATCGACGACTTCGCCACGCAGTGTCTCGATGGCATGCGGCAGGATGTCGAGGATCGCTTGTAGATTCTCTGTTGACCCTCGCTCCGAACCGGGCAGTGTGATGATCAAGGACTGGCGTGCCGCACCTGCGACGCCACGGGACAGATAGGCCCTGGGCGTTTTCTCGTAGCACCGCAGACGCGCGAGCTCCATCAGGCCCGCGTGCGGACGCTCAATGACACGCATCGCCGCCTCTGGGGCATGATCGCGCGGTGCGAGCCCCGTGCCACCTGTGGTCAGGATGAGATCGATTGTTGGCTCTGTGCGCACCCAGGCGCCCAGCTGGGCTTCGATGCCATCTGGATCGTCGGTGACGCAAGCGCGGTGGACGACCTCCGCGCCAAGATCACTTGTGCAGATGCGTGCGAGGGCCGGGCCAGATGTATCCACCGTTTCGCCGCGTGAGCAGCGGTCGGAAATGGTCAGAATTGCGGCACGGATGGGGCCCGGCATGGGACTACCTCTCAACTGTTGGCGGGGCGACATAGTGCCCGCTGCGCCCGCCGCGCTTTTCGATGACGCGCACACCCTCGATGACCATGCCCGGATCGACGGCCTTGCCCATGTCAATGACCGTGAGCGCCGCGACGGCCACCGCTGTGAGCGCCTCCATCTCGACACCTGTGCGCCCGAGCACCCGAGCGCTTGCGCGCAGTTGGACGACGTTGCCGACAAGTTCAGCGTCGACTTCGACGTGATCCAAACCAAGCGGGTGGCACAACGGGATGAGCTCGCCAGTGCGCTTGGCAGCTTGAATGCCAGCAAGCCGCGCGATACCAAGTACATCGCCCTTTCCAAGCGTGTTCTCGCGAATGCGCTGTGCGAGCGCATCGTTGACCCGCACGCGACCCTCGGCAATGGCGACGCGATTGGTCATGGGCTTGTCACCCACATCGACCATGCGGGCGCGCCCGGACGCGTCGGTGTGGCTCAGGTTGGGAGGTTGGTCGGTCATTGTGGGTCTCATCAACGCTTACCGAGGATACACAGTCAGCTCCGTTGCCTTGAAAGAAACCCAAATTGAAGTGTCGAGCGTGAGATCCAGCTCGGCAGCGGCGGTCGGCGTGATCTCGGCCGTCCACGCGGGGCCTGCGTCCATCAACACGCGCACACGTCCATCCAACTGATCCACGGCGCGCACGCTTCCTGCAAAGGCGTTTCGCGCCGAGGTGGCGGGGCGTTCCCGTGAAAGCAGGATGGCCCGGGGATGCACGCTGGCAAAGACGGGCGTGTCATTGGCAAGGTCAGTTGAGGCAGTAACAAGTTCTGCGCCTTGCTCTGTGACGACGAGCGAACGTGTGGCATCTCGGCGCAGCACGCCGCGAATGAGATTGACGCCGACCAATGAGGCGGCATAGGCGCCCCGTGGACGCTGGCGAATCGCTTCCGGTGTGCCGATTTGCGCGATGGTCCCGGATTCAAGCACGAGCAGTCGATCGGCAAGCGCCATTGCCTCCAGCGGATCGTGCGTGATGACGAGCTTGATGCCTGGGAATGACGCGAGGATCTCGCCAAGCAGCCTTCGCAACTCGGGTCGAGCTTGCATGTCCAGTGCTGAGAGTGGTTCGTCCAGCACGAGCAAGTCCGGTTCGCAGGCAAGCGCTCGAGCAAGCGCAACACGCTGTGCCTCACCACCGGACAAACTGGATGCGCGCCGAGCGGCCAGTGCACCGATGCCGAGGCGCTCAAGCCAATGGTGCGCTGCTCGTCCGGCATTTTTGCGCGAATCGCCAAGCGCACGCCGCCCGAATGCCACGTTCTGAAGCACGGTCATCCTAGGAAAGAGCAGGCGGTCCTGAAAGACTGCGCCGATGCGCCGATCCCGGGGGGCAACGGTGGTCCTGTTGTGCGTCAGCGTGCGCCCATTCAATTTGATCGTCCCCGATGCGAGCGGCGTCAGCCCGCACAATGCGGAGACCAGCGTTGACTTGCCCGAACCATTTGGACCCACGATGACCGCGATCTCACCCGGCGCGACCGAAAAAGAAGTGTCGAGGGTAAACGAGCTGCGCTGGACCTGAATAGACACATCCAGACTCATCGCAGCAGCACCTTGCCGCTCAGCGCAAGCAGTACCGCTGCCGCGAACGCCACGAGCAACACGCCCAGGAGAATTGCATCGCCCACATCGACGTTGATGAGTTCGTAGACGGCCAATGGCAACGTGCGCGTGCGTCCGGGATGCGAACCCGCGAAGGTGATCGTGGCGCCAAACTCACCCAGCGCGCGCGCCCATGTCAGCGCGATGCCTGCCCGGAGCGCCGGGCCAAGTCCGCGGACGACGATTCGGCGCAGGATCATCCAGTCTGATGCACCAAGCGTTGCCGCGGCGTCTTCCAGGCGACGGTCGATCGACTGCAGGCCGGACTCAAGCGAGAGGATCATAAAGGGACAGCTGACGAAGGTCGCGGCGACGATGGCGCCTGCGGTTGTGAATGGCAGGCGTATGCCGAGCGATTGCATCGTACTTCCACAAATGCCATGCGATCCAAAGGCAGCGAGTAGCGCCACGCCGCCAACCACCGGCGGAAACACCATGGGCAGGAGTACAAGCGTGCGCAAAATGCGCCGACCAGGAAACGTGCATCGTGCCAACACCCATGCAATAGGGAATCCGAGCGCCAACGAGAGCACGACTGACGCGGTGGACACTACAAGTGAAAGACGCAATGCATCGAGCGTGCCGGGGCGGAAAAGACGGGCCAGGGCATCGGACCATGGCGCGCGGGCGCCGAGCGCAATCACGGGCAGGACCAAGAGCACTGCTGCGATGAAGGCGAGCGCGCCAAGCACTATGCGCGCCGAGGGAATCAAGCGTCGCGAAACGCGCGAGGAAGTTGGCGTCTGCTTCATGGCGCCTCGAACCCATGCTGGCGCAAAATGGCCTGCCCGGGCTCGCCCAGGACGAATCTGACAAACGCATTGGCCCGTTCGGAGCTGGATGCGTTGCGTAACACGGCAATTGGATACTCACTTGAGCAGTCGACGCCCTCAGGGAACTCGATCGCGCGAAGGCGGCCAGGCGAAGCGCGCATGGCGTCCGTCGCGTACACGACACCAGCATCACCTTCTCCAAGCAGAATCTTCATGAGCACGCCCCGCACATCAGGCTCGTTGGAGGCGATGTTGGGCTCAATCGAATCCCACAGTTCAAGTGCGTCAAACGCGGTTCGCGCAATTCGCCCGGCAGGCACACCATCTGCCCCCAGCACAACCAGCACGCCCGGTGCGGTCAGCGCTTCAATGCTGCCAATGGAGCTGTCGGCAGGCGTGATCACGACAATATGGTTTGACGCAAAACATGCCGGCGCTTCGCACAATGCCGCCACGCGACCCATTTGCACTTCGTCGGCGGATGCGAACACGTCCGCAGCTGCACCCTCGAGCAGTTGTGTCGCCAAGACCTGTGATCCTGCGAAACTGATCACCACATCCGTGTTCGGATGTTCCGGCTCGAAGGCATGCTCGATGGCCTCGAAGGCGTCACGCAGAGACGCCGCAGCCATCACGCGGATCTCATGGCGCGGCGCTGGCTTGTCGCAGCCCAAGAGCGCGCCGCAAAGCACGCCCGCCACCGCAAGCACACCTTGTAGGTTGATCGCGATCCCGCCCATGGCGACGAGTTTAGGGGGCGGAATCAATGTACGCACGCGTCAAGCCTGCGAATGGTGGGCCTCGTCAGCCGGTGGCCAACTGCGACTCAATGACCTCCCAGACGCGCTCGATCGTGCCGACGGTCTGCTCGACCGCGGTGCTCATCTGTCCGAGGTTGCGCTGGATGTCTTTGTTCTGGCCCGCCGAGCGAGCTGCGAGATCTTTGACTGCATTGGCGACCACGGCAAACCCGCGTCCCGCTTCACCCACGCGGGCGGCTTCGATGCTCGCGTTCAAGGCCAGCAAGTTGGTCTGCTCTGCGATCACTGCGATCGCGTTTGACACCGCTTCGATGCGTTTTGTGGCCTCTGCAAGGCCAGAACCGTTCTCCCGAGCGGCGCGGATGTCATCGACGAGTTCCGCACGCTGGCGATCGGCTTCTTGGAGGCGCACCGCCTCGTCGCCCATTTGCTGGGTCGACTGATTGATTGTCTGTGCCGCCCGGGCGTACACGCCATGCAAGCCCTGCACAAGAATGCGGCGGAAGTACTTGCCATCGCTTGCAAACTCGAGCGAGGTTGCAGCCTCGCGCACGAATGCGTCAATGACATCGAGCATATCGTTGATCGCATGGCACAAGGGCGCGATCGGGTCGGTCTCGTCGATGTGTAGCACGCGCTGTTCGAGGTCGCCGCGGCGCGCGGCTTCGCACGCGCGGAGTGCTTGCTGATACGCATTGGACATGGACACGGTTGCGCTCACTGCTGTTCCCCCTAGGCTGCGCACAGGTCGAAGATGAGCTCGTCATAGGTCTTGCCAATGGACTCGAGCTTGGCCACCAAGGCGGGCAGCGAGGCCTCCCACTGCTCGCGCGGCAGGCGGTGTCGGCTCTCGATGCGCAACAGATCGTCATAGATCGGCTTGATCTGGTCCAAAGCGGCGCGCGACGGCACGCGTCGGCTGGAGTGGTAGCCGATGATCTTGCCCTGCTGGTTGAATGTCGGCGTGACGTGTGCAAAGACCCAGTAGTGCGCACCGCTCTTGCACAGGTTGATCACATATGCGAAGACCTCGTGTCCGTCAGCGATGCGATCCCACAAGAAACGAAACACGCAGCGCGGCATCGCCGGGTGGCGGATGATGCTGTGCGGCTTGCCCAGGAGTTCTTCTTCTGTGTATTCCGCGACACGCTGGAAGACCAGGTTGGCGTAGGTGATGTGGCCTTTGAGATCGGTCTTGGAGACGATCAGCTCCCCCTCGTCGAAGTACCGCTCGACCCCACTTGGCTTCGGTCTGTTCACGTCTTGGCTCCTGCGCGTGGCGTGGGCGCGACCCGCCCAGGAGTTCATCGACGCGATGATTCTCACGGTTCATGTGGGAACTTGGTCACCGACATGGTTGGCGTGACTGCACGCGATTATGGGAGCTTGGCGCCTCCCCTGTTCGAGCTACCGGGCGACGTTGAGCCGCTGTCCCACCACCATCTCCACCTCGGGCTTCTTGGTGATTGTGCGGTCCATGTTGATGCGCGCCAGTTCGCGCCAGGCGAAGGGCAACTCGGGCTCACGCCCGCGCGTGACGGAAATCACGAAGTACTCCACCTGGTCAGGCACATCCGCGGCTGCTTCCGGGCGATCCAACTGCGTGATGGGCTGGCGATACCAGTACACGAACTTATGGTGAGCGCGGCCAAAGCTATAGAGCGGTTGGCCATCGAGCTGGGCGCGCATAGCGAGGATCTCGGGGCCGGCGTTGGCTGCCCGATGGACTTGCGCATCGAGCACCGGCCCATTGAAGAAGGCCGCAAGCAGGAGTGCGATCGTGCATGTGGAGGTGATCGCGGCCGCCTGTAGGTCCGATGGCGCGATGAGCCAGACCAGAACGCCGCCCATCATGCTCGCGATGATCAGCAACGCGACGAGCCAGACCGGCTCGGCCAGCATGACCCCCCACTCACCCGGCGCGATTCCAGGTGCGACATTCACGACAAGCAATCCAACGCCGAGCAGCAGCAGGACCGCCGCGATGACGCGTTGCGCGTCACGCCAGAAGCGGCGCAGACTGTAGCGCAGCTCGGTCTCCAGACAGCGATCGACAACGACCCCGATGAGCACTGCCATGAGCGGATACATGGGCATGACATAGCGATGGTGCCCGCCCTCGACGATCCAGACCGGCCCAAAGATCGCGGCGCAGCCACACAACGCGTAGAGCGTGCAGGCGCTCTGGCGTTCACTCATACGCCAAAAACGAGGATCGACCACCGTGCCAAGCAGCACTGACCAAGGCAGTGTTGCACCAATGACCGCGAGCGGAAACACCGCCATGTGCATCAGTAGGCTGCCTGCGCCAAGCCGCCCCGTGCTCGGATCGAACCATGTGGAGCGCGTGCCGGCCCAACCGACCTCCAGCACAAATGGAACTTGCCACACCGCGATGACTGCGACGAACACCGCCACTCCAACCCAGTGCGCGGGCGCGATCAGCGTCCGCCATTGACGTCGCAACAGCAGATAAAGCCACATCGCACCGAAATATGCAACCGGCGCTTGCAGCCCTTTGCACAATGCAGCAAGCCCTGCGATTGCGCCCGCAACGATCCAAGGCGCCATCGAGCGCGGCCGGGCGTCATGCAACCGATGCCAGAGCAGCATCGACGCCACGAGCAGGAACGTAAACAAGCCGTCCGTCTCGGCGCGCCGCCCCAAATCGAATACATGGCCCATGGTGATGTAGCTCGCGGCGGCGGCAAACGCACCCGCGCCAGTCACGAACCGCTTTGCGTACCACCATACGCACAGGCCAGTAAGCCCTGTCACAATGGCCATCGTGATGCGCAACGTGAAGTGATCGATTTCGTGGATCACGCCGTGAACAAGGGCGAACGTCCAGTATTGCAACGGCGGGCGGTCGAGAATAGGCACACCCTGCTGCGTGGGATAGAGCCATTGGCCACTGGCCGCCATTTCGATGCCGTGCAGTGCTCGGCGCGTCTCTTCCCCCACGAGTGGCAGGCGCGTCGGTGCGATGGCATAGCCCACCACAACAATCATGGCAAGCAATACCGGAGTACTGCGCATGACGCGGACAAGTCGCCCGACGATATGAGTCATGCCGCGGCTCCGACGGGGTGCATCGTGGGTCCGGCGGTGGCGGCAGCTGCGCGCACGCGCGCGTTCGTCAGAAGCAGCGCGATCCAGCCAATCGGGATCCAGATCCAAAACGTGATGAGTCGAAACGAAGCGATGGCGATCACCAGATGCTCAGGCGGGATTTTCATGATGCTGAGGGAAACGCCAAGCAAGCCCTCTGTTGCGCCGATGCCGCCGGGAAGGCCAGAGCCCGCTCCGAGGATCGCCGCGATACAAGCGTAGAGCGCGGTGTCATGCAGCGTGATTCCGGCGGCAAGGTCGTGGATCATTACCCAAAGGGCAGTGCCGTGCGCCGCCCACCCGGCCATTTGAATCAGCACGATGCACATCGCGGCGCGGCTCCGCACGAACGCGCGCGGGACGGCAAAGCGCGTCCCCTCGAGTATGCCGCTGCCGAAGAGTGCGACGGCGCGCAGTGCAAGCAGCATCGCGATGCCGGCTACGAGGCCAAGCCATGCGCCGGCCAGCTTGGCGACCAAGAGCACGATGATCAGAGCTCCGACTGCCGCGGTGTTGAGCGCGAAGGCGGATGCTTCGGCTTTGAGGCAGCGCTCTGTTGGCCCGAAGCCATGGCGCGCCATGGCATCAGGCGGAATGAGGCGTCCAAGCTGGGCGGGCAGCAAGAGTCCTGCGCGCCCGGCAAGGAATGCAAGCACTGCCGATCGATTCCAGCTCCTGACACCAAAGCGGTGGTAGACCCAAAGCCAGGCAATGCACTCCATTGCCCGGTCGCACAGCACACACGCGATGACGATGGGCAAAATGCGCCAGCGCTCGATCCAGTGCTGTGCCGCGGCCTGCGGATCACCGCGCCACAGCCCATACACCCCTACCGCAGTAACAAGCACAAGCAAGACCAGCGCGAAGGGACGCAAAAGCGCGGCGCGGGGGCGCTTCGGCGTGGCGGCATCGGGCTGAACAGCCGCTTGCGTCATGTTGCGTTCAACACGCGCAGCTGGGTCGTGTGCGGCGCGTACTTCCATTCCGTGGTTGTGGCGGCGCCATCGTTTGCTGCTCGCGAGCGCACAATGCTCAACACCTGTTCAAGTACTTGCTGCGTCTCGATCGCTTGCATGCAGAGATTGTTTCGGCAGATCGAGTTGCGATTGTTCAATGCGCTTACGCACGGGCTGCAGGCCAAGCCCGCCCACATCACGTGGCTCCGCGGCCCCCGCGGCGCGAACAGCGACGGGTGTTCGGGGCCAAAGAGCACGACGATGTCAATGGGCGTCATCGTTGCAAAGTGCGCAGGGCCGCTGTCATTCGTCACAAGCACATCCGCCAGTGAGTAGAGCACCAACAGCTCGCGCAGCGACGTTCGCCCCGCAAGCATCACACATCGGTCCGACGCGATCTCATCGGCCAGTTGCTGCACCTGCGTTGCTTCACCAGGACCGCCGGTCAGGCCAATGATCACATCCGGGCGCGCGGCAAGGAGCCTTTGCGCAAGGTCGACGTAGCGCTCACGAGGCCACGCACGCAACGGGATCATGTCTGAACAGTTGGCGTTGAGCAGCACGAGTGGCGTGCGTGCGCCTGACCCGTGCGGAAGTAGGGCTGTCACGCGCGCCAACTCCAGTTCACTTGGGACAAACTGTGGCGGCGGCTCGTCGGCATCCGGCACGCGCAACGGCGAAGTCGGAAGGGGCTTCGCTGGTTGCTCGATCGCATCAACAAGTGTGCGAAAGGTCTGCGCGGCGTGCATGTGAGGATTGAAGCGCAGGCGATGGGTCATCAGGTTGCCGCGATACGGCCCTTCGCCCTGAAACGCGTGGAACCCCACTCTCGTCTGCGCTCCGCTGAGATAGGACAGAGCTGCCGTCGAGCGCGCAAAGAACTCTAGATCAATTGCAGCGTCGACCTTGAGCTTGCGCACACGGCGCACTGCCCCAAGTGTGTTGCGCAGTGTTGGAAGCACTCCCTTGGTCTGAATCGTGATGACGTTCTCTGGCAGGATAATGCCCAGCATGTCAATGATGAAGCGGTTCTCCTCAAATACGAGGATGAAGAGATGCTCCCGCCCCACAAGCTGCTCAGCCCGGCGCAATGCCGAGGCGGCGAGTACCGTCGAGCCCTGCTCGGCGAGCTTGACGAACAGGATGCGCCGCACGGGACGCGGGCGCGGCGTTCCGACCACGCGTGCGAGCGCACGCAACGCAGTCAACGCACCGCAAAGCGGCACGCCAAGCCAACGATCGAGTTTCCGCATGGTGGCCAGGTTCATGCCGCACTCAGGGCCATAGGGTAGCGTCTGGCCAGTTTGGGCGATCTGCAGCGCTGCAGCACACGCGCGAAGCTCAGCGCTCGACGCCCTCCATCGCACTTGCCCAGGCCAGATACCCGCCCCGCAGGTTGACGATCTGATAGCCCTTTCGCTGCAGGAACGCCGACGCTCGGGCGGAGCGCACGCCGCTGCGACAGTGCACAACCCAGCGCGCATTGTGCGGCACATCGTCGAGCCGTGCGGCCAATCGTGTGTGGGCAATGTTCAAAGCGTCTGGCAGGTGGCCCTCCGCATATTCGGTGGCACGCCGAACATCGAGCACGCGGGCACCCTCGTCGATGAATCGCTCGGCCTCCTGCACATCAACCTCCGGCAGGTCGACCAGCGAATGAGACGCGTCTTCATACTGTTCGAGCGCCGAGGCGTCATACCAGCCCTTGATGCGGTCGAGCCCGACGCGCACAAGATCGCGCACTGCTTCTTCAACACGACTCGGCTCGATGATGAGATAGATGTCCTCATCCTCATGCACCATTGAGCCGGCGTCGGTATTGAACGATTTGGTCAGGATGAATGACAGCGACTTGGGGACGTGCCCGGTGCGAAACGCCTGCCACGGTCGCGTATCGATGATCGCAACCTTGCTGCCATCAAGCTGGCGCAGCTCCGCAACAGTCATCTTGGGTGGAATCGGAAGATCGCCCAACACGTTGGGGCCAACCTTGTTCACACGTTTCATGTTCGCGAAATACAACGGCGGCTCAGGTTGATTCGACAGGATGAAGTCGACAAACGCTTGTTCAGTTGTGGCTGCATTAATCGCGGGGTTGAACCGGCGCTCATAGCCCAGTGTGCTCATGGGCACGGCTCCAAGCGCCTTGCCGCATGCACTGCCCGCGCCGTGTGCAGGCCAGACCTGCACGAAGTCCGGCAGCCCATCGATCTTGTGAATGGTCTTGAAAAGCCGGCGGGCCGAAGGCTCCATCGCACCCACCTGGCCAGCAGCGGTTTCGAGCAAATCGGGGCGCCCCAGATCGCCCACGAACACGAAGTCGCCTGTCGCCATGCCGATGGGCTCATTCGCGCCGCCGCCGCGATCGGTGACCAGAAACACGATGTGCTCGGGCGTGTGCCCAGGCGTGTGCATCACCTGGAAGTCGATCGCGCCGATGCGAAAGGTGTCACCATCCCTGAGCAGTTGGTGCTCATAGGCGCCGCCACCAAGCTTCTTGTCGAGCCATTGGTACTTCCAATCCGCATCCCCCTCGTCGGATACGTACACTTTCGCGCCGATGGCCTCCGCCAATTCGCGCGAACCTGACACGAAGTCGGCATGAATGTGTGTCTCTGCGGTCGCCACGATGCGCAACCCGTTGGCCTGGGCGAGATTGATATAGCGATCAACATCGCGCTCAGGGTCAATCACGATG
Source organism: Phycisphaerales bacterium (assembly GCA_020427635.1). GTDB lineage: Bacteria > Planctomycetota > Phycisphaerae > Phycisphaerales > UBA1924 > JAGQOH01. Next base: position 15,310 of record JAGQOH010000011.1, read on the forward strand.
GCTTCGCCCGTGCGCTGGCACCCGATGAGATAGGTCGCCTGCGCGAGCTTGTCGTCGTAGATCATGCGCATGAACATGGTTGACCTCCTTGGAGCGGCGGTGTCGCTTCACACCAACGACGCTTGCAAGGATAGGTCAATCGCCATGCACGGACCGATGCGCCTATCGCACCTGCACAAGCACCAGACCAAGTTCGCGGCCCACCGGCGCCTGTGTGAGGTCAATCACCGCTTGTCCCGAGCCCTCGCGGACCGAGCCACAGAGGACGAGCAACGCCCCGGGCGGCAGGTCCACCGTGGCTTGGTCCCCATTTGCGGGCTCGCTTAGCAGCTCGACGCGGATCGCCCCGTCCTTGAGCGGCTCGCCCGTCATCCAGACTCCTGAGGCAAACGGGCCTGGCCCGTCGCTGACGTGTCCGTCGGCACTGGTGGCGAGCACGTGCCGCCCCAGCACCCTTGCCTGGCCCTGGGCCACCAGGGCGTCGACCAGGTCCCCCAGGTCGGGTCCCGCCTCGCTCATCGAGGCAAGGCCTTCGAAATGCTGCGCTGCGTCTGCAGCCAGGACATACCCGACCGCGACCAGGTCGCCCGGGACGTGCTGGGCCTTGGCCCGCTTCGGTTGGGCAGCCGGTTTCCCGACGCTGCTCCGGGCGCCTGCGGGCGGCGGCGTGGGCGTCGGGGGCTGGGTGGGCGAAGGTGTCGCATTGGGCTGAGTTGGTCCCGGCAAGTTGAGGTCCATTTGGTGTGCGAGGGCGGCTCCGCGGCGCGCTGCGCCCGACGGGCCCGACAGCACGACCATGTTGAGCCGAGGCTCGAAGCTCACGTGCAACTGTCCGCCGGCGCCGGGCTCCTGGGCAAGCACACGCTCGATCATGCGCGCCACCATTTCCGCATTCGCATGCTTGAGGCGCACGACTTCGATGCGATCCTGCCCCCACGCGCCGCCGAGCGCGTCTGCGAGCTCCGCGCCCTTGGTGACCGCCTCAACATCACCCACTAGCGCGAGCGCCTGCCGATCTGGCAGCACGATGACTTCCAGCCTCGGATCCACTTGCGCATCGGACTCCGGCATGGCGAAGACTTGCTCGAAGGGCGCCAACTCTGGGCGAGGCCGCCCATCGAAGAGTTGCGCGAGCGTCGTCTGCGAGTACTTGATGATCATCCGAATGCGCTTTGGCACCAGCAGCTTGCGCCTGCGCGCGATTCGTGTATCGCCGGTTGTGTTGCCCAGTGAACGCCCGGGAAGCAGATCCGTCACGCGCACGGGTGACACGCCGGCGCGTTCCAACAGCGCGCGCACGAATTCTGCCGTCTGACGCAATTCACCCTCTGGGCGAATCGCACGAACCACGACCTCGCGCTCTGCTCGGCTGCGTGGTTCATCAGCAGGAGGCTGCGAGATCGCTGACTGCGCGCGCGGTGCCGCTTGCGCGACTGCGATTTCCGACGCGGACGCTGGCAGTGCGTCAATGCGCCCGATCGCTTCCGCCAGTCCACCCACGAGCGTCGCCGCGTCGTTTGGACCCGTCAGCATGATCGCGCCGCGCGCTTCGTCGCTGGCGACGCGCACGCCCAACTCGCCGCCCGGGCGCTGCACGAGTCGCTGCACCGCACTCGCGACATCGTTGGCGCCTGCGCCGTCAAGCATGACGAGCATCGCGCCCTCGGTCATGCGGGCGGCGGCGGCGTCGATGTCTTCGAGCAGCAAAGCGCAGAGGTCGACCTCGTCTTCCTGACCCGCGACGAGCAATGCATTGCCCGCACTTGCGCTCACCACTTGCACATCATCGAACACGCGCGCTGCAACCTGCTGCACGCGCGGGCCAACCGCGAGGGCGTCGGCGGCCTGCAGCACGACGACCCGCACTACACGCTGCGAAGCGCCGGGTTTGATCGTTGCAGCAGCAGGTGCGCCTTCAACCGCAGGCGGCTCCAAGAAGGGCTCGGCGGCAACGACGACAGGCGCCGGCATGGTTGTTTCCATTGCAGGCGGCTTCGGCGCATCAGGCAATGACACGCTCGGCACGGACGACGTGGCAGCGACCTCGATCGGCTCGGCTTCTGGCCGCTCACTTGACGCCACCACGGCGGGGAGCGCATCGGCCACGATCGGCGCAACGGGGGCCACAACTGGTTCAGGTCGCGGCGCGGGCTCTTTGGCGGAGGCCATGCCCACAGGCTCGCTCGCCTGCTGAAGTCTGGGCGAAACAGCGACCGTGGGCGCTTCCTTTAACGGGGCGATGGCCGCAATTTCAACCACTGGCGCTGCGGGCTCCGACTTCACGAGCTTGCGCTGGAGTGCCCGTTCACGCTCGAGCGCCAGGCGAATCTGCTCATCACTGCGCTGTGCAAGGCTCACGACCGTGCCGCCGTAATCGCGCGCAATGCGCTCGAGCATCGGATGTGCCGCGCCCGGCGCAAGCGCCACGAGTAGCTGGCAAGCAGTCGGCGCTTCGAAGAACGCGGGCCCCTTGCCGGGCAACAGCTTGCTGGACGCCAAGCGCTGCATGGCCAGGACTGCGGCCTGGGCCTGTGTCGGTTGAGCAAAGCCAAACACGCGGACGATCGAACCGCCATCGGCGCGGGATTGATCGATTGCTCGAGCGACAGCGACGACGGCCGCCAGGTCGGTCTGCGGCGCGCGGATGTGCAACGTCTGCTCGTCGGTGGCGTCAAAGGAGATCGCCGGCAAGTCCGCCATGGTGCGCAGTCCATCGCGCCATGGTGTGGCCGAGGCGCCCACCCCAAAGAGCAACTCCAATTGACTTGCCAACGCCCGTGCGTCGCCTTGCGTCAGTGCGACGCTCGCATCGCCCATGACATCAGGCTGGGCGACAGCGTTGTCCTGCGTTGATTGCCGGTCCTGGTGCCGGGCCTCGGCGGACGTGACCCCGACGGCTGACAGCACTGCTGTGACGCCCACAGCCGCCCAAACCCCCCAGCGCGTGCCCTGCCCCATCGAAGCCCCCACTCATGCCTGCGGGCGGGCCACACGAGCCCCGCCGATCCGCTCAGGTTACCCGGACCCATGGCCCGGGGGCGATCCCTTCGCTCATCGGCAGGTGCAAGCCGTCGGCCCCGTGAGCCAGGGGCAGCGATCGCCCCTTGGGGGCCAACCGCGCGGTCTGTGGCGCTCAGACGCCTGGGTGGGGCAGACCCAGGTCTACTTGGCGGACGCCGGCACCGCGAGCAGCGCTTCGATCTTCGCCTCCAGCTCGGCATCGTCCGGTCTGGTCCTGGGATCAAATCGCTGCACAAACTGCCCATCGCGGTCGACCAGGTACTTGGTGAAGTTCCAGTTCGGCGCCTCGCTGAGCGTCGCGAGCTGCTGGTACAGCGGGTGTGCATCGTCGCCCTTGACGGAGATCTTCGAGAACATCGGGAATGTGACGCTGTACTTCTCGGTGCAGAACTGCTTGATCTCTTTGTCCGTCCCCGGCTCTTGCCCGCCAAAGTTGTTTGCCGGGAATCCAAGCACGACAAGTCCCGCGTCCTTTCGCCCGCGATACAGCTTCTCCAGCCCCGCGTACTGCGGTGTGTTGCCACACTTACTCGCGACGTTGACAAACAGCAGCACTTTGCCTTTGTATTGCGCGAGATCGACGGACTCGCCATCGATGGAGTTCATCGTGTAGTCGAGGACGTAGCGGTCATTCATGTGCTGATCCTGCTCGCCGACCCTGTTGGCCACTGGGTCGACGTTGGGGGTCGCAACCGCCGCTTGATCAGCCGGCGCCTTGTCCTTTGTAGCCACGAACGCGCCTGTCGCGGCGGCTGTTGCCGCAACGATCGCCACCCACGCACCCGCGCCACCACCACCACACTTGCCGCATCCGCATCCCATGGTCAGCTCCTTCTCAAACGAACGTCTCCCCACATCCTAGACATGTACCGACGCGTGACGCGGCGGCTGCCCCGGCCTACCCTTGTGACCAATGATTCGCCTGAGCCGCACAATCCGCTTCTGCGTGAACCCAGGCGCCACCGGCGCTACGCCGACGCATGGGCTCAATGGCTATGCGGGGCGACCTCCAATGCAGGGGCTCGGGCGGTACTACGAGTTGCACGCGTCGGTCCTGGGGCACGTGCAGCCTGTGACGGGCTATCTCGTGAGCATCAAGACCATTGACGAGGCAGCGCGAGCGTCGGCCGTGCCCATCGTGATGCAAGCCTGCGCTGAAACGCCGACGATCGATCCTGCAAGCTTGCTGCCAGAGATGTTCGGTTCGCTCGCGCAAGCGCTTCCGCCAGAAGCACAGCTCGCCGAGCTTCGGTTCGCACTCACCCCCACCTACAGTGTTTCGATTGAGGCATCCGACATGACCAAAGCCATTCTGCGTCAACAGTTCGACTTCGCGGCTTCGCATCGGCTGAATGCGCCGGAACTCTCCGCCGAGGAAAACAAGCGCGTGTTTGGGCGTTGCAACAATCCCAATGGACACGGGCACAACTATCGTGTTGAACCCGCGGTCGAGGTCGATGTGCCTGCCCCTGGGGAGCAGTCCGCGTTGACACTTCAACAACTTGAACAGATCACACTCGAGGCGATCATCGACCGCTACGACCACACGCACCTGAACTATGACACGCCCGAGTTTGGCGAGGGCACACTGAATCCTTCAGTCGAGAACATGGCCAAAGTGTTCTTTCATGCACTCGAGCCCCGCGTGAAGGATCTCTCCAGTGGGCGGGCTCACTTGCGCAGCCTGACGGTGTGGGAAACCGATCGCACCAGCAGCACCTATCCTGCTGATGCGATCTTCTCTAAGTCACGCCCCGCGCCGGTGTAGACCGACTCACTGACCATCATGCATGTCGTCGACGTCATCCCAATCCTCATCATCTGGATCGGCTTCCATGTCGTCGAAGTCATCGTCATGATGCATGTCCCAACTTTCATCCCAGTCGCCGTAGTGCTGACGCTCCATGGCGTCCTTGCACGCAGCGCCCGTGATGCCGGCGCCGAGCGCGGCCCCAAAGAGGACTTCGCCAACGTCGCCCACGCCAAGCATCATCGCGGCATTCACGAGCGACGAACGATCGGCAATCGTGTTGACGACGTAGTCCTCGCCATCCCACTTGGCAGTCATCAGCATCGGATGTGCATCTGCGGCGAGCACGTTATGGATCGGCATCACCATGCCAGGGTCGCGCTGCCCGTTGGGTGAGCGCACTGCGTTCTCGAGTGCGCCGCAAAGCAGCGTCGTGACCGAATAGCCGTCGCGCATCGTGCGGGCCGGATCGATCACCATCAACTGCGTCGCCATGTCGCCACGCACGCCCAGCGCGCTGAGCGCGCGATTCCGCAGGGCGCTCGACGCCTCAACGCCCTTTGCTTGCGCAGCCGCGGCGGTGCATCCTTGTGGCGTGGGCGAGATCACGAGCCAGTTGCCGACGACGGCGAGCGTTGGCACCGAGGGAACAGGCGCCCCGCGCACGCGCATTTCCATGAACGGGATGCCGTCCCGCATGTACTTATCCATCTTCACGCTGACGACTTCAGTATCAATTTCGTCTGCGATCATGCCGTTCAAACGATCGGCAAGCGTATTGAGCGTTTCAATCATCGTGCGCGGATTGCTCAGTTCAACGAGCAGCACCCCGGACAGCAAAGATCCGCCGCCCGTCGAATCCGCGAAGTAAAAGACTCCTGTCTTGCCCAGAGCGTTGATCAGACCTTCCTCAAGATCAACGCCAAGCGCTTCATGAATCTGCCCTTTCACTTCTTCCCATGCGCCGTCGTCCATGGCGCCGAGCATCTGCTTCACCTTGGCAAACTCGCGTTGCGGCTCCATCTTTTTGATGCTGATGAAGGAGGCGTCCGCAGGAATCACCGTGAAATCCTCGCGGGAAATCACCTCGTGCGAGAGTCCCAGACCATCGGCATATTGACCGGCGCGACGTACGCGCCAGACTTCTTGCGCGAAATCGCCAGGATACGCGACTTCCCATTCGGCGCTGATGGCATTTGGGCCAAGCAGGCCCATGCCCTTGAAGTAGTCAACAAGGAGGCCGCCTTCGCGCCCGCCGCCCATGTTCGCCATGCCAGCGAGCATGCCCGTGAAGGGCGATGCGGCTGCAAAGTCGATTACACCGCGACACACCGAACCATCAAGTTCCGCCTTGGGCAGGAGGTCAAACACACCATCGGCATCGGGGATGTCGCCAAAGATGATCTCGTACCGCCAGTCGTTGCCGGATTGGCGCGGGCCATAGGAGATGATGCCGAACGGGGCCTGCACGTCATTCATGCCCGGAAAGCGGTTGCTTGGCTCAATCGGTGGGCCCTCTTCGCCAGCCATCTGGCGCAGCTTCTCGATCTCGCCGTGCATCGTTTTGGCGGCCTGCGCATCGGCAAGCTGCATGCTCAAGACGGCGCCCAGACGCGGCTGTCCTGTCGCTTCGTCAAAGCCGCGCTGCGTCACGATCATGCGCATGGAACCGCCCAAGTTGTCGAGCAGCGCATACACCAAGGGGCGCGGGAAGTCATTGCCCATGTCGCGCGCAATCTCGGGGGTTTCCAAGACCTCCTTGATGCGATCGGGAATCATGTGCAGCGCACGGCGCAGCCCTGCGTCGTTGTCATCCGGGAATAGGGCATTGCAGCCGGCGAATTCGAAGCCGATGATCGCCTGGCGCTGCGGCCCTCCTTCCTGGGCCAAGACTGGGGCCGCCAGTCCCACCGCAAGGGCAACTGCGGCGATGGTTCGACCGGCTGTGCGACGTGTCGAACAAAGAGCACTCGTGATGAGCTTGCGCATGGTTCGCCTCCCTGAGCTGAATCGTGCAATAAAGAGTGTCCATTGATTGTAGGGGCGACTGCCGAACTGGCTCGGCGGCGCCACACCATCCTTGTTGGGATGCCGCCTTGTGAAGTTGCCCGCCGCTACAGTGGGCCCGTGAGCGATCCGAAGCGCATCCTGCTGATCAGGCCCAGCGCCTTGGGTGACGTGTGCCGGTCGGTGCCCCTCGCCGCGAGCCTCAAGGCTGCGTTTCCGCATGCCGACTTGGATTGGCTCGTGCAGTCGGGGTTCGAGGCCGCGGTTGCGCATCACCCTGCTGTCACTCGGGTTATCACATTCCAGCGGCGGGAGATGGCCTTGGCGAAGCTCTGGAAGCCTGCGGGGGCCGGTCGGTTGCGGCAACTGCTTGGCGAGCTTCGCAGGGCCCACTATGACCTTGTGATCGATGCCCAGGGCCTCGCCCGGTCTGGGTTCTTTGCCTGGGCGACACGCGCGCCGCGCCGCGTCGGCTTTGCGAACGCCCGCGAGTTGGGCCACCTGGGACTCACCCAGCGCGTCGAAGTCCCAAAGGAGATGCACACCGTCGATCGCATGCTGGCGCTGGTCGAAGCCTTGGGTGTTGAGGCCAGGCCTGAGATGCGTCTCTACGCGGGGGAAACCGACCAGGCAGCGGTGCCTGCGGCGCTCACGCGCGGGAGGTACGCAGTCGTAGCCCCAACTAGCAGGTGGGCGGGCAAACGCTGGGCCGCGGATCGGTTCGCAGCACTCATGGCCCGCATGCTGGAGCATGATGCTGTCGATGCAATTGCCGTGGTTGGGGCCCACAGCGAACGAGCCCAGTGCGCACCAATCACGGAAGCATTCGCGGGCGACCCACGCGTCCACGACCTCATCGGGGGCACAAGCGTGGGCGGACTCATGGCGGTCATTGAGCGGGCGGCGATCGTGATCGCCAATGACTCGGCAGCACTGCACATGGCCGTTGGCTTCGACCGTCCGATGGTTGGGCTGTACGGACCGACGCGCATCGATCGCGTGGGGCCCTATCGGCGCGCCCAAGACGTCATCCAGCCCACCCCCCCCGCTATGGGGACTTCGCATAAGCACACACAGCAGGGGTCGGCGGCGATGGGGCAGATTCAGGTCGAGCAGGTGCTGGATGCGATCCTGCAGCGTCTCCGCCCTCGAGGGGTAGAATCCAGCAGTGGACAGGCGCACAAGGAGGTCGCGCCACGCCACTGATCGAGGTGCCCATGCTTGCCCAAGGAGACGATTGCGCGAGGCTCGTGCTTGCGAGTTCTTCGCCACGTCGCAAACGACTGCTTGCGGAGCGCCAGCTGCGCGCGCATGTGATTGATCCTGGCGTTGATGATGGGCAGCTGGCGCCGGGCAATGTGCGGCCGCGCGATTGGGCGGCGGCGCTTGCGCACCTCAAGGCGCAGGCGGGCACAGCAGCGGCGCTGGCAAGTGGCTTGACCGGTCCTGCAACGATCGTGCTTTCTGCGGACACAGTCGTCGACAAGGATGGCCAGATCATTGGCCAACCCAAAGATATCGACGATGCCCGGCGCATTCTGAAGCTGCTGCGCAATGGATCGCATCGCGTGATCACGGCGGCGGTCCTTGTGCATGCGGCGGGCGCCGACTGGGTGGTTGACGAAGTGACGGTCGAGGTGGGTGACATCACCGATGATGCAATAGAGACCTACCTGGCCACCGGAACTTGGCGCGGAAAGGCGGGCGCGTATAACCTCGTCGAGCGCATTGAAGCCGGCTGGCCCGTGCGGCATCTTGGCGATCCAACAACCGTTATGGGGCTGCCCATGGATCGCCTGACGCCCCTCATTCACAGGCGTTTGGCCAATGCCCCGTGGTTTGCCTGACACGCCTGCAGAACCGTGGCAGAATAAACTCCAGATGTCATGATCGATGCAGGTCCTGTGATCCCGACGCTTGTGTGTGTGCCCCTTGGCATGTTGGCCATGATCACGTGCGCGGCGCACTTGCTCGGGCCCGCAAGGCAGGCAGCACCTGCGAGTCGGCGGCGCATTCGACAGGCGAATGGTTTTGTCATGCTCTTCGCCATTCCGCTGCTGACGATCGGTTTCGGTGTGATCGACCCGAACGCACGTCCGCAGACTTGGCTCCTCACTTGGATCGCGGCGATCGCGTTGCTCACGATGGCGATCGGGCTTGCGTTCTTGGATGTCGCAAATACGATGCGGTTGCATCATGCGGCGCGCAAGCGCCTGGCGCACAGCATGGCCCAAGCCCGCACCCAACTGCGCGCAAACCTGCGCCTCGTCCACGCCGAAGATCTGCATGATGGATGACAGACGGACCAGGCCGCCGATGCCCTTTGGTTTCGGGCGGTTGGTCGAGCCGGCGTACCGGTTTGTCGTCGCGCGGAGGAATGCCCGGTTCGATGCAGGCATTGGCGTCCGCAAGGCGGACATCCCGGTCATCTGCGTTGGCAACCTGAGCGTGGGCGGCACGGGCAAGACACCACTTGTCATGTGGCTCGTCGAGCACCTGCGCACGCTGGGCTGCACGCCCGGCATCGCGATGCGCGGGTACAAAGCCAAACGCGGCGAACTGAGCGACGAACAAGCCGAGTATGCGACACGCCTCCCGGGCGTGATGGTTGCAGTGGACGCCGAGCGCTTCAACGCTGTGCAGGCGCTTGCGCGCCACGGCAGGTGCAACGTCGCGGTGCTTGACGATGGCTTTCAACATCGCCGCCTTGCGCGCGATCTTGACATCGTGCTGCTCGACGCGACGCGAGCCGTCTTTACCGATCGCTGCCTCCCCGCGGGCTGGCTGCGCGAGCCAGTGCAAGGCCTCGCGCGCGCAGGCGCCATCGTGTGGACGCATGCCGAGGCAATCGATGACGACGCGCTGCATGCGCTCCTGGAACAGACGCGCGCGATCGCCCCCAATGCTGCGCTTGCCTGCGCCCGCCACACCTGGACGGGCCTTGCGTGCGCCGGCGAAGACGAACTGCGCCCGGTCGCATCACTTCAAGACCAGAACGTTGCCGTCGCTTGTGGCATTGGCAATCCGACAGCCCTGTGCCAGGCCATTGAGGCCCATGGCGCGCGCATCGTGTCCAGACTGATCCGTGCGGACCACTATCCCTGGAGTAGCGCAGACCTCGCCGATCTGCATGAGGCCACACAGGGCGCAGCAATGCTGCTCACGACGGAGAAGGACTGGGTGAAGCTGCGCAGCCTTGCCTTGCACGACAGCGTCGACATTCCCATCCTCCGCCCACAGGTGTCGATGGAGATCGTGCACGGGAAAGAAACACTCCTGGCGAAGGTCGGTACTGCCATTGCTCGGCCCGACGCAACCGTCCCGCTTTGAGCGCAATCATCCCAACGCGAATCGTCTAGGGCCGCACAGCACTGTCTGCCTGGTCGTCGCACTGTTCGAGCACTGCGTTCTGGGCAGCGGCCCCTGCTGCGTCGCCCATTCGCTCGCAGACTGCAGCCAGCTCCTTCGTGAAACGAATGCAGTCCGGATGACACGGGTCCTTGCGAATCTGCCGCAGCCGCTCGCATGCGAGTTCGAGATTGGGGCGCGCAAGGTCGTCTTCACCCATGTGCGCCTGGCACATTCCGAGCTTGCCGATGTAGAGCACGGTATCCGCGTGCGACTCGCCAAGCGTCGTGCGCGCCTGCGCGACCATGTCCTCGATGATCGAACGGCCGGCGGCATAGCCGTCGCGTTTGATGGTGAGCTCATACAGGTGGCTGCGGGTTGCAAGCGTCGCGGGATGTCCGGGCCCCATCTTGGTTGTTAGCACGTCGATCGCTTGGCGATAGAGTTGCTCCGCCTCGCCAATGCGATCCTGCTTGACGAGCAGGTGAGCCAGTTTGACTTGTGCAATTGCGGTTTCCGGGTGCCCTTCGCCTCGATATTCCGTCAGCGCATCGACACATGCGCGCAAACGCTCCGAGGCCTCGTCGTACGCGCCGGTTGACGTGAGGAAGCCGCCAAGGTTGCCCGACGCAAACGCTCGAGCCCGAAGGTCCTCGTTCTCATTGAGCCCCTCCAGATCTTCGATCGCAGCTCGATAGCTAGCAGCTGCACCCGTCTTGTCGCCCCGGGCTTCGTACCATCGCGCGAGATTGATGCGGATTGCCGCGACGTCGCGCTGATCCCGCGGCCCACCTCGCCTCAGCGTGGGCAACGCTGCCGCAACGCGCTCAAACAGCGGTGCTGCATCATCAAGGCGATCGTTCTTCTTGTAAAACACTGCAAGCACATTCATCGACTTGATCGTCTCGCGATCATGCTCACCAAGCGCCTTGAGGCGCAAATCCAAAGCCCGCTCGTAGCTCGCCTCTGCGGGTTCCAGCTGCGCCAAACTCTCAAAGCTTTGGCCAAGCATGTCATGTACGCGCGCCAAGGGCATAGGCTTGTCGCCCAAACGATCCTCTGCCTCATCCTTCAGCTCGATCAGTGCTGACCGCAACGGAATGTCCTTATCGCCACCGTCTTCTGGTCTTACGCTGCCAATCGCATTGACAAAAGTGTCTACTGTGGCGAGCGCCTCTTCTGTCTTGGCCTCGGCGATCTGCCGCTGCTTCACCGCGACCCCACGCAGCACAGTCATGGTGATCCCAAAGCCAATCACAAGCGCAACGAATGCCGCCGCGGTCGCAAACACGGGCCAATGCTTGCGAAGCATCTTGCGCATGACATAAGCGGTGCTGTCGCCGCGGGCTTCAATGGCCTCGCCCGCAAGGAAACGTCGCACATCGCGGGCCAGCTCACCGGCTGTCTGATAGCGCCGCTCGCGCTCTTTGGCGAGCGTCTTCATCACGATCGCCTCAACATCCGGATTGATCGAGCGATCCACCGAACGGAGTTTCGTGGGCTCCAGATCCACAATGTTGTTCAGGATCTGCTTCATCGATCCAGACACGTCATACGGAAACCGCCCCGCCAACATGTGATAAGCAATCACGCCAAGTGAATACACATCCGTGCGCGTGTCGATGCGGCTCGCCCCCCCCTCCGCTTGCTCAGGCGACGCCCATTGCAACGACCCAAGGAACTGCCCCGACATCGTCATCGCACTCGGCGACTCCGCAAACGCATCACCCGTCGTTTTTGCCAGGCCAAAGTCCAGAATGTGTGGGTGTCCTGCTTCATCCACGCGGATGTTGGATGGCTTCAGATCCCGATGAATCACGCCAAGCAAGTGGGCCGCATTCACCGCCTCGCACACCTCGGCAAACAACTGAAGGCGATCGTGCACGCTGGGCTTGATGCGCTCGACATAATCATCGAGTGACTCACCCGTAATGTAGTCCATTACGCAGTAGAAATGCCCACTGGTCTGCCCAGAATCATGGACGGAAACGATATGCGGATGGTGCAGCTGCGCAAGCACATGCACTTCTCGCTCGAATCGTGCCGATTCGGCGTAGCTGGACGTCGCGCCATCAATGAGCACTTTGATCGCAACTTGGCGTTTCGTTGAGAGCTGCAGCGCCTTGTAGACGATGCCCTGGCCGCCTCGTTTTGCTTCGCCCAACACCTGGTAGCCCGGAATCGACGCTGCGACGTTTGCAAGCGAGCCGATGAGCCCGCGCCGCTGGGCTTGGGCAGCGGCTTTCGCCTGCACGCGCGCACGCTCGATCATGTCGCGGTCACTTGTGCTCGCTTGCGATGACTCTCCGTTTGGGGCCATTCAATCACCCGCCAAGGCTGAAGTAGCGAGACGCGCCGCCCATCGCTTCACGAAGCGATTCATGGGCCCGCGCACGGAGCATGTAGATTGCGCCGACAGAACGCCCCATTGTGGCGGCAATGTCCGCTGCCGCGTGTCCCTCGAGATCAAACGCCCGGATCACGTGCGCGTAATCTTCAGGCAATTCGTCGATGGCCTCGTCCAGAAATCGGTGTGCCTCATGCCGCGCCGCCTTGACGCTCGGGGTCGAAAATGTCGCCCCGATTGCCTGCACCAAACCATCGTAGGATTCATCGCTCGCGCGCCCGCTGGTGACGCGCTTTGCAGGGCTTGGTCGCTTGGCGGCGTCGAGCCCGCGAATGGCGTCGCGCAGGTTGTTCTGCGCAATGCGGGTCAGCCAGGCCAGTGTCGCCCCGGGGCCGCGCGAATCAAAGCGGTCGAAGCGCAGAAACGCTTCCAGAAACGTGACCTGCAGAATGTCATCCGCGCTCAGCAAGCTCGCGTAACGCGCCCCGATTCCCGGCTCGATCCGTGCGCGGAGTTGAGGAGCCAGTTCCATCAACAGATCGCCTAGCGCATCGGGATCGCCCTGCGCAGCGCGCTTGACAAGTTGCTCTTCGCGTGTGGGATCCACCCTTGACTGCCCTACCGACCCGGAACCACCCTGCAAGGAGTGTAGCGTGGGGCACAAGATTGGGCTATTTGGGCGGCGGCAAGTCGGGCGGACAGACCATTCCGAAGTTGAAGAGCACGATCGAGAGATCCATGAGATCGACCACGCCATCACCATTGGTGTCTCCGAATGAATACCGCGGGTTGTCCGCAGAGCCAAACGCGAACAAGAGGGCCGCGAGGTCAACCAGATCCACGACACCATCGTTGTTGATGTCCGCGGGGCATGGATCGGTAAAGACGCGATTCAGCAATGTTTGGGCGACGTCGACGTCAAGTCGAATGGTTTCCACGGAGTCGATGTTGTCAATGCCGCGCAGCCCCAGCTGTCCAGCCTGTGCGAGCACGCGCGTGCCCAGGTTGTCAACGATGAACACATCCGCAGGTGATGCGCCATAGAGTGGCAGTGACGGAGAACCTGGCGCGAGGCTGAAGAGCACGTAGTCGATTGCCGGATCGAAGAGCACGCCTGGCGCTCCGCTCGAACGCACCGTAATGCCGTCGATGTCGTCAAGCCCTGTCAATCCGAGTGCGAGGGGCCCTGCAAAGAAGAACTCGTCGCCAGCGATGTTGATGTCAGGGTCACCATAGATGCTGGCGCCGCTCGGCACGCCCGGCAGATTCAGCAGCGATGGACTGCTGCCGCTCAATGAGAAGTACAGGAGTGGCGGGAAGCATGGATCCGGCACATGCGTTTCGCCATCGACATCGTCGAGGGGCGTGCCTGACGGCACGAGCACATTCGGATTGACATTGGGCAGCAGGTCGAAATCGTGGATGTACAGGCCGCCTTGATTCGTGGCAAGGCGGTTTGAGTTGAGCCCGAGACTCAAGGGAGGAATCACGCCGCCCGCGTTGAATGCTTCCGTCGAGACGAACGTGTCTCCCGCGGCCTGATTGTTCGCGTGCTGATCATTCACGCGGAACGTCGGGATGCCCGGTCCGAACATGCGCGCAGTAAACAGCGCCACGGCCGAGCCTTCAGAAGCTGGGTCGACCGACCAGCAAATCACGAACTCGTCGTCGTCCGCCGCCTTGGAGACGCCATCGATCTCATCGCCGCCGAGCCCGAGGCCCGAGCCGGGGCCACCGCCAACTCCCGACGCACGCGTGAAACACGTGTCGATATTGGTGTAGAAGACATCGCCCTGGAGCCCTGAGGGTCCGCCGTTGCGCACCGTGAAGATAACACCGGCGTGCGCTTGCCCAACTGTGAGGCCAGCTGCGACCGCCGGGGCCCAATGGCGCAACAAGACTTGTTTGGTATTCGATCGCATGAGGTCCTCCGCACATCGATGATAAAGAGCCACTCCAAGCGCTCCAACGATCTTGTGCGAGGTTTCGGGTCCGAGAAGGAAGGGGCCGGCGCCCCGTCTGAAGCACCGGCCTGGAAGGGTGGTCTTCCGGGGCCCCTATGGGCAGACCATGCCGAAGTTAAAGAGGACCAGGTTCAGGTCCTGAAGGTCAACGACATTGTCGCCGTTGGTATCGCCTGGGCAGTTCATTGGCCCGAGCGGGCACGGACCCGGAACGATCAGCGGATACCAGGTGAACTTGTAGATGGAGCTTGCGCCAGGATTCAGCGCGAACTGATTCAGCGGAACCGGTGCGCCAGGTTGCGCCGGCTCGATGAACACCTGCCCGTTTTCCACGAAGAACAGGCCAATGATCCAGCGTTGGCAGGGCACACAGAGCAACCGCGGATCGAATCCCGCGGGCACGCGAATCTTCTTGTAGATGTCGAAGACCTGATCCGGCAGGATGTTTCCGGGGCCACTGAAAACCCACGGACGCGCCAAGCCCGTGTCCGGAGGCACCATCTCGGGGTCGCCGGCAACGGTCCAGTAGATGTCGAAAAACGAATCGATCTGCTGAGCAATCGGACCCGAAAGGGGCAACGGCGTGAAGGGGCCGTACCCATTGGCATTGTCGGGCAGCGGACGGCAGTCCGGGCGCGGCGTGCCAAAGGTCAACTCCTCGACAATCGCACCTGCCGCCAACGCAGCCTGCGGCAGCGGCGGCACCGCGCACGCGCATTGCTGCGTGGGCAATAGCGGCATCGGATTGCTCTGGAACAGGGGCAGCCCGTCCTTGCGGAAGTACCGAACGATCAGGCACTCAGTGCCGGTCGCCGGGTCATCGATCCACCGGATCACCTGACAACAGACGATCGGAGGATCGGGGGGCGGCGGGGGCGGCTCCGTCGGCGTGCCGCAGGCAAGTACCCCTGCTGCGGCGGTCGTGAGCAGGGCGGCGCCCACGCTCATCATCTTGAAGATGCGGTTCATGTAGAACTCCTTGCGGCGGTCCACCGGGGCGGGCGGGGCAACTGCATCGCTGCTCCAAGAGATCAACGCAACGCCCGAGACCGGTGTCCGCAGGAAACAAGCGATAGTCGCCGCGTCCTGTCACGCGTCCAACCGAAAACTTTGCTCGATTTGGTGGGTGCCGCGCTCGGGCGTTCCAGCCTCAAGCCACCCGACGTCGGGAGGCCGGCTTGGGCTTCTCCGGGGACGGCGTGCACCCCTGGCGAGGCCTTGATGGGTCGGCCCCCAACCGCTCCGCGAAGTCCTGCCGATCCGGAGCGATCGCCTGCCCGATGGCCAGCGAGCCGACCAGCACCGCCGCCATGGCGAAGGCACCCCCGGCCACTTTCAGGACTGTGTCAAGCACCGACTCCAGCGTCGCGAGTGTCGACACCCAGAAAAACAGGCCTGCAATGACGCCGCCTACGCACGCCCACAACGCCCGCATTCCCGCTGACATGACTAGACCTCAAGCCCGCATCAGACGCACACGCGCGCCCTTTGGGGCATCCCCCCGACTTGCGATGGCTTGATCTGCAGCGGTTTCCCACCGGGCAAGCTGTGACCCCACTTCCGCAGGCAAACATCATAGCTGGCTCCGGTATTCCGCGGCAAGTCTCGTTCGGGTATTGTTTGGGCATGCCGGGCAACCGCGAATACGACGATCGACCTGCTGCTCACGTCAGAGGCCGCGGCGCGCAGCTGAACCCACCCAATCGCTTCGAACCCGTGCGACTCAGCGTGCTGGGCGAGTACATGGACGAGCTGGCAAGGGAGCTGCCGCATGGGCACCAGCATCCGACGCACGTCTATCACGACACCGCGCGCTCCATCATCAATCGCGTCGACGCACCCGACATGCCATTCGACTGGACGATCAACCCCTACCGCGGGTGCGAGCATGGGTGCATCTACTGCTATGCCCGCCCGACGCACGAAAACTTTGGTCTATCGTGCGGGCTGGACTTCGAAACGCAGATCTTTGCGAAGCTCGATGCGCCGGCGTTGCTGCGCAAGGAGCTCGCGCATCCAAAATGGACCGCCGAATACATCCTCATGTCGGGCGTGACCGATCCATATCAGCCCATCGAGCGCTCGCTGCGCATCACGCGCGATTGCCTTGAGATCATGGCCGAATGCCGCCAGCCCGTGGCGATCATCACGAAGCACCGCATGGTCACGCGTGATCTGGACCTTCTCGCGCAACTTGCCGAGCATCGAGCAGTGCGCGTCACGATCAGTTTGACCACATTGGACGCTCATCTCGCGCGTTCCATGGAACCGCGAGCCAGCGCACCGAATGCTCGCCTGGAAGCGATCGCCAAATGCGCTCACGCGGGCATCCCAACGATGGCGATGATTGCGCCGATCATTCCCGGTTTGAATGACCAGGAGATTCCGGCGCTGCTGCGCGCCGCCAAGGAATCCGGTGCGCAGTCCGCTGCGTACACCTTGCTCCATATGCCGCATCAAGTCTCCGAACTCTTCCTTGACTGGCTGCAACGCGAATGGCCCCTGCAGGCGTCCAAGGTTGAAGCGCGCATTCGCGCAACACGCGCCGGCGCATTGAGCGACGAACGCTTCGGCAAGCGCCTGCGCGGCACAGGCGCCCACGCCGAACAGATTCAGAATCTCTTTCGCGTGCATGCGCGAAAGCTCGGGCTGGACAAGGCCCCGCCATCGCTCTCCGGGGCGGCATTCCTGCGACCCACGCTGCTGGGCCAACCCAACCAACCGGGATTGTTCTAGACTGTACTGCGAGGGGTCGCCGCTTCATTGGAGGAAGCAGAGCGTGCTACAGCGACAGGCAATGATGGAGTGCGCCGGCGAACAACTGGAGTTGCTTTCCGCGCGCGCAGTGCTCTGGCCACGAGAACGCACCCTCTTTGTCGCCGACATCCATCTTGGCAAGACCGCATCGTTTCGTGCGGCAGGTGTTGCTGCCCCCGAACAGACTACGCCGGTCGATCTCGGACGGCTTGGCACGCTCATTGATGCAACCCGCGTCGAGCGCCTGGTCATTCTGGGCGATCTATTGCACGCCGCGGCGGGGCGCACGCCCGCAGTGCTCGATCTCGTCGCAAAGTGGCGCCGCTCGTTTCACGAGATCGAGATCCTGCTCGTGCGTGGCAATCACGATCGCAAGGCAGGCGACCCTCCCAGCGCTTGGAGAATGGGCTGCGTCGATCCGGGCGAAGCACTTGGACCATTCGTCCTCCACCACGAACCCGATGAGTGGATGCTGCATGATGAGTTTGCGCAGGGCTACGCGCTCGTTGGCCACATCCACCCGGCGGTCATCGCCCGCGACAACGGGGCGCTCGCCAAACGCGGCGCATACAAGCGCCTGCCGGCATTCGTGATGGGTCAGACCCGCGCGATCCTGCCCAGCTTTGGCAGTTTCACCGGCACCGGGCGCGTTACGCCCGCGCCGACCGATCGCGTGTTCGTGCTGCTGGGCGATGACGTGCGCTCGACGCAGATCGCGGAACTGCCCGTCACTCGGACACTGGCATCATCCACATGAGCTGCAGCATGTCACGTGACTTCCCCGGCCCAATTAACACATAGGGATGCTCGGGATCGCTTGTCGATCTCGGGACCCAGGCTTCGTTCAACACGCGCGCAGCAGAGCCGACGACAATCACACCGCGCGAGTCAACACCCAACGCCTGGAATTGCAAGCCCTCGGGTGTGGTCAGGAACACACCCCACCGATCGCCATCCACGAACCACGCGCCGGCAATGGAATTCTTCTCGAGCAGCACGATATCAGTCGTCGCGAAGACATAGATCGCCATGCGCTCTGCACCCGGGTGGAAGAACAGGAAGCCGGGCGGCCACTGCTGCTCACTCGTGTCGCTCAGTGGCAGCGAAATCGGATCCTGCAGTGGGGCCAGCACCTGATAGGAAATGAATGGCGTTGCGTCGCTCGCGATCATGCGCCGCTGCGCTCCCCGATCCGCTTCCGTCATCACAAGTTCGAGCCGCCCGTCTTCAGTGAGCTCGACTCGCGCTCCGTGATCTGGCGAAAAGACACCGGCGTTGTCCACGCCCGCATCGCCCGGTAGCTCCTGCATCGCTCCGGACAGCCAACTAGCCGCCCGGCGTTGCTCGACGTCTGCCGCGCGCAGTCGCACAATGAACCCGTTCGGGTTGGCATGACGCGACAACAATGTGCCCACCGGAACGTCAAGGTCTCCCAGCGAGCGCGGTCCCGTCTCGGTCAACTCATACCGCTCGATGTGCGTCGACGCCAGGGGTGCGCCCTCTTCGCCCAGAATGGTGGCCCAACTTGGCGTCGGACCCACCTGCGTCGCGATGAACTTGCCATCGGGCGACAGCACGGGCAGTGTTTGCCCATCAAATGCAATCTCACCGATCGGCTGCAGCGCTACACGGATGTGCGAACTGAGCGTCGCAGCGTTCGTTGCCGGCGCCGCGATTGGCTCACCGGGCAGCGCAACAGGCTCGACATTGAGATGCGTGCGCTGCGCCGGTCGATTCACCATAGGCGAGCGAGGGCGTACCTCTGTCACACACCCAGCACACAACACTCCCGTGCTGATCAGGGTCGCCGCACCCAAGCACCGAGCGCTCACGGCGTCTCGGCCTCTTCGCCCAACTGCCGCTCGATGTCGCGCCCAAGTTCTTTGCGCAATTGATCAAGCCGATCGCGGTATGGTCCATTGAGGTTGTCCAGGTCTTCGGCGCCGCCAATGACATGCGGCGTGATGAACGCGACAAGCTCAGTGTTGGTTGTCTCCTGGTCCGTTGACGAGAACAGCGCGCCAATCAATGGAATGTCCCCGAGCAGCGGGATTTTGCGAACGACATCCAACTCTTCTGAGCGCAGAATGCCCGAAATCACGATCGTTTGCCCGTCACGCACGATCAATTGCGTCGTCGTCTCCCGCCGATCGACGATGAACTGGCCGTTGACACCAAGCGTTGGCGCAATCGACGACAACTCGAGATTGACGCGAAGATCGACATCTCTGTTCACCGTAATCCGCGGCCGCACGCGCAGCTGAATGCCGACCGCTCGGTAGTCGGTCGACACGGTCAGTGAGCCATCAGTCGCGCGCTGCGAATCAGTAATGAATGGAATGTCCTGACCATCAAAGAACTCGGCCTCCTGATTGTCCGCGGTGAAGACCTTGGGCTCAGACAAAATGTTCACGTTCGAGTCCTGCGCGAGTGCTTGCAGCACAAGGTTCAGGTCCGCGCTCACGTCAAGCACGGATGTATCGAACATCTGCCCTAGGAAGTCGTTTTCTTGTCCGGTGGTTGTGGAACCGAGCGAAATCGCGTTGTCCGAATTCGTCAGGTTGATCGGATCGCTCGACCAACGCAAGCCCAGGGAAAGCGCGTTCTCCAGTGACACTTCCGCGACCACCGCTGAGATCAGCACCTGACGACCGGGACGATCCAGCGACTCGATCAACTGCACAACCGATTCCTCGTACTCGGGCGGCGCCAGCACCATCACGGCGTTCTGTCTCCACACCGGCACGATGCGCAACCTTCCGACGAGATTTGATGCGCCGCGCGTGTCTTCCGGCGGGCGCGCTCGTTGCCACCAAAACGTGATGACGTTCGCGCTGGTGTCGGTTGCTGCGTCGGCCGAGTCCTGGTTGGTCGTAGAAAACGGACTGGAGCTCGCGGAGCTCTCGCTCAGGCCTGTCTCTTGACGGGGGATCTGTGCAATTGTGTTCTCAGTCGCGAGGAGCGCATTCAATTGCTCCGAGAGCTCTTCGGCATTTGCATGCTTGAGCTCAATGATCTTGGGAAGGCCCGCGTTCACCGGCTGATCAATACCCGCGATAATCTGATCGATCACGAAGATGTTGTCTGGGCTCTTCGCAACGACCACGAGGCGCCCAGCGTCTGGAATCGCTTGAAACGTAAACTGCCCAGCCAACCGACCGGCGCCCTGACCCGAAGATGGCGCCGTGTTGTTTCCACCTTGGCCCCCCGGACCGCCCCCACCACCAGTGCTTGCTGTTTGCCCGCCCGTTGGATTGCCAAACAACCCCTCCAGCAACTGTTGCACGCGCACCGGGTCCGAGTGCTGCAAGTCATAGATCTTGGGCACGACCGATTCTTCGGCCAGCGGCTGATCCCACACTTGCTCGATTTGCCGGCGAATCTGCTCGATCACACTTGGCTCAGCAAGGACAGTGACCGCATTCTGCTGCGTATTCGCAGTCACACGCAGATTCTCACTCGTGCTAGACGCGCGCTCGTCCTGGTTGTTGTTGTTGCCGCGGTTGAAGAATCGCGGGAATTGCGGCCCATTGTTGTTCCGATTGCGTGACTCGTCGTCCTCGTAGAGCTCCTTGATGTTCTCGGCAACCTGCTCTGCATCTGCAAATCGCAGACGGAATGTCTCGGTCACAAGCGCGCCGGCGCTTTCCCGGTCAAGTGCATCAACAAGGCCCTCGACGCGCTGCAGCAGCGCAATGTTGCCTCGAACAACAATCTGGTTCGACTCTTCATCAAATGCAAGCGTTGCGTAGTCGGGAATGGAGTCTTCAAGAATATCATGCACGCCCTCCGCTTTGGTAAACCGAAGCGCATACACTTTCTCAGCAATCGTCCCAAAATCCGTGCGCTGTCGCACGGTTTCATTCGGGCCGATGACGGGCACGTCTTGACGCGCGATCTCCGCAATGTCTCGCAGCGTAATACGATCAGCCGTCTCCACAACCGCAACACCGGCCTGCTGTAGCGCCAGGAACACATAGTCCACCGCGAGCCGCTGCGGAATCGGCTCGTCATTCACGATTGTGATGCGCCGGTTCATCACCAGATCATTTGGAATCACCACCTTGCCGGTTGACTCGACGATGAACGGAATGAGCTTGGCGACTGTCACGTCCTTGAACGCGAGCGTCGTCGTCTCACCATTGGTTTCGCGTCGGTTGAGTGCATCGCGACCGGGGGCGTCTTGAGCATGTGACGCGGGAGCGCCGAGCGCAATCGTCAGCCCCACCAGCAGCACCGTTCGCATCAACCAAGGAAGATTCTCACGCGTCGCCATCTTCATCATCCTCCGACAGATCATCTGCAGACTCATCCGCCTCATCGCGCTCGTCCTCAGCATCGTTCGAATCATCCTCGGACATTGTGGCGTCAGAACCGGCTTCACCGGCCGCCGGTTGCCCACCAGTCAGGAACTGGTCCGTAGTGCGCTCGAACAACGTGACGTCATATTCCTTGCCACGCCACGTAACGCGCGCCCCCCATGGCACGTGGGTCTCAATGACCTGCACGCCATCCGCCTCCTCGCCAACATGGACGCGCGACCCGGTGTCGAGCCACACAGAATCACCCATCATTGCGATGATGCTTGGCCCGCCATAGCGCGCGGGTGGCGCCTCGGCAGGTTTTGGACGCTCGACAGGCGTCACCTCGACCTTCGGACGCTCGACCACCTTCGGTGCCGGGCGAGGCGGTACGAAGAACGGCGAACGGTTGTCGATCCGCTGCGCATCGCGCGTCAGGGCTGCATCGAACGTTGCGAATCCATCGCTTGCGACGGTCTCAGCAATTGCTGGCGATCCGGCAAGTGCGACTGCCGCGAGGCCTGCAACCTGCATGAGCGAGACAATCGCCATCACAACAACACTCGTGAGGGCGAGCCATCCGAGCGCAGGCAAGTTCGGAAGTTGCAAGCGGCTCATCGCTGACCTCCTCGTGTGCGGATGGCCCACGTTTCCGACTCGATCCGTGCCGCCAACGTGCGATCTTCGCCGCGTCCGGTTCGCGTGATCCGCACGCCACCGATGCCTTGGATCTCGGGCGCCGCTTCGAGGTCGCGCAGCACGGCCGAGATCGTCGTCGGGTCTGCCTGGAAGCTCAGCACGTAAACCAGCCGCACGACTTCCTGCTCAGCGCCGAGCGGCGCCTGCAACGTGCTGTCCTGTGCCGACACGGTGCGCGGCTCAATGGAGGTCACAACAATGCCGTGCTCTCTTTGTACGCGATCGATTGCCCCCGTAATTGCTTGTCGCTCTGTTTCGAATTCGCCCGGCTTATGTGCGGGCCCATGTGCGCGAGAGGCAAGCTGCAACTGGTGTGCGCTGTCCTTGCGCTGCGCCATCATGACTGACAGTGCATCGACTTTCGTTTGTGCGACCGCCGCACGTCCCACAAGGGCTGACCGCCACGCAAGCGCCGGATCGATCACACCATAGAACAACCCGACAAATACCGCGGCAGCAATGCTCCACTGCACCGCGCGCGGCAATCGAAGAATGTGGTCGATCCAGACGCTCATGAGCTTGGCGCCTCCTTCTTCGCTTCGACCGCGCGAGCACGACACTTCTCCGCCTCGTCCAGCAGGCGCTGCTTCACTTCTTGCGTCAGGTCAGTGCGCGTTCGGCTGAGGCTTCGCCGCTTGCTGTACTCCGCCATCGCTTCCTGCTGTGACATTGCCGCGATCTGTTCGTCTGTCAATGCCTCCGGGATGTCTTCCTGGCTGCGTCCACCGGCTCGTTTGTCGCCGCCCTCAAAGTTCGGAGCGGCTTGGGCGGCGTGCGATTCACTCTTGCGCTCCCCAACCGTCGACGGCTGGGCTGGCGCATCGCTCGCGGTGGCGCCAGCGTCATCGTCACTGATTCCGTAGATTCGATTGGCCACTGTGTGCGCGCCACTGAAGTCGGGCAAGTCGCGCGCAATCCCAAATGGCCTGGACACAGCGCCTTCGACTTCAAACTCCACGCGCACGCCCGCGCCAACTGCCTCGTAACGCCGAATGTCAGCGTTGTTGAACACGCCAGACCCGTTGAGCGCCGCAACGAATCGATTGACCAAGTCCAGTGAATCCGCTGTGCCGCGCACCACAAAACTTTCACCAGCCTGAAGCTCAATCGAATCTGCGAGCATCAAGCTGCTTGGCGTATCGGCGGGCATCGCCGCCACAAGATCGCCCAACAGCTTCACCATGGGCCAGCGCGACCGATCCAACTCGCGATACACCGCCAATTGATCCTCAACCGTAACGTCACCTGAGGCCCCAGTCTCGAGCGCTGATTCCAGCGCCGCTGCGCGGCGCTCCAGTACGACTGCACGAGCCCAGGCGGCGCCGAGCGTGAGCGCCAGTGTCAGCGCAACCGCAATCACGATCGCCGTGAGCGCTCCACGCGTCGTGGCGAGGTTCGCCAGTGTGCGCTCCAGGCGACTGCGCCTGACCCGCGGCTCTGCAAGGCGCAGCCCAAACAGTCCGCCACCGCCCGATGCATCGTGCAATCCGGCAAGCACTGTGGCGGCCGCGAGCCCATAGCGATCACACCAAACCGCCTCACTCTGCGCGCCGGGCATCAGTTGCGAAAGTGCTGCGGCAGACCCACCGCCCAACGCAAGCCGATGTGAACCTGAAGGCCAGGCATCGAGCGCCTCCTGAGCGCCGACGCGCGCGCATAACTCAGCAAAGGCCCCGCGCGCACGCGTTGCAAAAGTCGTCGCATCCGCTCCAGGCTCCGGAATGCCGCGCAGTGCGGTCCGCGACCCGTTGAGCCCAACGATTCCAATCGAGCCCGCCTGCGCACATGCATAGGCTGCCACGCCCGGCACATTTGCATCGCGCTTGGCAAGCGCTGCGAGCACCATGAGGGGGACAAGCTCGCTTGTCCAGCGCTCCCGATCCGCATCAATCGCGACGTGTTCAACCTCAGCACGCTCAGGCCAACCGATAATGAGTGGCGCATGCAAATGTGCACCGGGGGCACCCAACACGCCCGCGCCGCGCCGATGCGCGGGCACATTCGCCGGCAACTCCGTCTCTGCAAGGAGCGCAAGTACCTCCGCCAAAGCTCGGTCATCCTGCATCTGTGCGTCGGGAGGCAACTCCGGCGTGCGCACGATCACGTCGCTTGCGGGCGCCAGCCGAATCAGTACATCGACTCCATGCCGATCCAATAGCTCGCGCACACCCGACGCATCACTCGCTCGAAGCGACTCGGCCGCCAGCAGGCGCGTGGCACCGTTGCCCTCACCAATGACAATGCGCCAGGCATCGCCTTGGGCATGCAGCGCGGCCACGCGTCGAGGCGGGCGAGCTCGCTTGCCACTGCGCGTCGAGACTCGAGTTGGTGCCTGCGTGCTCGTCATCGAACCGTCATCTCCGTGATCACGACAGGAAGTGCGGTGCGCTCAATCGTGGCGCGTAGCTCGACTTCCAGCCCACTGCCCAAGTCACGCCCACGCGACACCACGACATATGCGTTGCTCTGCACATCGATATACCGAGCCAGCTGCGCCAACTGCTGCGGCCCCAAGTATTCCTGCAAATCCGTGAGCTTGACAAATCCCTGCGCCCGCGCGTTGCGCGCCGCCATCAACCGATCAATGAGCGAGGGATTGTCGCGGAATGGCTCGACATAGTCCAGCACCTCTTCACGGACCATGTTGATATTGATCCGCCCGGGAATAGGGCCGTCCTCGGGGTCATACAGCGTGGCGGAGTCGATCAACTGCTGGATCTGGTCGCGGGTCAGCGCCGCCATGGCCGCCGTCTCCGATGTATTGAACTGCCCCGTTGCCAGCGCAAGCGTGGGCAAGGGCGTTCCAATGAAATCTGTCAACGCGATGCCCGCACGTGCGCTGTACGCCAAGATCGCATCTACCTGCAGCGGCGAGAGGTCATCCACGATCGCCGCCAGTTCTTGCTTGCTTGTTTCTGGAAGATACAGACGCTCCTGCCCATCCACTGCAAGCCCCTCGTCGATCGAATCGGCGGTGATGATGGCTGACCACCCACCATCCAGGTCGCCATCGGCGTTGTCGGGCGGCCAGCTCGCCTCACCATCGTCTTCATTCGGATCGAGCCGGCCGTTCAGATTCCAGTCTTCGCCGCGCACCAGCTCCGGGTCAACACCCATCACAAGCTCAAGCTCATGCAACGACTTGATGAACCCATTGCGCGGCAGCCGACTCGACTCCTGCTGCACGTAGGCGCCGCGCTCGGCACCCAGCTCCGTCACGAGCTCATCTGGATCGCGCCAGTCGACAATGGCGGCTGCGACATCTTCAGTCATGCCCTCGAGCTGCAGCATGTCGTCGACGCTCATCCGATTGATGTTCACTCGCGCGTGCGGATCATCCGGCGCGTCGACGATCCGCCCACCATCGCTTGACTGAATCGTCCAACGTGCGCCTTCGATCGTGCCCGAAGCAACCTCGCTCAGTTGGTCGATCGTGTCGAATCCCGTCACCGGTTCGCCGCGCTCAATCTCATGCTCGAAGCGCGCGATCGTGGCCTCGAGTCCCGCGCGCGCCGCCCACTTGGCGCGCACCCGAGCCACTGCTTCGCGCCCCGCCGCCGCCTGGCGATAGGCGCTCGACTGCAGCGCCATGAGCACCGCCGCAGCAATCGCCACCGCCAACAAGACCACCACGATGGCAAAACCACGTCGACCGTGCGCTTGTGTTGTGCAGATGACGTGCTTCATTGCCCCTGCTGCGCTTGCTCCTCTTCGTAGGCCGCCTGTCGCTCAGCGGGAGACATCGTGGTGTACGGCACCGGCACGCGGTCAACCGCAATCGTTCGCCGTGCAACAGCCTCCCGCGTCCGATCGCGCGGATCACGCGCTGGCGTCTCCGCCTCGATCACAAGACGCACTGCGTGCGGCATCCCGTCTTCATCAGAGTCCCACGTACTGCGCCAAGTTGATCCATCAAACGCTTCGATGCTGAGCGATCGCAGCCCCTGTCCTATTGGTGCCGCAACACCACCAGCATCTCCAAACTCATCGAAGGCGGGGTCGAGCCGACGCCACAATGTGAAGCCGGTCTGCGCATCCGGCGCGACACGCCGTGCGCTGAGCCCGCCCCGCCCCTGTGCAGCGCCGGCGAGCCGGTATTGCACCTCATACACATCGCCCTCAGGTTCGCCCAAGACGCCGCCCGACCCAACTGTGCGCGCCGGCGTGGCACTGCGCGTCAAGAGCAATAGTTCGTCTGTGGCGGCGCCTCCCGTCTCGCCATCCTTGATCCTTACGCGTGCGTCATACAGATCGCCATCGCGCGTCACCGAGGCCAGGTCCCTGGCCATCCGCGCCGCGGCCGTCTCCGCCAGACTTCGCGAAGCTTCCCGCGCTGCCGATGCCCGAGCGGCGCGCAACGTCTGCGACACGGACAAGCTCGTTGCCGCCGTCATCGCTGCAATAACCAGTGACGCGACGATCAACTCGATCAGCGTCATGCCGCGCCGGGATGGATGTGCCCTTGCCCGCATCACGCATCACGCCCCATGGGTTCTTCCGGCTTGCGGTCAGGATCCGGTTCGTCGCCAAGCCTGGGCGCCACAAGCGTCTGAATCGCCAGCGAGCGCTCGCGCCCCGCGTGCGGCCAACGGATGGTGACGCGCACCGCATACGGATCGCCCGCCGCCCCACCATCGATCTCGATTTCGTATCGATATCCTCCGAATGGCGCCGGACACGCTCCTCGCTCGTCGAATGTGCGCCCGTAGCGCTCGCAGCCAACCGCCAGCACCTGCTCGAGTTGCTCATCGGCCAACATCGAAGCGATCTGCATTTGTTCGCCCCGTGTCTGCGCCGACACCGCTGAAGCGCTCATGCCCAGGATCGCGGCGAGCGCCATCCCGAGGATGACTGCCGCGACAATCGCATCGACAAGAGCAAAGGCCCGCCTCACCATGGCGAATCCTCCTGCCCGACTTGATCAAGATCGATGGGCTGCGGCGCCTCGACATCATCACTCGATCGCAATCCAACCACACGCGCCGTCGACGCATAGCTTGGCAACTCTATGAGCCACGCGCGCCCGCGCTCATCGAATCGCTGGGCCGTTGCGTTGTATCGACGCAGCATCATCGCCAGCGTTGGACGCAACGTTCCAGGTGTGATTTCGATGCGGAAATCCCCTGGGCGCGCGTCGCGCCCATCAACGCTCATACCTGCGATTCGCATCGTTTCCAAACGAATCGCCGGGAGGAACGGATCGCTCCCCCACTGTGGCTTGGGGTCTCGCTCCGTGCCGAGCGCGCGCGGCGGCCGCAACACCTCAAGCCGCAACTCGCCCGCCTCATGCCCATACACGAGCGCGACTGGCTCTCGCCCCATGACACTTCGCTGCGCTGCGGATGTCATCAGTGCCGCGGCAGCGCGGACCGTGGTCTCAGCACGGCGCTCCTCTGTCGAAAGCAACCGCGGTGCCGCCAAGCCGGCGAGCACCCCAATGATGATGAGCGTCACGAGCAACTCGATCAGCGTGAACCCAGGATGTGCGCGTGCGGCGTGCATCAGGGCTTGACGACGTCCTCATTCTCACCCTCGCCGCCCGGCTTGCCATCGGCCCCGTAGCTGACGATGTCAAAGTCATGCTTGTTCTTGTTGCCCGGATAGACCAGAACAAACTTGGCGCCCCAAGGGTCCAGCAGGTCATCCGCATTGCGCACATAGGGTTCATACTCGCTTGCCGGCACGAAGCTTGGGCGTTCAAGCAGCACATCAATCGAAATGCTCTCGCCCTGCATCTGCGCTCCGTGATCGGCCAGGAACAGCTCGACTGATTGCGCCAGCGTCGCCGCCTTGCTGAGTGCCACGCTGTGCCGACTCTCACCAATGCGCGAGATCAATCGTGGTGCGATGAGCGTCGCAAGGACACCCAGGATCACGATCACCACGATCGCCTCAATCAGCGTGAAGCCTTTCCGTCTTCGATTGCCCTTCTTCATTGAGCCTCCTTACGTCCCCAAGCTCTGTTGCAATTCAATTAGCGGCAGAATCACCGCCGCAATAATCAGTACCACGATCGGCGCCATCGCCATGATCAGTAGCGGCGGGAGCACCTGGTTGAACAGCTTGATTGTTTGTTCGGTCTTATCTTCGAATGCCGCAGCAGCGTCCATCAACATCTCGTCCAGCTTTCCCGATCGTTCTCCCATCGCCACGATCTGCACGAACATTGGCGGGAACATCCCCGAATCTTCCAGCGGATCCGCAAGGGTCTTGCCATGCGAAACCGCATCGCATGTGTCATCGATCACTTGCTCGAGCGCCGCGTTACCCAGCGTGCCGCGCGTCACGCGCAGTGCTGTCAAGACAGGCAAGCCGGCGCCTGCAAGTGTTCCAAACGTGCGCGTAAACCGCGCCACCGCCACATCGCGCAGCACATTGCCAAGCACGGGCGTCTTGATGAGCGCCCGATCAATAGCCAATCGCGGCCCGGGTGTACGCCGCATGCGCGCCCACAGGAACATGCCGCCCGCAATGGCCAGCAGCACGAGCCACCACCAGCCGCGCGTGAAGTCCGCGACGCCCAGGACAATTCGCGTTGGCAAGGGCAACGTCGCCTCCGTCACCACGCCCGCAACCGCGCTCAATACCTGCGGCACGATCACTGTCACGACGATCACGACTGCGATCACCACGACCGCCGCAAGCATTGCCGGATATACCAGCGCGCTCGCCATCGACCGCCGTAGTTTGACGTCGCGCTCCAGCAGCACGGCGGCCTGCGTAAGCACTTCGCCCAACCGGCCTGCGATCTCGCCCGCATGCACGAGGTTGATCAGCAGTTCACTGAACGGCCTGCCGATGCCGCGCATCGCCTCGGCCATGCTCTTGCCGCGCTCAACATCCGTGATGATCCGCTCGAGCATCACCTTCTGCGCCGGCTTGCGTCCTTGACGCGCGACAGTGCGCAGCGCCGCGACGATCGGCAGCCCCGCATTGACCCCCGTTGCAAGTTCACGCACGAGCGCCGCGAGTTCTGTCTTACTCATGCTCGCGCGCCGGAAGTGGGCCGCCGCGCTCGCGGCGCTCCCGGCGCGCACCGCTTCAACCTTGCGCGGCAGGAGGCCTTGCGCCGTCAGCTGGCGCACCGCAGCCGCACGATCGGTAGCTTCGATCACGCCTGTACCGCCGTCGCCACCCGACACCGCTTCATACTTAAACGTGGGCATGCGTGTTGGTCCTTATGCATCCCCACGTTCAGAGTCTTGGGTCGCGCGCAGCACCTGCTCGATCGTCGTCAAGCCTTGTGCTGCTTTGATCATGCCATCATGCCGCATTGTCACGTGATCCTTCGATGCCAGCGGCAGGAGTTCTTGCGCGCCGAGCCGCTGCCCGATAGCGCCGCGCATCTTCGCCGTGATCTCGAGCAGCTCGAAGAACCCGAGTCGCCCCTCAAACCCAGTGTCTCCCGGCTTGTCCGAAGGCTGCGCATCGAAGCAGCGGTGTCCGCCTTTGCCATCCTCAAACAGTGCGAGTTCCTTGTCTGTCATGCGCAAACGAACCGCTTCATCGATCGGCTTCTCAATGCGCGCATCCGAACGAATGCGCCGGCCCAAACGCTGCGCCGCCACACCTTCGAGCACACTCGCGAGCAGGAACGGCTCAATATCCATGTCAAGCAATCGCCCGATTGCGCTCACCGCGTCGTTCGTATGCAACGTCGAGAAGATCAAGTGCCCCGTGAGCGCCGAACGCACCGCAATGTCCGCGGTCTCTGCGTCGCGAATCTCGCCCACCATGATGATGTCGGGGTCCTGGCGGAGGATCGATCGCAGCCCGGATGCGAAGCTCAACCCGCGCTTTGGATTGACCGGGATCTGGTTGATTCCGTCCAACTCGTATTCAACTGGATCTTCAATCGTGATAATCTTCTTCGTTGGATCGAACACCTTCGTGAGCGCCGCATACAGCGTCGTCGTCTTGCCCGACCCCGTTGGGCCGGTTACCAGCACCATCCCGTGCGGAAGCCGGATCAGCCGATCCACCGTCTGGCGATCGCGCTCACGCATCCCAAGCGTCTCAAGATCGAGGTTGACCGCTTCCTTGTCGAGAATACGCATTACCACCGATTCGCCATAGATCGTCGGCACGGTCGACACGCGAATATCCACCTTGCGCCCCTCGAAGCGCAAAGTGATATGCCCGTCCTGCGGGACATATCGCTCAGCGATATTCATCCCCGCCATGATCTTCACGCGGCTTGTAATCGCCGGCTGCAAGTGTTTGGGCGGTGATTGCTGTCGCACCAACTCACCATCGATGCGATATTTCACTGCGAGGTCGCGCTCGAAGGGCTCAATATGAATGTCGCTCGTGCGCCGACGAATCGCCTCGACGATGATCAGGTTCACCAGGTTGATCAGCGTGGGCTGCTCGGCCATCCGGTGCAGCGCCTCGGCGTCGATCGCTTCCAGGTTTGCCAACGACTCCTCATCGCCCTCGGCACCGCCCAAGCGCGCCGCCATCGCCGCCGCCGTCGTGCCATACGAACGGTCCAGCAGCTCGCGCATGACATGCTCAGTCACCGCGACACGCGTCACCGGCATGCCCGTGGTCACGGAGACTTCGTCCGCCGCTTCGAAGTCGCCCGTGTCAACCATCGCGAGATGCAGCCGACCCAGCTCCTCGCGGATCGGCACGCAGCGCAGGCGAGTCGCCTGCTCGCCGGTAATGAGCGCAATGACCGTCGGCTCACAGGCCGGCGCTTGCGCCAACGGCCCGACCTGCCCATTGCCCGCCGCCCGATCTGACCCCGAACCATCCCCGTTCATCTGGGCATTATGGGCAGCCTGACCGCTCCGGGCACGAATTGCCGCTTCCTGCGCCACGCGCGCACCCTCCTCGCAAGCTCCACCGGGTCCCGGCTCAACGCCCGACCCAGCGACAGATTGCATCCCTGGCCGGCTCAACGACCTGCCGCGCCACTGTTCATACCCGCAGAATCGCCCATGCGTGGCGGCTTTGGGGCCAACTATTGCCCGCCTTCCCCGTCCTTCTTCTTGGGCTGCTCGTCCTTGGCGCCCCCTTCCTGAGGGGTGGTCTCCTCGTGGATGATGACCATTTCGCCGTCCTCGCCGCCCACGGCGTGAATGTTCACCTCGACGTCTTCGCCGACGCCCTCGCCGCCCTCATCCATCTCGATCACCATGACCCGCTGCCCCACGGCGCCGTCGCCGGCGTCCACGAAGTCTTGGGACATGAAGACCATGTTGCCCTCGGCGCCGTCGGGTTCGGCACCCCACCGCTTCGGCATGCGCTCCTGCTGCTCAGGCCTCAGAATGCCGCGCAGTGCGTTGTACATCTCGTTGTCGGCGTCCCGCCTCGCCTGGCGCGCTTGGCTCGCCTCTGACTCCTCGCCGCCACCTTCAGCAAGCTCGATCTGCGCGCCGCCCGCGGTCCTGAAGCTCATGCGTCCGCCACCGCCGCCGGCCAAAGCTTCCTTTTCGAGCGCGTCAGCCCAACTCTTGTTCAGCGCCGACGCCTTCTTGTTGAAGTCGCTGTACAGCGATTCGATCCGCGCGCGCTGGTCCGCATCGAGATCATCCATCCCAAGCGCCATGTCAAAGGCGCGCCGTGTTCGGTTCTCGCGATAGACCTGCGGGAACGATGCCTCATGCACCTTCGCCGCCAGCGCCTCGCGCTCATCAGTCGGCAGCATCTCACCGACCAGACGCACGTACTTCTGGTTCAGATCGCGCAGCGCCATCGCGGCGTCGCGCATCTTCTCCATGTTCTTCGCAATCTCATCAGGGTTGAACTGCATCATGCCGGGCCCGGGCCCCCCGGAACTGAATGGCCGGGCTGCCTCGCGCGCCTGCAGCTTCTGATCCAGGTCCAACTCATATGTATCCAGCAGCGGCGCAACGCCATCGCGCTGCGCAAATCCCATCTCCTTTGACAGGGCAATCAGGTCCACCGCATCACCTGGCACCATGCCGGGCGACAGCGTGCGCTCGCGCCGACGCGTGCGCTCCATCTTGGGCCAATGCGCCTCCTGCTCAGGCGACAGCAGCAACTGCAAGTCGTCAAAGAAGGTCTTCTCCGCGGCCTCCTGGCGCTCACGCATCGACTGCATGAACTTCGGCATCTCTTCCATGAACACCGTCGGGTCCTTGTTCTCCTGGAACTTCTGGCGGATCTCATCCAGCTTGGTCTCTCGCTCGCCCTGCAATCTCGCAACCGTGTCCATCAACTCCGCATGCATTTGCGCAAGGACATCGCGCTGGCTCGGGTCGAGGTCCAAGATGTCCGCATAGGTGGTCAGTTCCTCGGCCGTCACCGGGGGCTGCTCCGCGCGCGGTCCGAAACCGCGATCCCCACCACCGCCAAACCGCATGCCCGGCCCGCCACGCCGCCCCATCCGAGGCCCACCATCGCGGGGTCCATCGCCCTGGCGAATCACACGCCTTGGCTGGTCCTGGCGCTGCTGGTCCTGCTGGGCGTTCGCCGGCACCGCGATCCCAAGAAAGGCCAGGCTCGAAAGCCCCGCCGCCACGCCCGCCGCTGTCCGAAGCATGCTCGCTGTCCGCACAAGTCACCTCCCAGGGGATCTCCGCTTGGCCCACCATCCCGAGGCGGGCCCACCGCCCGGCAGCCCAACGACCGCCGACGCCGCTTTATTGTCCCATGTTCCTCAAAGACGCGCGAGGCGGGTCAGCCAGTCCTACCCGAAGGATTGAAGCGGAGATCTCAGTTGGGGCCACCATCACGAGGCCCGTCGCCGCGCCGCCAATCGCTCCGCCGAGGGGAGCCGCACATTCCACACGAGCCCCAGCTTTGACAAGATCCAGATCACCGTCCAACTCAGGTCGGGCTGCCACCACTTGAGGCCGTGTCGCGCCGACGTTGGGAAGCCATGGTGGTTGTTGTGCCAGCCTTCGCCGAACGCCAGCACGCCGACAATGAAGTTGTTGCGCGATAGGTCGTTGCTCTGGTAGGGACGTGTGCCCCACAGATGACAAATCGAGTTCACGCTCCAGGTGACATGATGCACGAACGCGATGCGCACCAGCCCGCCCCACAGGAACCCGAACAGGGCGCCGCTCCAGCTCAGGGAGATCACCCCGCCCAGAACTGTCGGCACGAGCATGCTGACAAGCACCCACAACGGAAACAGCAAGCTGATGCGCCGCACCAGTTTGCTGCGCTGCAGATCCGGCGTGTACTTGTTGATGCGCAGCGCCGCGGGCTTGAACATCCAGCCGATATGAGCATTCCAAAAGCCCTTGATCGAACCCCAGAATCCTCCACCATACCCATGCGGTGAGTGCGGATCACCCTCATCATCAGAGTGCTGATGGTGACAGCGGTGAAAGCTCACCCAGCGCAACAGGGGCCCTTCGACCGCCATAGACCCCAGGATGCCCAGTGTCGCCGTCACCACGGGACCGCAACTGAACGACTTATGCGCAAAGAGTCGGTGAAAACCGACCGTAATGCCGAGACCCGTGGCCACATACATGCCCAGGAACAGCGCAAGCTCAACCCATGCAAACCCGCGCTCCCAGAGCAGCGCCATCGCGAGGATCATTCCCGCAAGGGGAACGAGAATGGCGATGAGCGTGAACACGCGTCGCACCAGTGATGGCGCGACGAGCGCATGATCATCAACATCGTCCGTGATGATGTTGTGTGTCATTTTGATGACGGTGTCCTAGTACCGATCGCGGCCGCCACGACCGCCGCCGCCGCCGTAGCCACCACGGCCACCACCGCCGCCGCCGTAACCGCCGCCGCCACTACGCGGCTCGCGGGGCTTGGCCTCGTTGACCTTGATGTTCCGCCCGTTGAACTCCTTGCCGTCCAGCGCCTGCATCGCGTTGAGCGCCTCGCTCTTGTCAGGCATCTCGACGAACCCGAAGCCCTTGGGACGACCGGTGTCGCGGTCCATGATCAGCGTGCACTCGGCAACCTGACCGAACTCCGAAAAAGCGTCTTCCACTTCAGACTGCGACATATTGAACGGGAGGTTTCCCACATAGATCTTCATGAGCTTTTGCTCCGCCCCGAGATGGTGTGATCCGAGAGAGACCTTCAGGGCTGATCTAAGACGGATGTCGCGGGCCGGGTGGACATCGGCGCCACCGCCTGCACGCGGGCGGACAGTATAGACAAGGCTCCCCCAGCGGGCGCTGCCGCAGCACAGCCCTGCCCCTAGGCCTGCATCGTCACGTACCGCAGGATCTCGACCACCTGCTCGGGTGTCTGGGCGACTGCCAACGCCGCCGCATCGACCTCCTTCAAGGCGTGCGTCAGCGCGTCGTCGTGAAGGGTAATCATCGGCTTGCCCAGCGCGGCGGCATACCCCGCGTCGAACGCGGCGTTCCACTGCTTGTATTGCGGCCCAAACCGAACCACCGCGATGTCGCACTGCTTGATGAGCGTGCGTGTGCGGATTGCATTCACCTTCGCTGACTTGTGATCGCGCCAGAACTGGCTTGGCTCCACCCCGAGATGGTCGCCCGCGGCATCCGACGCCTCATGCACCGACACGGCACTTGTGCAGGCAACCGGTATCCCCGAGGCAGCACAGCCCTGGATGAGCTGCTCACGCCAATTGGTATGCACTTCACCTGAGAGATACACCGTCCAGGTTAACTTGCTCACCGTTGTTCGCTCCAAAACCGCAGCCAGTTGCCGCATTCAAAGCCGCGCACTTCGTCATCGTCCCACCCGCGCCTACGCAGCTCGTCTGACAGCGCGATCAGATCGCTTGGCGCATCGATGGCGGCGGGCATGTCATTTGCGCTGAAGCCGCCGTCCATATCCGATCCAAGGCCGACGTGCCTGCGTGAGCCAGTGAGTTCGCAGATGCGCTCAACGTGATCGATCGCCTCGGCCACGTTCGGGCGCTCGTCGCCCTGCAGACCGTGGCGGATGAAGTTGCGGGCCAGGTTGAGCCCGATGACGCCGTCGCGTTTGCCGACCTCCTTGATTGTGGCGTCGTCCAAGTGCCGCGGCGCGTGCGGGTTGGCGTCGCCCCCGAGCAGTGCCCGGCAGTTCGAATGCGATGCCATGACCGGGCCCTTCGCGCGAGCGAGCACGTCATCCATCGCGCGTAGCGATAGGTGCGACAAGTCATGCACCATGCGCAGGGAATCGATCGCGTCGACCATTGCGACACCCATGGGCATGAGGCCGCGGTCATCGTCCCTCGATGCGCCGTTGCCACTGGCGTAGCGCGAGCCGCGGGACCATGCGAGGCCAACGGCGACGACGCCCTGGTCGCGCCACCATGCCAGGTCGTCGGGGGTTGCGATCGGATCGGCGCACTCGATCAGGATGCCTGTGCGCAGGCCCGGATGGTCGGGGGGGAGCGCGCGATCGAATCGACCACGATGTGCGATGCCAATGAGGTCGAGATCGGCCCAGTGCTTGTAGGTCTCAAGCTGGGCGAGCCCCGCATTCCGCGCCCCGTTCACGTCGTCTCGCCCATAGCCCTCTGGGCCATCGCCATCCGCCTCAGTGAAGATCGTCGCCAACGCGCAGCGCACCCCGCCGTCGCGGAGCGAGGGCAAGGTCACCGCGGGCGGCGGCCAGGGCCCCTGCAGGAGCGGATCGCCCTTGATCTGCGCAAGGGGGAGTTGCATGTCGCGCTTGTTCAGCGCGAGGCACGCAAGGTCGAGATGCGCATCGAACCAACGCATGTCATTCGATGCGCTCTCGCTCATCAATCGTCCAATCTGCGCGTTAGTGCTCGATCATGCGGCCAAGTGTCTTCGCCTCAGCAACCCACGCCGTGACATCCTTCTCGGAGGGCACCTTGCGGGTCAGCTTCTTGGCATCATTCACTTCGACCATTTTGGCGGCGAGATTTGCAGGCACGCGCTGGGCCAACTCCGGCACCGTGTCAACGCCAGCGGCCTCAAGGAGCTCCGAGTATTCAGAGCCCACACCCTTGATGCGGAACAGGTCGACCATGTTCGCCCACTTGAGAATGTTCTTCTCGGAGATGCCGGTCTTCTCGGCAAGTTCCGTTCGCTGCTTCTTGGTCTTGGTTGCGCTGAGCAGACCATCCGTGTCCTTGACGCCGGCATTGCGCAGCTTCTCGCCAAACGACGGACCAATGCCTTCGACTTCCTCGACCTTGTAGTTCGCCATGTCTCACAACTCCTCAAGTATCAGGAACATGCGCCACCCGCGGGCGCCACACTCAATGTATCACACCGTGACGGCCCCCACCGCACCTTCAACGACGATCTCCGCCTCGGTCTTGGCAAGCACTTCATCCACGGTCACGCCCGGCGCCAGCTCCTTGAGCACGAACAAACCCTTGCCACCCGCGCGGGCGCGATCCATCTCCATCACGCACAGGTCGGTGATCAGCAAGTCGATGCACGCCTTGCCGGTGAGCGGCAGTGTGCATGCTGTCTTGACTTTGCTGACGCCCTTCTTGTTGCAGTGGTCCATTACGACGACGACACGCTTCACACCCGCAACCAGGTCCATCGCGCCGCCCATACCCTTGACCATCTTGCCCGGGATCATCCAGTTGGCAATGTCGCCGTGCTGGGACACTTCCATCGAGCCAAGAATGGCAAGATCAATGTGCCCGCCGCGAATCATGGCAAAGGAGTCTGCAGAGCTGAAATACGTAGCGCCCTTGCGCGCAGTTACCGTTTGCTTGCCGGCGTTGATCAGGTCCGCATCGACCTCCGCTTCCGCCGGGAAGGGCCCGATGCCAAGCAGCCCATTCTCGGATTGCAACCACACATCCATGCCATCGGGGATGTAGTTCGCAACGAGGGTCGGGATGCCGATCCCCAGGTTGACGATGTAGCCATCGCGGAGTTCCTTGGCCGCCCGCATCGCAAGCTCTTCGCGTGACAATGGCATGTGTCGCACACCTCCTGAGATTGGTCCGCCCTCATGCTACAGCGCTTGCAAGGGCTGCGATACCATGCCCTTGCATCGCGCGGCGTGCCCGCGCCAGACGCCGGAGGTGGACCATGTCACGCGTCCGATTGGGCGGATACTACGAACGGCAAATGCCGCGCCAGCAACCGGCTGCATTCGGATTGCCCGGCGGGGGCGGGTCGCGCCAGCAAGGCGGCGCAGGCGCCAAAGCGCGGCTCGCAATCGCGGTGGTCATCGCGCTGGTCGCCATCATCGGGTATATGTCCAAGAGCTCAGTGAATCCGGTCACCGGACAGACACAGCGGATTGCGATGTCGTTCGAGCAGGAAATTGCACTGGGCCTTCAAGCGGCGCCGGAGATGATGCGCCAACATGGCGGCGAGGCACGCGATGCACGAGCACAAGCGCTCGTTGACCAAGTTGGACATCGCCTGCTGCAAGCGCTCCCGGATGACATGCCCTGGCAGTTTGACTTCCACTTGCTCGCCGACCCGCAGGTGATCAATGCGTTTGCGCTTCCGGGCGGGCAGGTGTTTATCACCGATGCGCTGTTCTCGCGGCTTGAAACGGAGGGACAACTCGCCGGCGTGCTGGGCCACGAGATTGGCCATGTCATCGAACGCCACGGTGCGCAGCGCCTCGCCAAGCAGAATCTGATGCAGGGCCTTGTCGGCGCGGTCGCGGTCGGCACCTACGACCCGGAACGCGGCGGCGCGCAGGCCGCGGTGCTCGCGCAAGCCATTGGCACGCTTGTCACCTTGAAGTACGGACGCAATGACGAACTGCAGTCCGACCAATGGGGCGTCTCGCTGACAGCAAAGGCCGGCTACGACCCGCGCGCGATGATCCGCGTAATGGAAATCCTGCGCGAGGCTTCGGGTGGCTCGCGACAACCCGAGTTCATGTCTTCCCACCCAGACCCAGGCAATCGCATCGACCGGATCGAAGCGGCGATCCGCGAGGTCTTTCCGAACGGTGTCCCCGAGGGCCTCGAACCTTGATTCGCTTGGAATAATCGCCCGGCATTGCGCGATTGGCTCACCACCAATCGTCGGAGGTCACATGCGCTCACTGATTGCCATCGTTGCATCGCTCGTCTTGGCACTGCCACTCGTCGCACAAAATGTAGTGGCGCATTCCGAAGAGCCGGTCCGCAACCCGGAGCAATACAACTTGCCCAAACAATCCACGCTCGCGATTGAGGGCTATGACCCGGTTGCATACTTCCCGGAAGGCGGCGGCAAGCCCACGAAGGGAGCCAACTCAATTGCGCTCGACTACATGGGCGTCACGTATCGCTTTGTGTCCGACGCGCATCGGGAGTTGTTCAAGAAGAATCCGAAGCGCTACGAGCCTGCTTTTGGTGGGTGGTGTGCATACGCGATGGCGGACGGCGACAAAGTCGAAGTGGACCCCAAGAGCTTTCTCATCGAGGACAACCGACTGCTGCTGTTCTACGACGGCTTCCTGGCCGACACCCGCGCGAAGTGGACGAAGTCCCTCAAGAAGAACAAGCCCCTCGCGCCCGATGCAGATCAACATTGGCTCACGATCTCAGGCGAGTCGCCTCGGCACGTTGAACAAGTGGCTGAGTGATCATCGCTCGAAGGCATGAGCTTATGCGGCCGCGCCGCTTGGCACACTCGCCTGTCGAATCACAAGCGTGCCGCTCGTGAGCACCAGCAAACCAAGCGCGAGGATTCCCCATTGGTTGAGCGTCGGCACAGGCGCCGGACCGCTCGCCTGAAACTCATAGGCGCCCATATCCACGATCGGCGCACTGCCTGCCCCGGTGTCGGCGACCGCCGGGTCATCGACAAATCGCGGCAGGATGTCGAGGTCCGTCGTGATGCCGACCAATCCCGGCGCGCCGTTGTTGGCTGCATCGATACAAGGCGAACTCGCACTCAATCGCACATTGTCATCCAGCGTACCGAACACGTTGTCAGACCCATCGGCATCGACGAACAGTGGATTGGCGTTGATATTGCCTGCGCCGGCAGAGCCGCCCTGCACATTGCAGTAGGTGACAACCGGGACCGGACTATTGAAGTTGGTGATCTCGGAAGGTGCATCGCCCCAGAGCGTGCAGTTCGTCACGGTCGTATTGCTGCTGTTGTTGTTGGAGAGGGCGCCGCCGCCGGTCGCGGTGTTTGCTGTGAATGTGCAATTCGTGACCGATGGGCTGCTGACGTGGACATACAGCCCGCCGCCCTGGCCGCCCGCGATGTTGCCAATGAAGGCGCAGTTGGTCACTTTGGGGCTTCCACTCGCGACGTAGATCGCCCCACCATGACTGGTGGAGGTGTTTCCGATGAAGATGCAATGTTCGATCGTCGGGCTGCTGCCACCGGTGTTGTACATCCCGCCGCCCAGATTGCTTGCGGAGTTTCCGACGAAGACGCAACGCCGCACGGTCGGACTGCTGGAGACGTTGGCCATGCCGCCGCCGGTGAGGGCGCTCCCGCCCGTGATCGTGAATCCCGAGAAGACTGTGTTCGCAGTTTCACCCGAGACGCAGATGACACCGGCGTTGACGCCGAGCGGATCGATGATGGTGGCTTGCACGACCGCGGGGTCAGTGGGATCCGCACTGCGGATCGTGATGGCCTTGCCCTGCGGATTGATGCTCTCGTTGTACGTCCCCGGCGCGACGATGATCTCGTCGCCATTCACGGACGCATTGATCGCGGCCTGAATGGTGGCGTGATCGGCGGGCACGTTGATGACCGCAGCGCTCGCCGACGCTGGCGCCAAGGCAATACAAAACGCGATAACTCGTCTCATTGATGGGCTCCTTCGCTGGCAGCCCACCCCCCGGGTCTGCGTCTTATATGCGACACTCGGCGCTGGTCCAAGCAAAAACTTGAAAATGCACCGTCCCATGTTCCGCAACGGCGACGCTCAGAGTCAGCACACGTTCCCGAAGTTAAACAGCACGAGGTTGAGGTCCGTCAAATCGACGTCCCCATCGCCATCGACGTCGCCATTCGTGCCCGGTGTCACCACGTTGCCAAAGTTGAACAGCACAAGGTTCAGGTCTGTCAGGTCGACATCGCGGTCGCCATCGGCATCGCCCGGGCAGGGCACGATCGGCACCATCATGTACGCACGCGTATTGCCATTGTGAATGCCCGTGCCAACGATCACGCCATCGTCTGAAATGCCCAGCGCCGACGACGAGGTGTTCATCGAGAGATCCCAACCCGAGCCCGCAGGAATGAGGTCCTGCACGCGGTAGGTCTGCACGCCGTCGTAGAGCCACGGCACAGCAAAGACGCCACCTGCATTGCCCACGCACCAACCTGACGAGTTGACGCCGCGCCCCGAGCCCGAGGTCGCACCGGTCGGCAAGGGAATGGCAACCATGCCGCCGCCGCTCGTCCAAACGAAAGGCGTGCCGGAGCCCTGGTTAAGCATGCTGCTGCCTGTGATGTGGCCTGCTTCGCTGATGCCGAACGCCAGCGCGCCGTTCAAGCCCGGCAGGGCGCCGATCTCTGTGAGCTGCGCCGTGTTGATGTCATAGCGGAGGCCAACATTGCGCGCCGCGTTGTTGGGATCGATGCCGTTGCCGCAGGCAATGCCAGCGTCATTCACGCCATACGCCGTCGTCATGAGCACACCACCCGGTCCAGTCGCAGTGATCGTCGTGCCGGTCGTCGTCGTGTAATACGATGCGCGCTCCAGCGAGCCGCCGTTGACCGAACCCACCGCGAGATTGTTGTTGTTGATGTCATTCGCGCGCCCGAGCGTCTCGCCCGCGGGAAGTGGCAGTTGCGCGACGGCGCCGCTTTGCCAAATCAAAGGCAACGGGCTCGAGCCGAAGGAGGTCGTGGCGCCGGTGCCCGCGACGATGCCCGCATCATTGACGCCGTTGCCTACGCCAAAGCCACGCGACGGATCATTGGGAAGCGAGGCCATGCCGCCAACTTGTGAATAGAGGAAGGAAGTTGTCGGCGCGCCGAACCCGCGACCGGTCGCATAGATGCCGTTGGGCGAGACGGCATTGCCTTGCACCCCAATGTCGGTGGCGTTCACCAGTCCCAAGTCGATGATGTCATACATGGGCATGGCGCTCGCAGCACTCGCTACCAATGCGACCATACCCGCTGCCGCGCACAACTTCGCACTCATTTGTGACCTCACTCTCTACCTCAGCCACGTCGGTCGGCTTGCACGCCAACTGGGCTCGGGTTCAACATGCGAGGCTAGCGTGGCAAAGCGGGCGATGCAATGGGTTTGTTCCGCCATTCATGGTGCCGTAGCCAGACTCCCCGAAAGCCACGTCTTGCTCCCTCGCCCCGAGTGCGGGGAGAGAGTGGCTCGCCAACGGCGAGACGGGTGAGGGGCTACTACTCGCAACATGCGTCGACCAACGAATCCGGGATGAGCCGCTTTGGAAGCAACTGTCGTTCCCAAGGCCTCAGAGCCTGATCTTTGTGCCATTCGACGAGCTTGCGCGCTCCCCTTACGCCAGCGTCACAGTTTCCTTCTGACGCAGCGTGCTCCAGTTCTCGCAGAATGTGTCCGCGCAGCGCAGCTGCCACGATCCATTGATTGTCTTCGACGACTGAAGATGCCACGCCGCCCGCCAAGGCATCCAGCACCATGTAGGCTCGGAGCGCATCGCACATGGATATTTGATGCAACGCTTCGAACGTCTCATTGAAGCAGTCGGCGCACCATTCGGGATCCGCTCGATCCATCGTCCCGACGACAGCAGTACCGTTCAATGACACCTTCCACTCGTCACCCTCAACCGCCTCATATTGCAACTGACTGATTGCATCCCGATAGTCGTAAAGCGATGCCAGGAGTTGCGCCCGCTCGATCGGCGTTCTCGACTCGTCTGACAGCGCGATCCACGCTCCACGCGCCACTTGCTCTGCCTCTACCTCACTGACCTGCAACGGCGGCGGCCCGGCCGAAGTACTCAACAACACCAACCACACGCCGAAGATCGCAAGCAACAGCACACCAATCGCGATGGGCCACCTGCGCTTCATCGCTTCCCCCGCTCCATTGCCTCAACCAACTCCCGCATGTTCCGCACCTCAAGATCCGCGACGACATCCGCGCTCCCGCTCGCTGCCGGGGCGCCGCCGCTCCGATTGATCCACGCCGTCGGGAAGCCCATCTCTTGCGCAGGCACGATGTCATGAAAACGGCTCTCGGCCACATGCAGCACGCGCTCCGCGGGCAAATCCAATCGCTTCAGTGCCTCTTCGAAGTGCGCCTTTCCTGGCTTATAGCTCCGCACCTGCTCCGCGGTCACGACATGATCGAACCGCACATCAAGCTTGCGTGCTGTCGTGCGAAACAGTTCGTCGTCAATGTTGCTCACGATGACGAGTCTGCCACGGCGCTTGAGCGCCCGCAGCGCCTCCACCGTGTCAGGCCAAGCCGGCCAGTCCTTGATCGAATCCGCCAGCGTGCTCCAGAGGGCGCT
The DNA here is from genome assembly GCA_020427635.1 of Phycisphaerales bacterium. Lineage (GTDB taxonomy): Bacteria > Planctomycetota > Phycisphaerae > Phycisphaerales > UBA1924 > JAGQOH01. Next base: position 57,806 of record JAGQOH010000011.1, read on the forward strand.
GGGTGTGCTCGGCCCGAGCAATGTGCGCGCCACGTTGCGGCAGACTTCGCGGTAGGGCTTCCAAACGCCGCGCTCTTCGAAGCGCTCTGCCTCGGCGTAGCTGCGAAACAGTTCGGCATCGGGCATGGGCGCGCGCCCAAGCTGCGCCAATGCGCCATTGATGGCATTGTGGATGCCGGCCTGCCAGTCGATGAGCGTGCCGTAGCAGTCGAAGGTGAAGGCGTCGATGTTGGCCCAGCGGATGGTCACTTGGTTGCGCCCTTCTGGGGCTCGCCTTCGATGGTGAGTCGCGTGGAGACGCCGCGCTTGGCGCGCTTGCGCAGGTTGACCCAGAAGGCGTATGCAATCACCAGCATGACGATGAACGTCGCCACCCAGAACTGCCAATCATCGACGGGGAACTTCACGGCTCAGGCTCCAATCGTGCGCACAAGCATGTGTACTGCAGTCGCGGCAACGTAGGCGAGGCCGCTCATCCACGCCAACTGAATCCCAGCCCACTTCCACCCCCCAGCTTCCCTGGCGGTGACGGCAAGCGTGGGCAGGCACTGCATGGCGAGGACGTAGTAGACGAGGAGGGCCCAGCTTGTGGGGCGGTCGAACAGGCGTGAGCCATCGTCGCGCCGGGCGTGGCGCAGGGCGGCGATGACGCTCTGATCGTCTGCGCTTTCATTGCCCAAGACCTGCACGGCCATGGTGGACACGAAGACCTCACGTGCGGCAAAGCTAGCGAGGACGCCAATCGCGAGTTGGCGATCGCAGCCGATCGGACGGAGGACGGGTTCGACCACACCGCCGATGCGTCCCAAGAAGGTGCTGCGAGCGGCGTGCTGGATTTCGAGGCGATCCGCGTCTGCCTGCAACTCGGGGCCGTCCATGGGAAGAAGCGCGGCTTGTGCGCGCAGGGCTTGTGCTTCCATTGGTGGGTCAACGACGGGGTAGGCACCGAGCCACCAGAGGACGATTGAGATGCCGAGGATCACGACGCCGGCTTTGCGCAGGAACACGCTGCCGCGGTCCCAGGTGTGGAGGAGCGCGGTGCGCAGCGAAGGCAGGCGATAGGGCGGCAGTTCGAGGGCCATGGCGCGCGCCTGGCCGCGCAGGATTGTTCTGCGCGCAACGAGTGCGCTCAGCAGCCCAGCCACGATGCCGAGCACATAGGCGCCCGTGAACGCAATCGCCTGGCGCGCGGGGGAAGCGGGAAAGAGCACGACGGTGAGGAGCACATAGACCGGTATGCGCGCCGTGCAACTCATGAACGGTGCCGCGAGAATGGTCGCGAGTCGCTCGCGCCGATCGGGCACGGCGCGGGCGGCCATGATCGCGGGCAGCGCGCAGGCGTGAGCGCTGAGGAATGGGACAAAGGAATGCCCTGAGAGGCCAAAGGGGCGCATCCAGCGATCGATGACGAGCGCGCCGCGTGCCAGGTAGCCAGTGTCTTCCAGCAAACTCACCAGGAAGAACAGCAGGCAAATCTGCGGCACGAATATGACGGTTGCGCCGACGCCAGCGACTGCGCCGTTGGCAAGCATGTCTTGGAGGATGCCGGGCGGCATGAGCCAATGCACGAGGTTTGCAAGCCAGGCAAAGACGTGGTCGATCCAGTCCATCGGGTAGGCGGCGACACGGAAGACGACCCAGAACAGCCCTGTCATCACGAGTGCAAATGCAAGGAGCCCCAGCACCGGATGGGTCAGAACATGATCCAACCGATCGGTCAGTCGATCAGGGGTTGCATGCGTGTGTGGTGTCATGCCCGCGAGAAACGCTTCGTCGCACCAGCGATCGAAGGCGACATCCTCGGCAGGCGGGGCGACCAGGCTTGCTCGCGAAAGAGACGCAACGAGCTGCCCGACACCTTCGCCTGTGCGCCCGCTGACAAGTGTGACAGGGCAGCCAAGGGCTTTGGCAAGACCATCGGGGTCGGGCCTGACGTCGCGTTTGCGCGCCACATCGGCCATGTTCATGGCGACCGCGATGGGAATCTCGCGCCGTGCCGCTTCGCCGACCAAGCGCACGCATCGACCCAGGTTGGTTGCATTCACAATGATCAGCAACGCATCAGGCTTGGTGGGGCGTTCGCCTTGCGGTGCCAATGCGCCGTCAAGAACGGCACGGCAGACGCGCGCCTCGCTCTGCTCAAGCTCAAGCGAGTAAATACCTGGCAAGTCGATCAGGCGCGTTGTTTCAGCGCCCGCAAGCTTGCCAATATGTGCCTCCTGCGTCGTGCCTGGGAAATTGCTGGTCTTGTGGCGCACGCCAGCAAGTTGATTGAACAGTGTTGTCTTGCCAACGTTCGGATTGCCCAGCAGCACAATCGTGCGCATCGCAGGCGGCGCACTGGCGACACCGCTAGTCACGTCAATCCTCGAGGCTGACCATCAGGCGTGCTGCCAGGCCCGCATCGAGCCCAATCCGACAGCCAGTGCCGCAGCGCTCGTCGCACAGTTCAAGAATGCATGGCTTGCCAAGTCGACACACACGGATCCGGGCGCCGGTGCGCAGGCCCATGGCACGCAGAAGTTCCAGGTCCTCCGCAGGCAGGTCGGCCGAGTGGACGCGTGCTCGATCGCCACGGCGCAACTGCAGCACCGGCAGATTGATGCGCTCAGGGCGAGCGGATTGAGCCGCGATGGTTGTCAACGATTGGCTCCGGCCCGGGGCGGCTGGCCTCGGGATTCCGGAGGATGCTATCCGGATTGAGACTGGGTCTCAAGTGCGGCGAACTGGCGGGCCGTGGCCCGGCTAGGCCGCGTCGCGATGATCGGCGGATTCGGGGTCCTGGTCATCGGACTTGGTCAGGGCAGGCGAGCCGCCCCCCCGCTTGGCCCGATTCATGGTCTCCGCACCCTCGCGTGCGAAGCGCACGAATCCGATGCCCCCGACGACGATCGCCGCAACCACCATGGTTCGAACAAGCATGCCCCCAAGGCCCGCGACGAGCGCCGGGGGCTCCTGCTCGATGGCGTATGAGTCGACCACGAGCGAGACAAAGAGGGTTGCAAAATCGAGGATGATCGCTGCGAGCGCGAGGATCACCGCATCGCAGATCAGGTCGGGGCCACTCCGCCGGTGTGTCCACCAGTGGACCGCCTTGCGGATGGGATTGTCGTGGCCCGTCTTGAAGCGGTACGGCTGGTTGCTCATCTGCGCGGCCTCCCTCAGTGACCGCCCCAAAGGCGGACGTTGGGGGTATCGGCCACCGGCCCGAAGCGCGGGAGGGTGGCTCGGCCGAGCGCGCGCAACAGCGCCGATCGGGTGGATCGGCGCGGCTGAATCGTTCAGTTAGCGGGCGTGGGATCGGTCAGCGTCGATCGCCCGAATCCGGCTGGCCTTTCCCTTGGCCCCCTTCGGTGTCGGGCTTGTAGGTATTGAAATGCGGAATCTTGAAGTCATTCGGCGCGAGGCGACCGTTGATCGCCGCCCCGCCAGGCAAGGGCGTGTAGAGCTCGACGGAGAACTGTGAAGCGGGAAAGGGGCCGAGCGGCTGACCTTTGCCGACCGTCATTGTGGCCATGACCATCACGGGGACATCATCTGAGACATCTGCCAGCGGCTCATGCTTCGCGGGGTCGTCTCCAAGCGCGCGCATGAGTTGTACATGCGCGGGCGAGTCGAACCAGCGCACGACGGCGGCCTTGTCCTCGAACCAGGCGCAAATGGTGAGACGCCCGGAGTCTGCCCACTGGCAACGGTCGACGCCAAGACAACCATTCGTGTTCTTGAGCCCGTCGACGAGCATTTTGCCAAGGTCTGGCTGCTGAGCGCCGTTAGGCATTTGCTGCTGCTGTCTTGCGAGCGCAGCGAAGGTCAAGACGCCGGCGATGGCGGCTGCGGCGCTGATGGCGGTCATGGTGCTTGTGGAGCGCATGGTGATTCCTCCTTGGCCCGAACGATCGGGCTCCGTACCTGGTTGGTGGGAATGGTAGGCAAACGCTTTCAGGGGGTTCGTGGCGCTTCGAGAAGCAGGAAGAGGGCGTCGTCGCTGAACGCTGGGGCGGAGGTCAGGCCGATGTGGTCGGCGGCAATGAAATGCACGGAGGTCCAGGGAATGGGCGACTGCAGGCCCACGCGCCAATCACTGCCGACGCGCTCGTCCATAAGGGCGCTGTTGCGTGTGACGGTGCCGTCGCCCGCGGCCTTGGTGGTGATGCGCAGTTTGCCCGCGCCGGAGACGGTGATGATCTCAGCAGTTTGGACGGCATCCCCCGCAAAAAGGTGGACCTCAAGCCCGGGCGGGAATGGAGCCGGCACATCCAGGGCGGCGTGCAGCTGCTTCGCCTTGTCGAGGCACTTTTTCAGGTGATCAAGTGCAATGGTGCGGCGCTGCTCCTTTGACGCGACCTCGGGGAGCAGCCATCGCAACACGCGATCGGTCTCGGCGCCGTCGTTAGCGAGCCCCCACTTGTATCGCTGCCATGTGGTGAGGTCGTAGAGGTCAACTGGTGCGCCTGAGGTGTCAACGACGCGTGCGTGGCGCGTGCGCGTCATGAGGCCGTAGATGGCAGGCATCGTGCCGAGCATCGCGGGTCGGTAGTTGGGGAAGAGCGGGTTGAGGTCCCAGCCATCGACAAGTTGCTTGAGCGCGAGGACAGAGCCGGCGTTGGGTGTGCCGATGATGATGGCGCGGGAGACGTTGCGCGCCCCCTCCCACGTCACTTCGGGCATCGATCCATCAATCGGTAGTGGGTGCGGGCCGTACATGAGGTAGTAGCGGGCGACCATGCCACCCATCGAGTGGGCGACAAGATCGACCTTGATGGGATACCCAGGCGGAAGTTTGCGCGCGGCGCGATTCAGCTCCTGCGCTTCTGTGATCTTCTCGTGCAGCGCGACGGCCTGCTCGGAGATGTCACGACGCCAGTCGTAGGCGCATTGGAAACACGTGTAGTGCAAACCGCCATAGTTCACGACGCCTGCGCGACCAAGCGATTGGTCGCGATACTTGCCGGCCGCTAGCGTCTTCAAGATGTCGACATAGGCGCCGAACTC
>JAGQOH010000119.1 GCA_020427635.1 Phycisphaerales bacterium
GAACCCTGGCCGAATTCGATTTCGTAGGGTCCGCTCCGGCCAAGCACTTCGTCGATCTTTCCTTCGATCTCCGCGATTTTGAACGGCTGACCCGAGATTTTGTTGAACGGCACGGCATCGATGACGAACTTGCCGCGGATGAGCATGGAAAGCTGACCCGTGTTGAGTTCGGGGATGAGCACGTGCTTATAGCTTCGCAGAACCTGTTCGAGGTTCCCGGGGAATGGATTGAGGTACCGGAGGTGGGCACTCGCCACGCTGAGGCCACGCCGGCGGGCATTCTCGGTGGCGCTGGTGATGGCGCCGTAGGTGCCGCCCCAGCCGAGGACGAGAAGGTCGCCTTCGATTGGGCCCGTCACTTCAAGGTTCGGGACATCATCGACGATCCGGTCGACGCGGGCCTTGCGAGCGAGCGTCATCTCGTGGTGGTTGCGCGGGTCGTAGCTGATGTCGCCGGTTGCGCCTGACTTCTCGAGGCCACCAATCCGGTGCTCCATGCCCTTCTGCCCGGGGACAGCCCACGGACGAGCGAGGGTCTTGGGATCGCG
>JAGQOH010000120.1 GCA_020427635.1 Phycisphaerales bacterium
GAGGATGACCTTCTTCTCGGAGTCGAAGTCCTCCTGGCGCAGGGCCGGACGCATCATCCGGCCCAGCAGGCGCACGCCGGTGTCGAGGTGCTCGGGCAGCACCTTGGCGTAGAAGCAGGTCATCTCGCCCGAGGTGTACGCGTTGTTGCTGGCCCCCATGGCGTCGAAGGCCTGGTTGATCTGGTCGGCCGACAGGTCGTCGGTCCCCTTGAACATCATGTGCTCGAGGAAGTGCGAGACGCCCATGAGCGCGGGCGTCTCGTCGCGGGCCCCGGTCTTGACGAAGAACCCGGCCGCCGCCGAGTGGGCCGCGGGATCGACCTCGGCCAGCACGGCCAGGCCATTGGGAAGCGTGCGATGGTGGAAGGTGACGGGCATGGGGGCAGGGTAGTGACGTGGCCAAGCCTTGAGCCAAGACCCCTGGGGACGGCGTAAACGACAGGGGCGATCGCCCGCGTGAATCCTGTCGGGTACGAGCCGCAGAACCACACGTTTGGAATGCTGATTAGAGCAGAGACCGCACCCACGGG
>JAGQOH010000121.1 GCA_020427635.1 Phycisphaerales bacterium
TGAAGAGCACATCGCCAACGATCGCGGTGCGCGCCTCCTCGTTGATCAGCGAGACGCTGCCGGGCGAGTGACCCGGCGTGTGCGCGATGCGCCACACCTGGTCATCGAGCGTGAGCGTGTCGGCGTCCTGCAGATCGTGGACGCGGGTCTTGGTGATGGATCGGCAGACGACGGGCAGCCCCATGCCGGCGCTGAGGTTGGCGTGCGGATCGCTGAGCCAGGCACGCTCGGCGGGGTGGATGTGGATCGGGAGATTGGGGAAGGCGTTGAGGACCGCGTCGACGCCCGCGATGTGGTCGGCGTGGGCGTGGGTCAGGATCAGGGCTTGGGGGCGGAGCGATTGGGAACGCACGAACTCGATGAGCGGCGACGGGTCGAAGCCGGCGTCGACGATCCAGGCGGCCGCGGACCCGGGGTTGCGGACGACATAGCAGTTGGTCTGGAAGGGCCCGAGCGAGAACGCCGCGATGGAGGGCGTGCGGTCGGTGTCGGGTCCCGGCCGATCGGTTTG
>JAGQOH010000122.1 GCA_020427635.1 Phycisphaerales bacterium
GGTGGGCGACCGTTGCATCTGGACGCGTGAGCTGGCGGGGGGGTTCGGGCGTGAGCCGATGATGCTCCCGATCGCCCACGGCGAGGGGCGGTTCGTCGCGAAGGACGGGGCAACGCTCGCGGCTCTCGAATCGGGCGGGCACATCGCGCTGCGGTACACCGAGGCCGTCAACGGGTCGCAGGGTGACATCGCCGGTATTTGTGACGCGTCTGGCCGGATCTTCGGGCTCATGCCGCACCCCGAGCGCTATCTCGACTGGACCCGCCACCCGGCGTGGACGAGGCTGGATGCGGGCGTGCGCACGGGGCCGACCCCGGGCCGGCTGCTGTTTGAGGCGGCGGTGGGGGCGGTGCGGGCGCTGGCGTCGGCCTGACGCTGGTGCCACCGATCCCGACCCCACCGGTACACTTGGCTGATCATGCCGGTCGACCCCGTGACGACGCCTGCGACGCGGACGCCGGGTGAGGTCATCCTGACCGATCGCCCGTGCTATCGGTGCGGCT
>JAGQOH010000123.1 GCA_020427635.1 Phycisphaerales bacterium
TCTCGCCCTCGATGCCGCCTTTCGCCGTGGCCTGCTCGACCACGGCATCGCCACGGCGGCCCAGCCGCTGCGGCGCTACTGCGTGACCCTGGCGCACGAGGACCACCATTTCGCCCGCATCGAGGAAGCCGCCCACGCGGTGATGAAGGATCTCGCCCGCCAGGGTGCCGGGGCAGCACCGGCGTGAGCATCCCGGCGGCCCGGCTCCTCTCGCTCGACGGGCGGGTCGCCCTCGTCACCGGCGCCTCGCGCGGCATTGGCTTGGCAATTGCCGAAGCATTGGCCTCGGCGGGGGCGCATGTCGTCCTGAACGCCCGCGACGCCGACCGGCTCGACTCCGCCGTCGCCGGCATCCGGGCCTCAGGCGGCAGCGCCGACGCGGCCGCCTTCGATGTGCGCGACGCCGGCGCAGTGACGGACGCGATCGCCGGGATCGGCGACCGGCTCGGCCGGCTCGACGTCCTGGTGAGCAATGTCGGCGGCGGCGTGCGCAAGCCATTGGC
>JAGQOH010000012.1 GCA_020427635.1 Phycisphaerales bacterium
ATGAGTTCGATCATGCATGCACATGCGCCAAGCGCCGACGGGCCCGCCGAGGTGCTTGCGCACGCCAATCATGAGCTGGCGCAAAAGCAATTGGAAAGCCGGTTTGTCACCGCGTTTCTGGGCTACTTCGATCCGGTCCGGCGCACGATCACGTATTCCAATGCGGGGCATCCGCGCCCGATGCTGCACACGGTGGGCGGCGGCGTCTCCGAATTGGGCGAAGCGACGTCACTGCCCCTGGGCATTTTGGCGGAGGATCAGTATGAGCAGGCGACGCACAAAGTCACGCCGGGGCAAACGCTCGTGCTTTATACCGACGGCATCACGGAGGCATTCAGCCCGGAGCCGAAGCCAGATATGTTCGGCACACACCGGTTGCACGAGGCGCTCACCCAATGCACAGGCGAGCCAACGTGTGTGATTGAATCGATTCACCGCCGACTGTTCGAACACACGGGCTCGCGGGATCGTCAGGATGACCAGACAATCGTTGCGGTGCGCGTGGAGTCATGACAGCGCCAACGATCCAAGGGGTATACGAGACGGTGCTGTACGCGCCGGATGTACCGGCAGCGGCACGGTTCTATCGCGATGTGCTTGGGTTGCTCCCGCACGGCGCGCCGGATGACGCGGCATGGAAGTTCCGATTGCCAAGCGGGGCGATGCTCCTGCTCTTCGATGCACAGGAGTCATCCGAGGCGGGGCGAAGCGTACCTGCACATGGATGCACGGGCCAAGGCCATATTGCCTTTCATGTGAAGGACATCGAGGCGTGGCGCGAAGCGTTGCGTGCGCATGGCGTCACCATCGAACACGAACACACGTGGGCGCCAGGCGGGCGCTCGCTGTATGTGCGCGATCCGGCGGGCAATTCAGTGGAGTTCGTGCAAGGCGAGGTCTGGGCGTGACGCGCGGCGGATCCAGGGAGTGGTACTCGGGCGCCGGCGGCGCCAGCAGGCTGCGATTCGAGTGTACGCAGTGCGGCGCGTGCTGCACCGGACCCGAGGGCGCGGTGCTCGTCACACCGCGCGAGGTCGACGCGCTCGCAGCACGGCTTGGCATGACAACCGAAGCATTCGTGGCACAGTTCACGCACATGACGCCCGAGGGGCGCTCACTCATCGAGCGTGAAACAGCGCCGAAGTCAGGACAGTTTGATTGTGTCTTTCTCGATCGATCGGCGGATCCCTCGCGGGGCACATGCAGCGTATATATGGATCGCCCGACGCAGTGTCGAACGTTTCCGTGGTGGCCCGACAATCTGAAAGACGAGGCCGCGTGGCGGCGGACGGCCAAGTGTTGCGAAGGGATTGGGCGCGGTGCATTCGTGCCGATCAGTACGATTCGCATCCAGCGGGACGCGCAGGCGGCGGCACACCCGGTGCATCGAGGCTGAGGTGGGCCGGCGCGGTCTCCCCAAAAACGAGACCAGCACGACGGATCGTTTTGAATCCGCCGTGCAGTCTCGGGCCAGTCACATCCGTGATGAGTCAGAGGGAGGCGGGGCACACCGCCGCCTCAGTGTTGCGGCCTTCTATCGTCTGCGGCGCATCGCAACGATGCCGCCGGCCATCATGATCGCCATCGCGCCGGGCGTGGGAACGAGCCACGTGGCGCCGCCCTGCTTGAGGCCGCCGCCCAGCGGGTTCTCGATCTCGTCGACGAACATGCTCGTGTTCAGGTCAAACACAGCGATGGGCGCATTGCTCGGACCAGAGCGTCCCGGCACGAGGTAGGCGCGGCCCTTATTGATCGCAAGACCAGACGCGAGCGTCGCCGACTGCGAAGCAGCAAAGTCGGTGATGAACACGGGATCGCCGCCACCGATGAGATCGATCGACCAGAGGCCTCGCCCACCGGACAGATCGCTATCGAGGAAGTAGAAGAGCCCTGAGTCATCGTCGAAGCAGAGTGCATCGAGCTTGAACTGCTTGGCGTCATAGGTGTAGATGGGCGTGCCGACACCAGTCACGGTGTTGATTTCCCAAATGGAGCCCGTGTTGCCAACGCCCGAGTTGACCTCTGAGCCGTAAAGCTTGCCATTCGCCCAGGTCAGCCCGGCGGGTGTGAGCTGGCCTCCACCCTGCTTGGTCATGCTGACGAGAGGCGTGGGCGGCGTGAGATTGCCAAACTCGGCAATGCTCCAACTCGACAACTGATCGCCTGCCACGAAGTACAGGAGCCCGTTGTCGTTGTCTGCTGCGACACCCCAAACGCTGTAGTTCTCAAAAAGCGGAACTGGCGCCTGCCCCGGCTCGAGATACAGAACGTCGTTGACGTCGTCCGCGCCGCCAATGACCAGTCCACCCATCATTGATGCCTGCGCAGCGCCGGCCAATAGCATGGCCGCTGCCGCGGAAAAAATGGCCTTCATGTCCGACTCCTCTGGTGGGATCCCTGTGCGAAGGTCCCTTGTGCTAGGGGAATCTATCCCCATCCTGCCCACCGGCAAGGAATACCCTGCAAAAACTGCACAATCGCCAGGAACCGCGCAACCCGCACGGCCCGTAGGCTCTTCCACCCTGCAAAAATAGGGGTTCTGGAAAACTTGGACGGGTTGGGGAAGCGGCGAGCGGGTCCTAGCCGTTGGCGAGCAGGCGCTCCAGATAGTGAATGTCCATCCCGCCCTTCTGGAAGCTCGGGTTGTCGAGCAACTCGCGGTGCAGACTGATGGTGGTCTTGAGTGGCTCGACCTGGAACTCCGCCAATGCACGTCTGGCACGGGCGATGCATGCGTCCCGATCCTCGGCATGGATGAGCAGCTTGGCAATCATCGAGTCATAATTGGGCGGCACGCGGTAGCCCGCGACCACATGCGTATCGACGCGTACCCCGGGGCCGCCTGGCACGTCGAATCGCTCGATAGGTCCAGGACACGGTGCGAAGCTCCGCTTCCAATCCTCAGCATTGATGCGGAATTCCATCGCGTGCCCGTTGGCCTTGATATCGCGCTGGCGGAACGGCAACTCTTCGCCGCCTGCAACGCGAATGCCAGTCTTCACGATATCCACACCGGTGATTAGCTCGGTCACCGGGTGTTCGACCTGCACACGCGTGTTGACCTCAAGCAGATAAAAGTGCTGCTTGTCGTCCATCAGAAACTCGACGGTCGCGGCGCCAGCGTACTTCGCGCTCTTGACCAGTCGCGCAGCGCTCTTGCAGACATCATCGCGCTTGCGTGGATCGATGTGCGGTCCCGGCGCTTCTTCGATGAGCTTCTGGTGGCGGCGCTGTGTCGAGCAGTCGCGCTCATAGAGATGCACGGCATTGCCATGCTTGTCACCGATGACCTGCACTTCGACGTGACGCGCATGCTCGAGGAATTTCTCCACATAGACGGCGCCGTTCCCAAAGGCAGCCTTTGCCTCCTGCTGGGCCTGGGCAATGGCTTTGGCAAGTTCGTTCTGGGAGCGCACGATGCGCATGCCGCGCCCGCCGCCCCCCGCCGCCGCTTTGACGATGACAGGAAAGCCGATCTTCTCCGCCACTTCAATGGCCTCGTCGGTTTCTTCAATCGCGCCATCGGAGCCGGGGAAGACGGGGACCTTCGCTTTGCGTGCGAGTTGCTTGCAGGAGATCTTGTCGCCCAACAGGGCCATGGCTTCGTGCGACGGCCCGATGAACTCGAAATTGCTTTCTTTGCAGACTTCAGCAAAGTGAGCGTTTTCGGCGAGGAAGCCATACCCCGGATGAATCGAATCGGCGCCCGTGACTTCCGCAGCGGCGATGATGCGCGGGATATTCAGGTAGCTCTCGCTCGCGGTCCCGGGTCCGATGCAGACCGTGCGGTCGGCGAGCTTCAAGAACGGCGCCTGCGCATCGGCCTCGGAATACACGCAGACGACTTCGAGCCCAAGCTCGCGGCACGCGCGCAGAATGCGCAACGCGATTTCCCCCCGATTGGCGATCAGCACTCGCTTCAACATGCCGCTGCGTCCATCCGTGTTACGCGCCGCGCACCAGGAAAAGCGTTTGCCCATACTCGACGGGCTCGCCGCTCTTCACTAGCACCTTCTCAATCACGCCCGATACTTCAGCCTTGATCTCCGAAAAGACCTTCATCGCCTCCACGATGCACACGACCGTATCGGGATCCACGTTGCTTCCCGCGCTGACATACGCCGGGCTTTCAGGGTCGGGCGATGAATAGAACGTGCCAACCATGGGCGAGGTGATCGGTGTAAGCCCGTCGTCATCACCGCTGTCGCCTGCACTGGCCTGCGCGGGGGCGGGCTGCGCCGCGGGCGCAGGAGCATGGGCGGCGTGGGCCATGGGGGCGGCGGGCATGACGATCTGTCCGCCCATCCCGCGCCGAAGCACGACCGATTCTTGTTCGTCGCGCAGGTCGAGTTCCGAGAGATCGTTCTCGACCATCAGGCGGACCAGTTCCTTGAGCCTGCGAATATCAATCATGCCAGCTTCGCCCACTTCTTGTCTTTGGGGAGCGTCGACAGCACACGCCGACCACGCTCGGTCACCAGCACATCATCCTCGATGCGCACGCCGCCTGCACCTGGCAGGTAGATCCCCGGTTCGACGGTCACGACCATGCCCGGCTGAAGCACGGAAGGCGGCCTGCCACTTGCAGTCCTTCCCAGACTTGGCGCCTCATGAATATTGAGCCCGATACCGTGGCCCAGCCCGTGCCCAAAGGCATCGCCATACCCCGCCTTGGTAATGATGTCGCGTGCAACCTTGTCGACATCGCTGCTTAGGATGCCGGGCTTGATGGCATCGATCGCAGCGAGCTGCGCATCGAGGACGATCGAATAGATGTCCTCGAACTTGCGTGGCCATTTGCCGATCGTGAAGGTGCGTGTCAGGTCGCCGTGGTACCCCTGCACGCACGCGCCCCAGTCAATGAGCAGCAGTTGCCCGCGGCGCACCTTGGTTCGCCCGGGGCGTGCGTGGGGCTTGGAGCTGTTCGCCCCCGCCGCGATGATGGTCTCGAACGACGGGCCGTCAGCGCCCAAGGCCTTCATCTCATATTCCAAGAGCGCACACACTTCGCTCTCAGTCTGCCCGGGCTCAATCGTGGGTAGCACGTTGCGCAGCGCCGCTTCCTGCATGCGAATGGCCTTGCGCAACACCGTCACTTCGCCGGCGTCTTTCCGCTCGCGCAACGCGCCGATGAGTCCACCAGTCGCGACAAGCCTCGATGCGCCAAGGGCGCTGGTCAGTTGCGCATATTCGTCGAGGGTCAGGTGGGCCCGCGGCACGCCAAGCTTTGTGCGCCCGCGCCCCATGACCTTCGCCACGGCATCGACCATCGTCTCGCCCGAGCGGATCACCACCTTCGCGAGTGAACGAATCGGCGCGAGGTCCTCCGCGAGACGGAAGTCCGAAATCACCACGGGCTTCCCCGGGCCAATGATGAGCCAAGATGCCTCGCCATGAAAACTGGTCAGGTAGCGCACGTCCGGCGGGTTCGTGACGAGCAGCGTCGACAGCCCCTTCGATCGCATCGCTCGCTTGAGGCGACTGATGCGCCCGCGCTGGACCGCGAGTGCTTGGCTTGCTCTTTGTTGACGCGCAGCTGCAGGCATAAGAGGCGGAGTATACACGCCTTGGCGCTAGGCCTCGTCCCGCAGCGAAACGGGACGATCGAGCAGCTCGCTCAACACGATGGCTCGGCGGAGGTCCTCTCGCGTCGGCACAACTGGTCGCACACCAACAGGCGTTGGCGTGACGCCGCGCGGTGGCGGCGCTGCGGGCACCGCCTTCTGTGCCATCGCCTGCGCCAGAACGGACTGGACGGCGCGCGCACCGGGCGGCGTCGGGGTGACGGCGCGTGTGGTCGACTCCCTTCGGGAACGATCGGCACCACGTTGCGTCTGACGCGCAATCGGGGCGCTTTGGCGTAGGGGTCGCTGCCCTCCGGCGTTCGGACGCGGCGTGGGACCGCCTGACCCGGCTGGACGGGCAACGCCAGGTAGTCGCTGGGCGGGACGCTGCGTGGGCTTCACGGGGGCTGCGGGCGCGGCTTGCCCGATCTGGCGCTGGCGCAGCTCGCGCAGCTGCTGCTGCCTGCGCTCCGCCAACGCCTGCAAGTCAGCAGCAGTACGCGTGGGCTTCGCAGGCTCCTTCTTCGATGGTGCAGGCTGCTCAGGCGCACGACCGGTGCGCAGCTGTTCCTCATAGTTCTTCCGGGCCACATCGCGCAACCGCTTGAGCTCGTGGGCTTCCTTGATCTTCCCAGCAATCCAGGAGAGCAGCGGCGCGCCCACGACCAGCACAAAGACCAGCAGATTGACGAAGTTACCGCCCATGATTCACATCATACATCGGCTGGCGCGGCAGATGACGCCAGCGCCGCTTCGATGCGGCTCGCCAGCTCCTCCAGCACCTCCGGGGCATAAAGCATTGCTGGCCAGTCACGCCGCTCAGCAACATCCGCCCGCTTCGCCGCCCGTTGCGTGTCAGCGGCCTGGCGTGACAGTGCCTCCAGTTGCGCGGCATGGGCCGTGCGATACGCTGCCAGCTCCACATGCATTCGTTCGTAGATTGCCCTTCGCGCACCGGCGTCACGTGTCCCCTCGATCTCCCGGAGCATCGCATGCTTTGTGGCACTGCGTTCCATTTCGCCAAGAAGGCTCGGATCGTGCGGGGCGCGGTGCGCCTGCCATGTTGCCCGCGCCGCTTCCGCCCGGCCCGGGCCAGCATGCTCGAGCGGTAACAGGACGTCGGCACTTGCGACCACCATTGGCGCTAGATCTCGCCCCAACCAAGTGCCGATCCATGCGGAGGTTGCCTGGTCGTAGACCCCACCCCCCGTGCCGTGGACGAACAGATCACACCCCACCATGCGGAGAAGCGCGGTCAAGAGTAGTGCGCGCGGCGCGAGGCGCGACTCGGTTTGTTCCGTCTGGTCATCCGACCATGCGCGCCGGCGCTCGCCTGATCGATCGATCCACCAGAGCGGCAGCTCGACGCGTTGGCCCGATTCGATCGTCAGCCTTGGGATGCCCACATTCCATCGAGACAACGCGTCGTTGTAGGCGCTCGCCATCGCATGTGCATCGGTTCGTGCACCATCGAGGAGCTGTCGTCCAAAGTCGGTTGCCAGGATCGCGCCGGCATCAAAGTCGCTGCATTGAAACCAGGGGCTCAACAATTGCACGTTTGTCTGGGCGACGCGAGCGACGCTTGTGCCGGTCGCCGCAACAAGCATCTCATGGGCCAAAGCACTGCGCTTCGCATAGGTTGTTGGCGTGTCCGGTGCGGCGCGCTCGCTTGAAAGATCGACGCTCTGGGCGGCCCAACTTCCTCCGGCGGATTGCACAGGCATGTCGATTACCGTCGGTTGCTTGGCGTCGTGGTCAACGATCACTGCGGCGGCGGCACCGTGGACCTGCCTTGCCAGTCGATCCGCCGCGATGTACTTCGCGAGGATGCCCGGATGCCAAAAGCCAGGTTGATGGCCGGTCATGATGATCGGACGATCCGTCGGCAACCCGACCTGCGAACGGAAGCGCAATGCGTCTTCCGAGCGGTGCGCCCACGCGTCGTGCGCGAGCTGCGCCCAGCCCTGTGCGTCGGGCTGCAAAACAACCCGCTGCACGCCTGCGCTGGTGCTCACTCCGCGCACTCGCCACAGAGGCTGCGTGGGCTGCCATGACCCGTGCGCACCTGGACTGCGGGGAGTCGATCCGCGCAGCGCGTCAATTCAGCGTCCAGCACCTCACGATAGTGCGCGAGGCGCACACAATCGTCATTGAGCGGTCCACCAAAGGTGCGCGTCGGATCGTTGTAGATCAGCTTGACGGGAATTTCCGTGATGCGCAGCTGCTTGGCGACCGCCTGCACCCAAAACTGCAACGGGAACGCATAGCCGCTCTCCGTAAATGACATCCCGCGCAACGCCGCGACGCGGTAGGCCTTGAAGCCGCAGAATGCATCCGTGACAGCTAGCCCCAGACGCTCGTTGAGGTCTGCGGCGATCGTCTGGTTGATTGCACGCCGCGCCGCAGGAGGACATCCATTCCCATCAACAAGGCTCAAGTAACGCGACCCTGAAATGACATCCCACTGGTCGGTCGCAGCCGCATCGAGAAATGCGCCGATTGCTTCCGGTTCATGCTGTTCATCGCAGTCCATGGTGATGAGCCAGTCATACCCGTCGACCGCAGCCCAACGGAACGCGTCCTGCATGGATCGACCGTAGCCGCGATTTGTCGCGTGCCGAATGACCTCAACATGCTGTTCCGCGAGCAAGCATGGTGTGTGATCGGTCGAGCCATCGTCAATCACCAGTACCTCGTTTGGCGCGTGCTGCACAACACGCGACACGACGGAACGGATGTACTTCTCTTCGTTGTAGACCGGAATGGCGACAAGCGTGCGCATGAACGTCCTTTGGCTGGAATTGGTTCAAATCGCGGACCGATCGTAGGCCTCGCATTGCCGCGCGGCTACTGCGAGCCCGAGCCCGAGACCTGCGTCGCTCGCCAAGCACCTGTGATGAGGTCAATAATGATGCCCTCAGCCGCGATATTTCGTGCCGTCTCAGCATCGAAGAGGGTGACCCGATTGCCCGGGCGCGCCGTCGCCAGCAGCTCCGACGTGCCTCCATCAAAGCGCACTTGATCAGCCACGAGTTCATTTGCGCCGTGCCGCGCAAAGACGCCCCCCTCGGCAAGGGCCGACTGCAATGTCGCAGCGCTCGGATCGGATTGCGCCTCGAGCGGTGTAAAGTTTGCGGTCAGTCGCTCGCACTCGAGCTCCGCCGCCCGCTCTGCCCCGGGCGCGAGGTGGCGCAGGCGTACCGAACGCTCCATCGTCGCGACACCAGATGCGGCGTTCAGCTGAAAAGCCCCGGCCCAGTTGAAGACGCTCGTGCCCCGCAGCGAACCGCCACCCGGCGCGGCCCCTTGCTCGGCAAACGGATCGGGTGACGGTCCGCCATCTTCGGTGCCCCGACGATCTTCGACGAGCAAAGTACCGGCCTCGGGCACATCGACGACGCGTGTCACAAAGTCCGTGGAAATGACGGGCCCCCGCAGCGCAAGTGCTGACTCGAGCACGCCTGGCGTATCACCCGATGCCGCCGCAAATCGCCGCAGCTCAGCCTTCGCGGGTTCGTCTTCAGTTGCTTCCAAGTGTGCCACGCGCACCACAGGCGCGCCGGCTTTCTCCAGTTGCCTGCGCGTTTGCTCATCAAGCATGCCCGGCGCAGTCTCGAGCACGATGCGATCAGCGACGAGGTCATAAAGCTCGGTGCCGCCGGCCTCCGCGCGCCCTTGCACGGCGCCCAGCAACTCCGCACGCCCAGCCAGATCGTCAAGCAGAAGCCCACGCGAGAAGTCAATGCTCATCTTGTCGTGCCCGGTGCGATCGTGGCCACGCTGGGCATAGGACAGATTGCCGCCGCCGAACACGACCAGATTCGCCTTGGACTCGTCAACGCGAATCTGGTCGCCCAGGATCGTCAAACCATGTTCGAACCGATCGCTGTTTGCGGCAAGATCGTCGCGCCCGATGAATGCACCCACAACGGCAGGCGCACCTTCCACACCAACCACACCCGCAAGGGCGTCAGCATCAATCCGGCTGCCCGAAACGAGCAAGCCACGGCGTGTGGCGATCCGCGCGTTGTCTTCCGCGACTGCTCCCGTGACCTGCAGTTGACGCGCCTCATCTTCGGCCAGCGTGAGTGAGATGAGCCCGGCTTCGATCTCATCACCCCGTGCGCTCGCCCTGGCGTGTCCCGTGGCGCTCGCAATCAGTGGCACAATGCGCCCAGCGCTCTCGGGCGCCGTATCGAACAGCACATCTAGCCGATCCGCGTTCGCCCGGGCAATATCGCGCTCTTCCACTTCACCCCGCACCACGACAGAAGCGCTTCCTTCGGCGGACACGTGTGTCAGGCGCGCCAGCTCACCCGGATCGAAGCTTGCGCGAATCGTCTCCCCGCGCACCTCACCCTCTGGCGAGCGCGCGATCACACGATCAAATGCAACGAACTGTCGAAGTGCGATCGTGAGACTGTCACGCTGCTCGCCGGCAATTGGGTCGAACTGCACATGCGCGCTGCCCGACCACTGCAATTCGGGCCACTGTTCCTTCGGCAAGCGTTGTGCAATATCGCTTTCGCTCGCGGCGCGAAGTCGACCGGCCCCCGGAAATGCGGCGGTGCCCGCTCGCAGATCGGCATCCAGACTTCCTGTGAGCAGCGCAGCGCGGTCCTTAAACTCAAACTCGACGCCCAGTTCGCCACCCACGCCGCGGGCGCTGATCGATTGCGAGGTAAAGCCCCACGTAAGTGAGCCCACGCGTGCGACAACGTCCCACGTGTCATCACGTGCAACCACACGACCCGTGTCCGGAGCGCTGAGCTTGAGCGCCACTTCATCATGCGCGAGCGCCTCCGGCGCATCCTCCAGCGGCAACACCTCGATCGGACCAGTGGAGGTCAGGCGGATGACTTGGGCCTGCTCATCATCGGCTGCAGCCGCCGCACGAGTCGTCGCGCCAGAGCGCGTTGTTGGCGCTGTCGGCTGGCCGAAATCAATCGAGGTGATCGCACCGTCCTGCAATTGCCGATCGACCAGATGCACCCAAATGTCCGCAGCGTCTGCGGTGATCGACGCGCCGCCGCGCTCAATGCGCACGTCGGTCAGAAACTTCGCAGCGTAATAATCGGAAACACCCGGCGCATCAGTTGAAGCCCGGGCATTCGCACTCGGATCGGCGCCACTCCCGCCGCGCCTTGCGCGTGCCGACTCCTCCGCGCGCCGCATCGCCATTGCATTGATCGTCGTTTGCTTGTGCTGCGCCACTTGCAGGTATTGCAACCGCTGGCTCAGTTCGCTGAACCGGATCGTCAAGCCGCGCCCCTCAAAGCGCACACCGGGCGCCTCAAGCACCACTTCGCCCGTCGCTTCGGCCTGGCCCATCAGGCTCTGAAATTTCAGTGTTGGGGTCTTGAGTGTCGCGTGTACCAAGTCATCGCCACCGTCATCGAAGCGCTCGATCACGCGGATCGTGACATCGCCCTCAAGCGTGCCCGATTCGGGTCGTCCATTCGCCTGTCGATCGGGCCAGAGAATCTTGCCATGGTCGGCGGTGACCTCGACGATCTGATCACCGTTGTACAGGTGCGCACGAGGCTTCGTAACCTCGAATCGTCCCTCGCCTGCGGGGTCGAGCGCGTCCCACTCCATGCGCGCTTTCACTTCGCCCGTATCTGGGTCCGTCGACAAGTACACCGAGCCCGTGACCTGCCCCACTGGCCCAGATCCGAGATCAACCGGCGGCGGCGAGCCGAGATCAATCGGCGTGTTTGCGCCGCCCGGCAGATTGGGCGATGGCGCAACCGCAGGCCCCTTCCACACCGAGTAGCCAATCACACCCACAACAAGCAGCACCAGTGCGCCCGCGGCAACCTTGCCCATCACGCTCATGTTCATGACGCGCCGCCATTCTGCACCACGCGCATCGCCATGATGTCTTGCACGTCCAGCATGCCAACCGGCTTGCCCTGTTCATCCACGATCGGCACCTCGTCTTGGCGATGCTCACGCATGAGGCGCACCGCGTCGCGCACAAGCGCGGTGTCCGACAACGTGCGCGGTCCGCGCTTCATGACCGTGCCAATCGGTTGCGCCAACTTTGCCGCGTCCTTGACGACCAAACGGCGCAGATCGCCGTCCGTGAAAATCCCGGTCACCCTGCCCGTGTCGTCGGTGATCAAGAGCGCCCCCGGGCGTCGCCCCAACGACTCGCCCAACTGCAACGCCTCCGCCACAGGCACATCCTCGCGCACCACGGGCAGATTCTGCCCCACGCGAAAACGCAGCACGTCGACCACCGGACGCAACAGCCCGCCGAGCGTGCCGCCCGGGTGATGCTTCGCAAAATCGTCCGCAGTGAACGACCGCCTGCGCGCAAGCGCGAGCGCAATCGCATCGCCCAGCGCAAGGGTTGCGGTGGTCGAACATGTCGGCGCCAGCGCAAGCTCCGTCGCCTCAGTAATGGCGCCAAGCGACAGATTCACATCCGCGAGCCGCGCCAGTGCGTTTCCATCACCGCCGCCCGTAATCGCGATCACCGGCACGTTGTCTTGCCGCACGATTGCCGCGAGCGCAACGATCTCTTCAGTCTCGCCAGAGAAGCTCAGGGCGATCAGGCAGTCCTTCGCGCGGATGCGTCCGAGGTCACCATGCATTGCTTCCGAAGGATGCACATCGTGCGACGCGACACCAAGCGACGCCAATGTCGCGGCGATCTTCTTGCCAATGATGCCGCTCTTGCCAAGCCCCGCGACGATGACCGCGCCCTCGGCCTTGGCGACCCGCTCCAGAATCGCAAGCGCCGCTTCAATCTGCGTCGCCTCAAGTTGGCTCGCGACCGCCTCGATCGCGTCCCGTTCGGCGCGCAGGACGGCCCGGACAAACGCCAGTTCGTCGCCTGCCGACTGCCCCTCGCGGGCCTTGGCCATCTTCACCTCCAGAGGGCTCATTGGTGCTACGGTACACTCGCCGAGGCGCGATGGCGACGCGCGGCAGCGGCCGGTTGTTTGTGGCGGCAGGATGGGCGATTTCGCCCCGCCGGGAGAGGTCGGGATGAGCGAATACACAGTCCGCCTGGACGACTTCGAGGGGCCGCTCGACCTCCTGCTGCACCTCATCCGCAAGGCCGAGCTCGACGTCACCCACCTCTCCCTCGCCCGCGTGACCGACCAGTTCCTCAAGCACTTGGAGCACGTCGAACGGATCGACGTGGAGTCGGCCGCCGAGTTCCTTCTCACCGCGGCGACGCTGCTCGAGATCAAATCTCGCCATCTGGGTCCGTCCGTGGAGGCTGGGGAAGCCGACGACACAGAGACCGGCCCGGACGCAGTGGCGGCGATCGACGACCCTGCCGCCGAACTGCTCCGCCAGCTCCTGGCCTACAAGACCTATCGCGAGGCGGGTGACACCCTGGAACGCCAGCGCGAGCAGTGGTCGCTGCGCTACCCCGCGGGGCAGGCGGGTGCTGACAAGGCCGCCCTGCGCGAAGCGGTGCCCGATGAACTCGACATGGATGAACTGGACCTGTTCGACCTCGTCCGCGCCTTCCAGCGCATCATCGACACCGTCGAGCTCTCGCGCATTGGCGAGCACACCGTTGGCGAAGATGACACGCCGATCGAACTGCATGCTGCTGACCTGGTCGATCTTCTTCACCGCGAGACGGCGCAGGACGATGAGGCCTCCGCCCGCACGGGCAAACCGCGGCGGTATCCACTGCTGAGCTTGCTCAAGGGACGCACGAAGCCCCAGGCCATTGGCTTGTTCCTCGCGATGCTGGAACTGATGAAGCAGCAGCGGATTCGCGTGCTGCAGGAGCGGCCCGACGACAGCGCCGTCCATGACGCGGGCCACACAGACGCGACGATCGTGGTGGAGCTGGTCGACTGGCAGGCCATCACCGGCGCGAGCGCGCTGGAAGCGACGGGGTAGCGCCGATTCGCGGGTGACGAAGCGGGCCGGAAGGCAAGGCACCGCACTCCTATACTTTTGTTAGATGAAGGTCCACTGCCCCGAGACCGGCGTTGAGATTCCGCCCGACAAGATCAATGTCGCAACGGACGTCGCCATCAGCCCGGCCACCGGGAAAGTTCATCGTGTCTCCGTGCTGCGCAGGCTTGAGGAGGAACGAGAAGAACGCGAGCGCAGCCCAGAACTGCTTGCGAACCCGCCCGAAGGCGCGTGGTATAGGCGCGACCCCAAAGGCACGATCCGAATCGGTGTGCGCGTCTTCTCGAGCATCGGGATATTTCTATTGGTGTTTGCTGTGTTCTGGAACATCGGCACACTGATTGCGATTGTTGTGCCATACCTTGATCCGAGCAGTCGTTTCACCGAGAACGGCGACGACATGCGATTCGGGATCGGCCTCTCTCAAACATTACTTGGACTGCCCTTCCTCGCCGGAAGTATAGGCCTAAGTGCCGCTGCACTTTACCTGACATTTGGTCGGCAGGAGGTCGTGATTGAGTGCGACAAAGCGAGTGTCTTCAGGGGTGTTGCCTACTGGGGCATCACGCGCAAGTTCGACCCTCGGCAAGTCACGGGTATCGAACGACGCAAGTGCAAGTGGGAGTGCAATGACGGACCGATGTACAAGCTCGTCATCGACGCGGGTCCGAATGACCGCACACTCGGCAGTGGAATCCCCGACAAAAAACTCGACTTCCTTCTCGCCGCCTTGCGCGACGCGCTACTCAATGACCCCACAACGGAAGACGTGAACAAGTAGGTCGCTACTCCCGCGCCGCAGCAAACCCACCACTCGGCCCGCGGCTTGCGCCATTCGCACCGACCGGAGCCACTGCCTCACGCTTTCCCGCGCGGTTCGGCTTCACTTCCGCTTGCGCTGCGGGGCGTTTGCGCGCGGCGCCATTCTGGACGCCGTCGCCATCTTCGACGGTTGCCTCGAACGTGCCGTCGGCCTGCACCTGATCGAACTTCACGCCCACCTTCTTCGACACACCGCGCTCCTGCATGGTCACGCCATACATGCGATTGGCGATCTGCATCGTGCGCTTGTTGTGCGTCACGACGATGAAGTGGCACTGATCGAGGAACTGCCGCACGATCGTGCAGAAGCGTTCGACGTTGGCATCGTCCAGCGCAGCATCAACCTCGTCGAGAATGCAAAATGGGCTTGGCTTGCTCTGGAAGATCGAAAGCAGCAGCGCCACCGCGGTCATCGTCTTCTCGCCACCGGACAGCTGCGCGATCGAGCGCGGCTCCTTGCCGGGCGGCTTCGCGGTGACCTCAATGCCCGACTCGAGCCAGTCGATCTCGCCCGTTTCGGGGTTTGGAATGAGTTTGACGTGGGCCTGCCCGCCGCCAAAGAGCCTGCGGAACATGCCATCCTTGCCTGAGAAGTGCGACTCGATGCGCTCGAAGGCTTCCTTGAAGCGATCGCGCGATACGTCGTTGAGACGCGTGATGAGTTCTTCGAGCATGGTGCGAGCGGCGTCGATGTCCGCGACCTGCTGCGCGAGTTCCTCGTTGCGGCCTTCGAGTTGCGTTTCCTCAGTCATCGCGTCGAGATTGACGTTGCCAAGCCGCTTGATCTCCTTGCGTAGTGTGTCGATCGCGTGCTGCGTCTCGGCCACGTCGATGCGTGAGACGTCGCCATCGCGCATCATGGCCTCGTAGTCGTCGTACTCCCAGGCGAGTCCGATGTGCAATTCTTCCTCGGTGCGCTCTTCGAGCCCTTCGCGACGGACTTCGAGTTCACGCTTGGAGAGCTCGACGCTTGAACAATCGCGATGCACATGCTCGGCGACCTCTCGTGCCCGAACGAGGCGCTCTCCAAGCCGCTGCACAAGATCCATCGCCTGCTGCAGGGTTTGGGCGTGCTCGCTCAATTGTGCGCCGATTGACTCATCACGGGCGAGGGCGTCTTGCGCCTCTTGCGTCGCACGCTGGGCGGCGGCCTCTTCGTCACGCACCTTGGCCTCACCAAGCGCAACCGACGAGCGCAGCTGCTCAATCTGACGGCCCGACTCTTCCTGCTCCGAGCGCACGCGCCGCAACTCGCGTTCCGCGGCTGATCGCTTCTCGCCGGCAGCGGTCAATTCGACGCGCGCCGAACTCACCTGCTCACCCAGACCATCGACGCGCACCTGTGCCGCCTCAACCTGCTGCTCGACCTCGTGCAACTGGGCTGCGCACAGGTCGTGCGCCCGGGCAAGCTCATCTCGCCGAGCATCCTGCGACGCGATCGCTTCACGCAACTCCGCTTGATGCTGCGTCGCTTCGTCGCGCTGCGCCGTCAGGTCAGGCAGTTCACGCGCAAGACGTGTCGCCTCAGCCCGCAATCGATCGCGCTCGGCTTCTTGCTTAACCGCTGCATGCTGAGCAGCACTCAGCGCTTCGCGCTGCGCTTCCAACTCCGACTCGAGCGCCTCGCACCGAGCATCAATTGCACGGAGCGCCCCACGCTCGCGCAAAAGCTCTGCATTCACGCGATCGAGTTCGACTTGCAACGTCTTGAGTTCCGTTGCGCGTTCGAGCAGGCCTTCACCTTGCTCTTCGCCTGCCATGGGGCCAACGACGACGCGCCCATCGGGCTCGACCAGCTCGCCCGCCATCGTCACGAATCGTGCGCCCGCGAGCACGCCGTGCGACAGTCGCAATGCTTCCTCGAGCGTCGACACGAGCACCGTGCGCGCCAGGAGCTTGCGGATCGCCCCGATGTATGGATCCTCGCCACGGATGTAGTGAGCAATCAACGCGGCGCCACCAACCGGGGCTTCGACCGTGCGCGCCGAGTGTGTCGGCGCTTCCAGTTCGACAGGCAAGAACGTCACACGCCCATCAAGCTGCGCGACATCTTGCGATTGTCCAAGATCGTAGCGCCCGTCAATCACAACTGCGCGCAGATTCGTGCCCAGCGCCGCTTCAACCGCTCGGACGTGTTCCTTGGACACCTGAATCAGCTCGGCGACCGGCCCAGCGATATGCGCCCCAACGCCACTGGCGACTTCGCCACGTGCAGAGGCCTCGCGCGCCGCGTCGCGCAGCTCGAGCACGTGACGCACGGCATCGCCCAAGCCGACACGACGCTCAGCCATTTCCGAAAGCGTTGACGCCCGGCTCTCCAGCCTCGCCTGCTCGCGCGTAAGCACGGCCACCGCCTCGGCACGCTGCCGCTGATCCGTCGAGAGCGTGCTGGCGGAACTCACCGTGTCGTCGAGCGCCGAGGCGACCTGGCTGGTCCGCGCACGCAGCACGCCGACTTCGGACTCCGACTGCCCAAGTGCGGCATCGACACGGGCGTATTCGTCCTGCAATGCGGCACACTGTGCCGCGAGCCGGTCGCCCTGGTCATTCACGCGCGTCAGCCGTGACCGATCTGCATCGATCGCGGCGCCGAGTGCAGAGCGCTCGCGATCAATCGCCGCCGCCTTGGCCCGTTGCTCACCAACGGCGCGGCGAGCATCACTCGCAGCTTTGTGAGCGTCCTCGCGCTCAGCCAACAGCGCATCGACGCGACGATTCAGGGCCTCGCTTTCCTGGGCAAGCGCCTCGACCTCGCGTTCGCCTTCGACCAACTGCGCAGCAAGCGCCTCGACTCGGCCTGCAAGCGCCTGCTCGCGTCCAGCATCCAAGGCGAGCTGCACCTTAGCCTGGGCCGCGGACCGTTCGTGATTGGCTGCGGCTTGCTGCGCGCGCTCGCGTTCGTGCTGTGCTGCGGCGCGCTCGCGCTCAAGTCGTTCGCGTTCGCGGTCCAACTCATGCCGAGCAAGCTCAGCATCCTGCTTTTCGTTCTCGCAGGCTTCGACCGCTTCCACCGCCGCGTCGCGTTCGGATTCAAGCTTGACGAGCCGCGACGTGAGACCATCCAACCGCTCACGCAGGTCGTGATACTGATCAAATGCCAGCGCCAGACGATGTGCCTTGAACTCCGCATCAAGTTCCAGGAAGGTCCGCGCCTTAGCGGCTTGCCCGCGCACGATGCGCAGACGCCGCTCGGTGTTCTCGAGCTGCTCGCGCGTGCGGGTCAGGTTGACCTCGGTGCGTTCGAGTTTGCGCTGCGCCTCGGTCCGACGCACCTTGAAGCGTGCGATCCCCGCAGCTTCCTCGAAGAACGTGCGCCGCTCGACCGGGTTGGCCAGCAGCATCGCATCGACCTTGCCTTGCTCGATAATTGAGTACGCGTCGGCGCCAACACCCGTGTCTAGGAACAGCTCGCGAATGTCACGCAGGCGTGCCAGGCGCCCATTGATCACATACTGCGACTTGCCATCGCGAAACAGGCGGCGCTCGACCTCAACCGTTTCCGTATCGATCGGCAACGAACGCCGACGGTGCTTGCGATCGATGACCGACCGCGCATCGCTGGCATCCAGGTCTTCCGTGGTGCCGGCATCATCTTCGCGAGGCAGTTCGGCGGCCCGATCGTGGATCTCCTTCAACGCGCGCTCACTGAGCAATGGGTTGTCAAAGACAAGCGCGACGCTCGCCATACCCGCAGGCGCTCGCCCGGCCGAGCCGGCGAAGATGACGTCTTGCATCTCCTTGCCGCGCAGCGTCTTGGCGGAGCGTTCGCCCAGGACCCACTTGATCGCGTCGACGACGTTGCTCTTCCCGCACCCGTTCGGCCCGACGACGCCAGTAATCGGCGCGTCGAAGTCAAACTCCGTACGGTCTGCAAAGGACTTGAAGCCGTGCAAGATGATGCGGGCCAGTCGCATCGGGTGACCTCCGTGTCAGCCGATCCGCGCGTGAATTGCGCGAATACTCTGCGGCGCCTCCTGCGCCGTCCGACGTTGGCATCCCGTCGGAAGTCTGGTGATCGGCCCGATCACGATTCCCACTGCAAAGTCGCGCGCACATTCCGCGCGATCCACGCCACATCGACTTGTCCACACTCCCCATGTGCTCATTTCGGGTTGTCCGATTTCAGCTTTGGCGTCGCTGTCTGTAGCGGCACCACGTACCCCGCCTGCGTGCCACTCTCCGTGGTCGATGGCGCTTCACGCTCTGCAATGGCAGGCACCTCCACGCGATCGACTGCCCCATCACCCGAGAGCTCCGGGCGATCCTCAACCTCAGCTTGTGCCATGCCCCGCACAATCGCCAGGCTCAGTCGGTCTGACTCAGGCAAGAACTGCGCGTCTATTCCCCCCGCTTCGACGATCGCGCACAGCGCCCCGACCACCTGCGAATACGTCATGTCGAACCCGGGCGCGGGATGTTCCGGCGTGGATTCATGCGCGAAGAGCTCAATCACCCGGTCGAGCGCCGGCGCCACATCCGCCTCCTGCGCCCGCCCTGTGATGGGGTCGCGGTACATCGTCCGCACAGGCTCTGCGGACGACGAGGCGTTCATCATCAGACGCCCGTCCCAGCCCCGCACAAACAGCGGGCGACTCAGTTCAACATCGTCACCCAACACCACAATGCGCGGCGTGTGCTGTTGCGTGACGTAGATCAATGGGTGCGCGGATGGGGCCTGATGCAACTCGAACTTGCCCGCGAGTTGCCGCCTCCGCACCGTCGGGTCGTTGAGTTCCTCGAGCGCTTCATACGCCGCGATGCGGAGCTCAACATCTTCGCTGTCCAGCATCTGGCGGAGATACCGGTTCACGCGCCCGTCGACGGGCAGGCGAGCCATCAGACGAATCGCGTCGGCGCGCTCTGCGGGGGCTCCGCTTGCGACGACGCCTTCCAAGGGCTCCCTCGCGAGTGCATCGCCCAGATAGCCCCCCACCTCAATCGCGGTCATCCGCGGCCGCAACTCCGGATGGTCATAGAGGGGGCGCACAAACGGGATCGCCACCGGGCCCAGCGCCCGAAGGCACCAGCTGAGATCTTCACTTAGCTCCGGTTGTTGGACCATCGATTGCGCATACCGCTGCGCCCAGTCCTCTTTGAATGCCTGATCAATCCGTGTGAAGTTCACCAGCTTCAGGAACTCTTCCGGACGAGCCCGCCACCTGGCCGGCACCGTGAGTTCGATCGCTTCGTCATTGAGTCCGCGCGCGACGGCCTCGCGCCCCTGCCTCGGGAACGCGGTGTTCAGCGCGCGCACGATCTCGCGGGCGCGCGAGTGCGATGGATTGTCCAGCTGCACCGTGATCGATCGCGGGTTGGACATCTCCCCGCCATCGAGCACGCGCCCGACGACCTCATCCGGCGTGACATCGCTCGAGTTCGCATCGGCAAAGGGATTCAGGAAGATCGGCCCACGTGCGCGTGCGATCGGCAGCACGTCCGGGCCCGTCGGATTGGCGAGCCCCGGACGCAGGTCGGTCGTCCAAAGCGTGCCGCCACTCAGGCTCGAGGTGGCGCTTCCGGGCAACGCCGAGACACGAACGTCAAACTTCGTCCCTACTGGAGCCCCGGGTGGTGCCATCGCCTGCACCAGCACGACCGCGGTGTTCGGGTCGTCGATCAGTTGGCCTGGCGTGATGTCTTTCAGTCGCCCGGAAAGCTCGGTGCCGACACCCATCCGGCGCATCTCGGCTTCGAGGGTCGCGCGGATCGACTGGGGCACGTCGCCCGACCCCGTGCCGTCGAGCCCAACTACCAAGCCATACCCAGAAACCACCACCGGCTCGAGTCCGCGGATCGTGACCTCGGACCCCACGGTGCCACGAAGCACCACCGGCAGGTCGCGCACGATTGGCGCTCGCTCAGGGCGCTTCGGACGCCCCGAACTGGAGCAGCCCTGGACCCCAATCGCCAGGCCAAGGCTGACCAAGACCGCCAGGCCGAGCAGGCGGCCCGTTCTCTCATCACGACGCAGTTTTGTCCGCATGGGCAAGACTCTAGCACTCGGGGCCTCGCAAAGCGGCCCACCCCGCTGGCGACCCTCAAGGCCACCTATACGTTCACCCGTTCCCCGGGGGTCCCTCAGTGGGCGCCGACCGGGTGGCTCGACGCCAGCGCAAGCGTCTGCTGGACCATCTCGCCAATGCCCTGGTCGACCTCATGGATCTTCGCTTCGCCATACATGTACGCAGGCGAGGTCACCACCCGCGCGCCGTCGTCGACAAACGCCCGCGTCACAGGCGTGTCGACGTGCATCGCGCCCATCGCCTTGATCGCGCCCGCAGTGTTCTCATCGTCGCCGATCGTGAGCGTGCAGCCGGGCCCGCCCGACGCCTTGCCGAGCACCTTCGCCAGGAGCACCGGCGCGATGCAGCACGCCCCGATGGGCTTGCCCGCCTGGTTGAACTCCTTGATCGTCCGCTCGACCTCGGGCTCGACCTGGCACTCGGCGCCCATTTGTGCAAAATTACACAGGTTCTTCGCGGCCCCGAACCCGCCCGGGAAGAACACGGCGTCGTAGTCATTGGCCTTCAGTTGGGCGAGCGGATGAATCTTCCCCCGCGCGATCCGCGCTGCCTCCGCCAGCACGCGCCGCTTCTCCGCGTGCTTGCCCGTCGCGTGATTCACCGACTCAGCCTCGATATCCGGCGCGAAGCATTCGTAGTGTGCGCCCGCCTGCGAAATGTGCCGAAGCACGCTCACTGCCTCGTGGATCTCCGAGCCGTCGTACACACCGCAACCGGAGAGCACGACTGCCACATTGGCCTTTGGTTTCGTCATCACTTGCCTCCTTACCGATTCCCCCGCGGATCGAAGATCAAGGTGTACCCCACGCCTTCATACGCGCCAGGCGTCGCCTCGACATACCCCGCGTGCCCATCCAGGAACGCCGCGACACACTTGTTCCGCCCGCCAAACAGACCATCATAGGACTCGCCCGTGTGCACGACATAGTCCATAATCTGATCGTGCAGCCAGATGAACCGTGACGCCCGCCGCTGGTTCGCGTCGCGAAATTGTGTCTTCGCACGCCTCCACAGATCCACCCATTCGCTCGAAGGCGCATCGCGCCGCATCACATACCACCACTTCACATTCATGTGATAACTGGTGCCGACGTCGTCATAGCTGTTGATCGAGTAGTCCGGCACGCCCGTCGACCAGAACTCGCGCTGCAAGGTCATCGCATCGCCCGGCGACTGAAACACCGGCAGTTCCACGCGCGGCCCATCCTCAGGATCCTCCAAGGGACGATCGTCATAGAGATACGCGTTGAGCTGCCGCCGCTCGATCGGGATGTAGCTCGCTTCGCTCTCGGCCCAGTAGTCGTCATTGGTCTTGCCGCCGAAGGTCCAGGAGTTCACCTTGACGATGCTGTCGCTCAGGTATGAGGCCTCGACGGGAAAGTCGCCCTCATGATCGCCCGCGTAGACCAGGGCGGCCAAGGTGATCTGTCGGACGTTCGAGACGCTGCCGGCGAGCTGCGCCTTCCGCCGCGCCGCCCCCAACGCGGGCAGCAGGAGGCCGAGCAGGAGCGCGACCACCGCCACCACGACCAGCAACTCAATGAGCGTGAAGCCGCGACTCGTTCTGGGCGAGGTGCGCTGCATCCAACCATCGTATCCAGCGTCCGCCACCGGGCCGACTACAATCGACCCATGTTCGTCGATCATGCCGTCATTCGGGTCAAAGCAGGCGATGGAGGCAACGGGTGTTGCAGCTTCCGGCGCGAGAAGTACGTCCCCAAGGGTGGGCCCGATGGCGGCGACGGCGGCGATGGAGGCAACGTCGTGGCGGTTGGCGACCCCTCGCGCCACACGCTGCTCGACTTCCAATACACCAAGAAGTGGGCGGCGAAGAATGGCGGACAGGGCCTCGGCGCGAATTGTACCGGCGCGAATGGCGACGACATCGTGCTCAAGCTCCCGGCGGGCACGCTGATCTATGCCGAATCGCTCCCTGATGAGCACGGCGCCCCAACCGCAACCCCTGAAGACCGCGAGTTGCTTTGCGACCTGCAGGAGGGCGAGCGCATCGTCATCGCACGCGGCGGGCGCGGCGGGCGCGGCAACAACGCCTTCAAGAGCCCCACCAACCAAACGCCGCGCGAACACGAACTGGGCGAGACGGGCGAAGAACGGCGCATTCGCCTCGAACTGAAACTCATCGCCGACGTTGGCTTTGTGGGCTTGCCCAACGCGGGCAAGAGCACACTCCTCCGCGCCTCTACCCGCGCCACCCCCAAAGTGGCGGACTACCCCTTTACCACGCTCACGCCGCAACTTGGCATTACCGAACTCGATCTCGAGCGCCGCCTGGTGCTCGCGGACATCCCTGGCCTCATCGAAGGCGCTGCGGACGGCGCGGGGCTGGGCCATCGCTTCCTGCGCCACGTTGAGCGCACCCGCGTGCTCGTGCATGTGCTCGACATTGAGCCCGCAGACGGCTCCGACCCCATCGCCAACTACGAGACGATCCGCCAGGAGTTGCACGCCTACAGCAGCATTCTCGCCGAGAAACCCGAGATCATCGCGATCAACAAGATCGACCTACTTGGCGATGGTGAGCCCAATGGCGAAGACGCCAAGACCGCGATGGCGATGCTGCGCTCTTCGCTCAAACTGGGCGCGAAGGACCAGGTGTTCACGATTTCCGCCGCGACCGGCGCGGGCGTCCCGGCGCTCATGGAAGCGTGCTACGAACTCGTGCAGAAGGCGAAGAAGCAAGTCGCCTCGCCGCACTAGAACTCATCCGCCCCTCTTCTGCCTGCTCCGCATATCAAGGAACGCTCGTTCCTCATCTGTGAGGCTGTGCATGCCTTCATTGGCGACCTTGGCCAGCAGCGCATCCTCGCGCGCTTCCTCTTGTGCCGATGGCCCGCCGCGCACGCGCTTCGCTCGCTTGGCCTTGGGCGATTTGGCTCTGGGCGGGCCAAAGATGTCAAAGAAATCTTCGAGCCAGTGGATGTTGCGGATGAAGATGAAGCCGGCAAGGGCCCCGCCAATGTGCGCTGCATCGCCACCGGCGTTCATTCCGCCGCGCAGCAGATTGAATGCCGCAAGCCCGGTCATCAAATACGCGCCAGTCGACACGCGCATGGGCACGAAGCCCATGAAAAGCATGGTCGCATCGCGAGCAACAAACGCTGAGGCGATCAGCACGCCGAACACACCTGCAGATGCGCCAATAAGCGATGTATAGGGCCCGGCGTTCAAGAACCCAACCAGATTCAGCAGCAAGTACGAAAACGCCCCAAAGATCCCGCACGTCAGATAGAACGCCAGGAACCGCTTACGCGTGCGCAGCGCCTGCTCCACGATCGGGCCAAAGAAGAACAGCCCGATCATGTTGAACAGCAAGTGGTCGATGCGCCCATGCTCATGCAGAAACTGGAACGTGATGAACCGCCATACCTCCAAGCGCATGAACGCGGTGTAGGTTGAAAACAGGCCGCGCGCCTCGATCGGGTCGTAGTACCGCACTACCTGCGTGCCGACCTGCTGATTCGTGCCTTTGATGACGATCGGGGCGGCAATGGTCGTCCCGCGCGGATACACCTGGCCCGCCGGCGCCTTGGGTGCCCGCGCCTCGAGCGCTTGCTGGCCCGGATCAACCTGCACTTGGGGCAGCCCCGCACGAACGGGCGTCGTCTCAAACTTCCCCAGCATGCCATCGATCGCGAACACCGCCACGTTGATGATGATCAGCATTGTCACCATCGACATCGAGCGCAACCCGGGATGCCCAAGCATCGCCGAGGCGCCGGTTCGCTGCGGCTTCGAGCGCACATAGTCGCGATCGTAGATGCCCATGCCTGTGCGGATTCCTTCCCGATGTCACACGCCGCTGGTCGTTACACGTCCCGGCGCGTCTTCGACATCCGATCCAGAAGCTTGCGCTCCGCGCGCGTGATGCTGCCCATCCCCTCGCGCGAAATCTTGTCCAGAATACGGTCCATTTCTTCCTGATCTTTCGCTTCGCGCGCCTCGCGCTTTCGCGCCGCAGGCGAGGCCCCGCCGCTGCCATGCCCATAGCCCGTCCGCCCCGTGGCCAGCCCCGCGATCGGGTCACTCGGCACGAATCCGGTCAGTTCATCGATCGCCTTCACACGCTGCCGCTCCATCCAGCAAGTCAGGCCGGCAAAGATCGCAATCGCCATCAGCATCGACTGACTCCAGACCACCGCAAAGATGCACAGTCCCACTGCGCCGATGAGCCCCGTATTGACCGCAAGCTCCATCGAGCGCTTGTAGCCCACGTTGCGCCACAGGATGGCCTGCAGCATGCGCCCCCCGTCGAGCGGGAACATGGGCAGCAGCACATTGAATGCGAGGATGACGAAATTTACATAGTGCGCCCAGAACAGTGCCACCAAGCCTGTGGTCGCCCAATTGCTCCCGCCCTGAATCGCCGCCGCCGCGGCACTGGGCATGAACGGGTGAAACAGGATCTGGTCGCCGAGCCCAAGCGCGAGCATGGCGCCTGCAAACACCGGGATCAGCAGCACATTCACCGCCGGCCCGCCGATCGTCGTGATCAGATTGCCCTTCCATGTGTCAGGCGGCTGCACAAGCGCCAGCCCGCCGAAGGGCAGCATGACGATTCGATCCGCCCCGCCGCCAACCCATCGACAAGCAAAGCAGTGCCCGAATTCGTGCAGCAGCACGATCATGAACAGCGCAAACATCGTCAGCGCGCTGAACGCCAGGTCCATCCACCCGCGCATCGAGAAGTTCGAGATCGACGACACGACATACAGCACCATGAACAGCACGGTCGCCAGGTGAATCCGCACGTCGATCCCGAACGCGCGCCCCACCTTCACCGACCAACCGAGGGGGTTGTCCCAGTTCTCGACCAAGTTCGCGGGCCATCGCGTGCGCCACCCGCCGACGGTGCCGTCCCCACGCCCGCGCGGGCGCTGGTCATCCTCATCTTCGAAGTTGTGCAGCTTGAAGGTCATCGTGATCTGCTACCGCCTGGCGCGTCACACGACGCGAACCCTGTCTCCCCATCGACCAGTTCGCCCGCGATCGTGGAACTGTTCATTTTTTCGCCGGCACTGGCCCCGCGACGCTAACCGGGCCATCATAGGGCGTGCCCGAAGCCGCCCACATCGACCATGCCTCATCGCCCGACGCGCCCGCGCCGACCGGGCCGGTCGTCGAGCTCCGCGCCCTCCGCAAGCGCTTCGGCAAGCAGGTCGTGCTCGATGGCATCGATCTCTCCATCGAGCGAGGCAAGACGACCGTCATCCTGGGCCCGTCCGGCTCGGGCAAGAGCGTGCTCCTGAAGTGCATTGTGGGTCTGCTGCGCCCGGACAGCGGCGAGGTGTCCTTCTGTGGGCAGCGCATCGACAATCTCTCGGAATCACGATACGCGCGCATTCGAAGACATATCGGCTTCGTCTTTCAGCTCTCGGCTCTGTTTGATTCGATGGACGTATTCGAGAACCTTGCGTTCCCATTCCGCGAGCACACCAATCTCAAAGAGACAGAAATCCGCCGACGGGTGATCCGAGCTTTGCGCCTGGTCGACCTGCGCGACATCGAATACAAGCTCCCCGCCCAGCTGTCGGGTGGTCAGCAAAAGCGCGTCGCGGTCGCGCGCGCAATCATCCAGGAACCTGAACTCGTGCTCTACGACGAGCCGACCACAGGCCTCGATCCCGTGCGGGCACAAGGCATCAACGCCCTCATACGCAAGCTGCAGCGCGAACTGGGCGTCACGAGCATCATCGTCACGCACGACCTCGAAAGCGCTCGAACGGTTGGCGATCGGGTGCTGCTGCTCTATGGCGGCAAGTTCATCGCCGACGGTACCTTTCAGGACGTGTCCACCTCGACCGATCCGCAAGTCCACGCCTTCTTCTCAGGCAAGGCAGAGACGCGCGACTCCATTGAAGCCGAGCATCATTCGCACGTACTCGCGCTTTCAACCGCAAAGCTACCCTCGACCGCGACGCCTGTTGCCCAAGAGCCCCCCATCGCAGAAGATGCCGGCGAACCTGCACCATCCGATCCCCGCACGGACGCCTCCTGAATGTCGCACACGCGCAACATCGTCGTCGGTCTCACCGGCATCCTTGGCTTGGTTGGCCTTGCAGCCATGCTCATGATCTTTGGCGAACTGCGCTTTAGCCGACCCGATCGCTACGACATCAAGCTGATTCTCAACAACGCCGCGGGCGTCTCGCCTGGCTCTGCGGTCACGCTCAACGGCATCAAGGTTGGCGAGGTCACCCACACTTCGACGGGCCAAAACCCCCGCGCGGGCGTCGAAGTCGATCTCGCGATCAATCGCCACGTCAAGATCCCCCGCGATGTCCAGGTGCGCATCAGCGCGGACCTCATTGGCGAAACGCGCCTCGCCCTCGAGACGCGCCCATTGCCCGAAGGCGCCGAAGATCCGGGCATGCTCGATGCTGGCGATACGCTCACACGCACCGCAGGTGGCTTGGTCGATCAGATCGCGGGCCTGCTCGACACGCGCCTCGGTGGCATCACGGATGCGGCCCAATCCGTCGACCAGCTCGCCAAGACCTACACCCGCGTCGGCGAGCGCATGGAGGCCATCCTCACGCCGCCCACAGACAGCACGCCAAAAGACCAGCCCAACTTCTTCACAACGCTCGCCAATCTCGACGCCGCCATCACCGAGGCCCGCACGTGGCTTGGCGACGACCAACTCGCGACCAACATCAAGGACAGCGCCGCCAAGGCCTCCGCGACCTTCGACCGCCTCGACGCCGCCATCGAAACCTGGCAGCAAACCGCGCGCGATCTCTCCACGCGCACCGCGCAGACCACCGAGCGCATCGACCAGGGCGTCGACGCCTTCATCGCCACGGCGCAGCAACTCTCGGCATCACTCGCAGAGGCGCAGTTGCTCATCGAGCAGGTTCACCAGGGCGACGGCACGGTCGCAATGCTCCTGCATAATCCCGATCTCTACCGCTCACTCAACGACGCCGCGGTGCGCCTCGAACGCACGCTTGCTGAAGCACAGCGCCTCATGGAGAAGTACCGCACGGAAGGTATTCCCGTGAACTTCTGAACCAGCCGAAGCGCGAGCGCGGGGGTACGACTTTGGCCTCAGTCGCCCAAAGGGCACCGAGTGCTTCTGAATCAAGTGCCTAGTGCCCAGTCCCCAGTGCCTTCGTTTCTCCCAACTCCGCCTCGACCACGCGCGCCCGCTCCTCCCCCGCCGCGGCGATGAGACGCTGCATAGGTTCGTCCATCGGCTCATCGCTCATGTGAAACGTCGAATGATGCACGGGCAACAGCTTCGTCGCCCCGCACGCTTTGAACATCGCCCATGCTTGCTCGGGAGTCGCGTGCGCATGCGTGCGCGGGTTATACGCGCCGATGCCGAACACCGCGAGGTCGAGCCCCTGCAACGCATCAAAGGCATGCGTCATAGCAGTATCGCCGGCGAACAGCGCCCCGCCCGCATCCCAGCGCACCACATACGACAGCGCCTTGCGATGGCGGTCCCAGGCGTGGCGCTCGCCGCGATGGTTGGGCTCCATTGATTCCACGCGCAGCCCGCACACGTCGGGCGTGTCCTGCGCACGCAGTTCGACCACGTCGCAAAAACCCTTGGGGATCAACCGCGCGCAACCCTTGGGCACGACCACGGTCGTGCGCGCGTCAGCCAACACACGCAATGTCGGCCGATCCAGATGATCAAAGTGCGCGTGCGTGATCAGCAGCAGATCCGCCGCCCCCCGCAGCGCCTCGGCATGCACAGGCGCATCGCTCAATCGCCTGGGCCCAATCGTCCGCCCCGCGATGCGATAGCCAATCCGTTCGCTCAACACCGGATCGACCAGCACATTCACACCGCCGCATCGCGCGAGCACTGACGCGTGCCCAAGCCACGCCACCGCGAACTGCTGCTGCAACATCTGCGCGCACAATTGTGCCCCTGCATCACGACACCCGGAATGGCCCGACTTCGTGCGCACCGACGCCGCGACCGCGCGCGGGTATCGCCGTAACTGTGACTTCAGCGTTCGCGCTGTTCGTGCCGCGGGTTTGCGTTGAGCTTCTTCCATGGAGACGCCCAGAGCATAGCGCGCCGCCCAACTGCCAATGCGACAGGTCAATCACTCGAAGTCGTCGTGATCCACGATGCCCATCTGCCCCTCAGCCTTCATTGTGTTGGGGTCATACCCCTCCACATAGCTGCCAAGCTCGTCGGCATGCACGCCCTGCACGATCACGTTGCCGTTCGCGTCGATGAGCGTGTACAGGGGGCCATCGGCGCCCATGTGCGTCTGGATCGTGAACTCGCGCCCCTCGAACGTGCCAAGCGACTGGCCCAAGGGCTCATGGATCGCATGCACCCGGGACTGGGGCGCATCCTCACGCCCGAGGCTCGAGACCGCCTGGGTCTTGCTCGGATCAATCACGGAGGCGATCGCCAGGAACCCCACGGAAAACGCCAGCACCGCAAGCCACCGAAAGGCCGCCCGCGGGAAGGTCAGTTCGTTGGGGGTGTTCTGCTCCATGTCCCCAATCATCGGATATCCAACGCCTCCAGGCCACTCCGAATCGTCTGCCTGACCCGTGCAGGCCCGCCAGCCCCCGGCACGACGCCTCCAAGCCGCTACAATCCCGACCCCTCCGCCCGACCACGTGCGGCCCCGGAGGCCCGAATAGAGCCCTTGGCCCTATCGTCTAGCCAGGTCAGGACGCCAGGTTTTCATCCTGGAAACCGGGGTTCGAATCCCCGTAGGGTCACTTTTTCAACGCTCGGGCCGGGGGCGCAACACCCCGGCTCACTCCTCCCCGAACTTGCTCTCTATGAGCTTCTCGAGCGCCTTGCAGGCGGACTCGGCGCCATCCCCATCGCAACTGATCTCGAGTTCCGTGCCTTGGGTCGCCGCCAGCATCATCATCTGCATGATGGACTTGCCGTCCATGATCTCATCCGTCTCGCCATCAACGCGCCGGACGCGCACGTTGCACGTGTGCGATGACGCAAGGTCCACGAATTCCATTGCCGGCCGGGCATGCAGCCCAAGCCGATTGCGGATCTTCACGATGGCCCGCGCCTTCTGCGACACGTCGTGCATGCTCCCGATCAAGTCAATACAAACCGCGATGGCGGCAAGGCCGCCCCGTCGCCCGGTGGGCACGTTCGGGCGATCGCCCTTGCCCCCCTTGCGATTGCCCTTTAGGCAGTCAACTGCTGATTGTCCGCGTCGGCGAGCAACGTCATCACGTCGTCGACGGATTCGGACTGGCGAAGGAATCGCCTGAAGGTGTCCTGGCTGAGATTCTTGAAGATCACTTCCATGGCCTGCAAGTGCTCGTCAGGGCGACTCGCAGGGCTCAGCAACAAGATGAATGAATACACAGGCTGCTTGTCGAGGGCGTTGAACTCGACACCGCCTGCCGAGATGCCGATCGCCGCCGACATCTTGGTCACTGCGTCATGCTTCACGTGCGGGACGGCAACGCCCTTGCCAAACCCGGTCGAGCCGCGTCGTTCGCGCTCCAAGGCCATCTTGATGAGTTCGTCGCGCAGCTTCTTGGGAGCGGACCCCGCGGAGATCAACGCGTCCACCAACTCCGCGACGACGCTATCGCGCTCGTCGGATTCGAGCCGAGCGACCACTGCTCCCTCGGGGACAATCTCCAGCATCTTCATGACGGGCATGCTCCTGTGCGTGGGCTTCAGCGCTTCGAGTTCTTCAGCTTCTCCTTGAAGTCTGTCAGCTGGCGGGCCATCTTGTCGACCGACTGGTCCAAACACTCATACACGTCGAGACCCGATTGCTTGGCGACGAAGGTGTCGTGCTTCTCGGAGTCGACGCGAAGCTCGACCATGAACTCGCCCCGACCGTTCTTCTCGAAGACCACCTCAATCTCCTGCACGCCGTCGTAGTACCTGGGCAGCTTGGCCGCCTTCTGATCCGCGTATTCACGGATCGCGTCCGTGAGCTCCATGTGCTTGGCGCTGACTTCGATGCGCATGGCCCCTCCAACTCCACCTGGTGCCCCATCCAGGGCCTGAAACCGCCGGTTCGCCCACCATGGCGTCCCGTCCGTTTCGCCATGGTAGCCACTTCCCAAGTCCTGAACAGGAGGGAAAGTCGCGCCCTGGGGTCGGCAGGTCAGGCGGAGGCGCGCTCGCCCGCCCTGGGGCGATCCTTGCCATTGGAGTCATTGGGCAACGCGATGCGGCGCACCAGCTGCTCCGCCCCGGACTTCGATTCGTCCTTCTTGGGCACCAGCACACCCCCCGACACCACGAATCGCACCGCCTCGTCAAAGGTCAGCCCAATCTCGTAGACATCCTCCGCAGGCACCGTGATCGTGTACCCCGTGAACGGTGTCGGGCTCGACGGTATGAAGATCGTCACGCACGGGGTGTTGGCCCATTGCTCGATCGAATGCAG
Organism: Phycisphaerales bacterium; assembly: GCA_020427635.1. Lineage (GTDB taxonomy): Bacteria > Planctomycetota > Phycisphaerae > Phycisphaerales > UBA1924 > JAGQOH01. The sequence goes on from JAGQOH010000012.1 coordinate 30,691, forward strand.
GGTCCCACCCGTCAGGAGTCCAACCGACCAAATCCCCTTGCGCGGGTACTCGAGCACCACGACCTTGCTGCTCTGCGAAGCGATGTCTTTCTTGTCATCGCCGATCATGAACTCGACGATCTGTTTCACATTCGGGTAGACCTGCTTGATGATCGGGAGGCGCACCAGCGCCGACTCCACACGTCCATAGACGCGCCGACCAATGAAGTTACCGACGAACACGCCCGCCAAATAGACCGCAACGATCGCGACAACAAAGCCGATCCCCTGCAAATACCAGTGGTCGCGCCAGAACGCTTCGAACGACTCAGATCGAATCCGCGCCCGCAAGGTGGCCTGTTCACCCGCCGTGAGCTCACCCCAGCGCCGCCGAGAGCCCTCGAGCGCCTTGGACTGCTCCTCCGCCGTAACGACCCACCAATCAGGCAGGCGATCCTCGGCCACGCCATCGCCAAGGAATGTCCGAGGCCCAGCCCAAAGCACGGCATGCCGAACACCCCAGTTGATCGGCTCCGCGATGTTCACCCGCAGGAACCGGTACGCCCACAACAGAATCGCCAGCGTCAGCAACGACGGCAGCACAATGCCCAGACCCCGGACAAAGAACTTCCGGAAGTCGCTCATGAACGTGTGCCGTACTTCAGCCATGCATCTCCTCAACCTTGGGTGCGCGGTGCGACCTCGAACGACCGCAGTCTATCGGCCTGTTGGGGAAGACCAGTCCCGCCTTTCACTCCGCGGCAATCAGCAGGGCCCGGACCGTCAACCCCCGGCTTCCCCGCCGGACCAGCACCTCCACCTCGGAGCCCGGCTCGCGCTCGCCCAGCACGCGATACAGGTCGTCCAGCGTAGGTGTCGGCTCGCCCTCCACCGCCAAGACCACATCCCGATGTCGAAGCCGCTCACCCGTTGCCGACGCCGGCACCCGCCCCGCGACGATCTCACCCACGATCGGGCCATCCCCTGCCCCAGCATCCATCACCACACCGAAGGTCGCTCCGCGCGGCTCACCCACCTCCGACACCTCCGGCAGTGCTTCAAGCCACTTCTCGAAGCCGCGCTGCACCTCGTCGAGATCCGCACCGCCCAACGCCGCACACAGCGCCGCCGCGCCCGATGGGTCCGCTTCGAAGCCCGCAACATACGCCGCGTACCAATCGCCAAGCACGTCACGATCCGCGAGGTACATCATCAACGCCCGCGCCTCGGCGTAGTGCGCCTGGCGACGCGAGCCCATGAAGCGCTTGCGCGGCATGCTGATCAGGTCCTCCAAGTCAACGATCCCGCCGCGACGGTGCATGCGCTTCACCATGTTCGTGCGCCATGACGGGAGGAACGTCGCATCGGCGCCCGCGCCGGCCATGTCCTCGAACAGCGACGCCAATCCCTCCTGCACCCAGATCGGCTGGATGCAGCCGGCGCGCAGCATGTACCGCCAATGCAAGACATGGAAGAACTCGTGCCGCAGTGAAGGCCCGACGTCGCGGCAGACGAGCCGCTTGTTGTCCTTGTCGTAATACCCCCCCACGTTCGGCACACCAATGAGGCGCACAAAGTCGCGCGTTGTGGGCAGGATCACAGTCACCCACGCCGGCGGACGCTCTGGCTCGAATCCGAACAGCATCGGCAGGTGCTGCCACGACCAATCGGTGACGCGCTGCATCTCGCGCTTCGCCGCCGCAAGCCCGCGCGGATCGAATGCCGATGCAATATTCAGGCGGGTGAGATCATCGCGTTCATGCGCATATGACTTGGCATCGAGCGCGTTCCTGACCGATACCCGATCGGCGTCAGCACGCTGTTCCAACAACTCCGCCCAGCCGCCCGACATGATCGCCAGGTACATGGGCTCATTGCGAATCGCATCCAAATGTGGGTCGCGCTCCATGACATCGAAGTCAACAAATCCGAGCCCGATCGCCTTCACGAGCGTGTCCATCGCCGTCTTCGTGTTTCCAGCCACGGCCTGCGCGCACGCGAGGTTGTATTGTGCCAGGTGATTCCTGGGCGACGCCTCGGCGATCTCCTTCGCAAGCACCAGCGCCTCGGCGTTCTTGTGCGCATCCAGCAGTTCACCAAGCCGCTCGACCTTGTCATCGGGCATGGGCTGGGCCAATGCGCACGCAGTGCACACCAGGCTCACGATTGCAGCAACGCGCCTCATCCCAGTGCCTGGTCCCTCGTCCCGAGTGCCTTCTCCGCAAACAGTTCCGCCAACACCCGCGGATACAACGCACACTCCAGCGCAAACACCCGCGCCGCCAATGTCTCTGGCGTATCCCCCGCTTCCACCGCGCACCTCACCTGCGCAATCACGTCCCCGTGGTCATACACATCATCGACATAGTGCACCGTGCAGCCGCTCTCGGTTTCGCACGAGTCAAGCACCGCCTGATGCACGCGATGGCCATACATCCCCTTGCCGCCAAACTTGGGCAGCAGCGCCGGGTGAATGTTCACGATCCTGCCGCGCATGCTCGTCGGAATCGGCAAGTGCTTGATGTACCCCGCAAGCACGATCCAGTGCACACCATGCTCGCGCACGAGCCGCTCGACATCCTCCACCGCAAGCCGCGGCGCAATCTCCGTCGCAATCCGCCGCTCGATCGCCCACGTGGTCGCATCGCACGCCTTCGACCCGACCACCAGCGCGATCCGGGCGGGCAGCGCCCCCGCCTCAATCTGCGCTGCCAGGTTCACGAGCGTCCTGCCACGCCCCGAAACGAACACCGCGATGGGAACCTTGGCTCGCGTCATCACGCATAGCCTACGCATCGCCACCACCGCCCGGCCCTACAATGACCCACCCATGCATCGCAGCTTCGACCAACGCCGCTATCTGATCCCCTTCCGCTCAACGCTCTTGCCGCAGATCTTCACGGACACCATGGTGATCGGCGCGGGGGCTGCGGGGCTCGCCGCCGCCCATGCCGCCGCCGAGCACGGCGACGTGATCGTGCTCGCCAAGGGAAGCCGCACGCGTTCGAACACTGGTTGGGCCCAGGGTGGGATCGCCGCGGTGCTCGATGCCGCCGATTCGGTGGCCTCGCACGTGCGCGACACCCTCGAAGCGGGCGCGGGGCTGTGCGATCAGCCGATCGTCGACCTGGTGTGCCGACGCGGGGCCGATGCCATCTCCCGCCTGCTCGAAGCAGGCTTTGCCGCCGACCGGAACGCAGGCGACCAGATCGCGCTCGGGCGCGAAGGCGGGCACTCGGCCCGTCGGATCGTGCATTCGCGTGGCGACGCCACAGGCGCAGAACTGGTGCGCACCCTGCTGCGCATCACCGACGCCGCGCCGAACATTCGCATCTTCGAAAACTGCTTCGCCCTTGACTTGCTGACGCCAAGCGATGAAGTCGGCGCGCCGTGTCTCGGCGCCATCACGCACCATCCGCGCCATGGCTTGCAGATGATCTGGGCGCGGGCGACGATCCTCGCCTCGGGCGGCGCGGGCGCCGTGTGGCGCGAAACCTCCAACCCCCCAATCGCGACGGGCGATGGCCTGGCCATGGCCTACCGCGCGGGCGCCACGCTCGCCGACCTCGCCTTCATGCAATTCCACCCGACGACCCTGTACGTCGCGGGTGCCGAGCGTTTGCTCATCTCCGAAGCCGTCCGCGGCGAGGGCGCCACCCTCCTCGACGCAAACCTCGAGCGCTTCATGCCCGCCTTCCACGAACGCGCCGAGCTTGCCCCGCGCGACGTCGTCGCCATGGCGATTCACCGCACGCTCGCGCGCACGGGCGCACCCCATGTCTGGCTCGATGCGCGTCCAGTCTCTAACTTCGCCGATCGCTTCCCCGGCATCGCGCAGCGCCTGCGGCAATTCGGTCTCGACCCGCAAACCGACCTCATCCCGGTGAACCCCGCAGCGCACTACATGGTTGGCGGCGCGCGCTGCGATGCCGATGGGCGCACGGATGTGCATGGGCTGTACGCCGTGGGCGAAGCATCCTGCTCTGGCCTGCACGGGGCCAACCGCCTGGCCAGCAACAGCCTGCTCGAAGCGCTCGTGCTGGGCGAAGCCGCGGGGCGCGCGTGCGTCGAGATGCACGCCGAATGCAGCAGCGGAAACGGCGCCCGTGTGCGCCCACAACCTGTGCGCATTGTCTCAGAGATCCCGCCTTCACCGCGCGGCGAGCTGGATCTTTCGGACGTGCGCTCCAGCTTGCGTGCTGCGATGTGGCGCAACGTCGGCATCGAACGCGCCGGCACGCAACTCGCCGACATGGTTGAGATGTGCTCGTTCTGGGCGCGCTATACGCTTGACAAGATCTTTGACGACCCAGCGGGCTGGGAAACACAGAACATGCTCTATCTCGCCGACCTCGCGGCACGCTCTGCGCTATGGCGCGAAGAGTCCCGCGGCTGCCATCAACGCGAGGACTGCCCAACGCCCGTGGACGCGTACCAAGTGCATGATCTCTGGCGACGTGGCAGCGACACCTGCACCACCGCGCCAGTAGTCACCGAGCTTGCCACGTCATGATCGCCGCCCGATGTGCCGCAAGCCTGGTTCTGCTTGCGCTTTGCGCCGCATGCACTGAGGAGCGTATCGTCTCGGTGCGCGGCATGGCGAACCTGCCCGGCGCGGAAGGCGGCATCCGCGCCGACGATGCGCGCGGCACACGCGCGCCGCAGACATGGGAGCAAGTGCTGGGCGAATCGCTCCCGCCCATCGAGGGCACGCCGGTCGAGGGCAAGCCCTTCCGCTTTCGCACGCCTGACCGCAAAATCGTGCTGCAGTCATACGCCCCGCGCCAGCTCATGATCCATCTTGCCGAGACGCTGCGCGCCGGCGAGACCGATCTCCTTTACGAACAACTGCTAAGCAATGAAACCAAGGATGCATATCGAGCGCGCGGCATGGACCCGCACGACGCGACAACGTTTCTCACCGAACACGTCGAGGGCGTGATGCGTTTGCTAAGCCTGTTCCCATTGGGCGAGCAGACGCCAGGTGTTGCACTGCAGCCACTGGGGCGCGGCGCATATCGCCTGGAGTCCACGGGCGGCCTTTCCGAGGGCCACACCTTCCGCTCGATCGACATGGTCTTTGAGCGAGGCGGCTTCCGCCTGCTTATGCTCAACTAGCTCGCGCCGCCATCCATTCGCCCATCGATGGCTCGCAAAGAGGAAGGATTGACATCATGGCCGCATGCCCCGTCGTGCATTTCGAGTTCTGGTCGAAAGATGCCGCCAAGTGCGCGGACTTTTACAAACAAGTCTTTGACTGGGACATCAATTTCTACCCCGAGATGAATGACTACCACCTCGTCAACGCCGCGCCTCCCGGCATTGGCGGTGGCATCATGACTCCCAAGCAAGGTGAATGGCCCGCCGCCATGACCATGTACATCAGCGTCGATGATCTCAAGACTTACTGCGACAAGATCAAAGCCGCGGGCGGACAGATCATCGTTGACAACATGGAGATCCCGGACGTCGGCTGGTTGTCACTGTTCAAGGATCCCGACGGCCGCGTCATTGGACTGTGGAAACAAGGCCCGGGCCCGAAGTGATTCGCGCATCTCGGATCACGCGTAGCTGTGCAATCCCGCGATCACGAAGTTGATCACGACCCAATTGAACAGCATCACGCCGCAGCCGACCAGGGCAAGCACCGCCGTCCAAAGCCCCTTATCGCGCACCTTGAAGCGCACATGAAGCAGCACAAGAAACACGAGGAAGGTGTTCAGGGCAAACACTTCTTTCGGGTCCCAGCCCCAGGGTCGCCCCCAGGAGTGATCCGCCCAGATCGCGCCCATCCCGATGCCCGCCCAGAGCATGATGAACGCAAGCTCGATGAGCACCATCGTGGCGCCATCGAGCACCGCGCCCTTTGAGATCCCCGCCGCATCGGTCGGCTGCTGATCGATCAATAGCGCCGCGCCACCGGCTTGTGCGAAATCTGCGGAACCACCGAGCGCACGCCGGACCAAGTACAGCCCCGCAGTCACCGCACTCATGAAGATGAGCGCATAGCTCGCAATGATCACGTTCGTGTGAATATACAACCACAAGTCGTGCAACACAGGCATCATGTTTCGGATATTGCCATCAAGCTCAGGGATGAAGTGTGCGCTCATCATGGCAACCATGCCCGCCGACGCTCCGCACAGCGCAAACACCCCACGCAGCGCACCCTTCCGCGCCAACAGCTCGAAGAGGAGCCCCACCAGGGCGCCCATCCACACTGCGGTCGTCACCGCTTCGAACATATTCGCATTGGGCCAGCGCCCACTCACCCACCACCGCAGGCCAACCGCACACGTGTGCAGCCCGAAGGACGCGAGGAACGCACCAAACCCCACGGCCCACGCAACATCCCAGCGATACACAACGCCCATGAGGAGAAACACGACCGCAATCACATAGCACACCCACACCCAAGTCAGATGCTTCAACGTGAAGTATGCGCTCTCCCACGCTAGGCGCCGCTTCGATGGATACAGCGTGGGCGACATGCTCGCCAGTGGCGCGGCAAGATCGCGCACCGCCGCATTCACCCCCGCCGCATCCTCCGCCCGCCACGTGCGCACAAGTGACTCCCAACTCCCTCGCAACTGTGCTTTCTGCGCCAGCGGAATCGGCGCACGAGCGTCATCAGGCGCCGATCTGAATAACTCGCCCGCGTGCAGCCACGGCGTGTGCGGATCTCCTCCCGGTGGCGGCACGAACTTGAGCGCATCGGCAATCACTTCCGGCCGCATGAGTTGCCGCGCTGCTTCGATCTGCCCCGCTGCCTTTGCCGTGCGCACTAGATCCAGGGCCCAACGATCGAGCACGACCTGGGCTCGATCGTCCGCCAACAACGCGAGCGACACAAGCCCGGTTTCGACAATGGCTCGCGCTCGCGCATCATCGATCCCAGGTGCGCCCCCAGCATCACTGGCCCGCGCGAGGGCTGCCGCCAGCTGCACGCGCATTGGCTTTTTCTTGATGTAGATCACATCCGCATCGACATATCGATCCGGACGAATCATCATGTCCATGAGCATCGCATCGGGCGCCAAGCCACCCGGCCGCGCATGGCCACAGATCAGCCCGACATACTCCGTCGCAAAGGATTCGTAGCTCTTCAATCGACCTTCATGGCTCACTGCCATCTGGTCCAGCGGGCGCAAGTCGAGCTCCGCAAAGAAGCCAACTCCGCTACCTCGCGATGAGCGCAGCAACATGCCAACCGCCAACGAGGCGATCGCCACAACGAGCGCCACGCCAAACACGAATGCGATAAGTCGCTTGGTCATGACAGCGCCCCTCCGCCCGTGCGCATCCGCCGTCGCACGATTGGTTTCACATAAGACGCATAGACCATTCCGCAACACGCAAGGCCTGCGCCGAGCAGCGCAACCACCACGCCGCGCCGCGTCCCAACACCAAGCCCCGTGAAGCCAAACCCTGGACTGCCAGTGTCCCCCGCCCCGCGCGCGCCGCGCGGCGCATCCCAGTACGACTGAAACAGCCACACGCCGCCAACCTGCTTCGGAGCGTTCACGCTCACGCGCACCACCCTGTCATCGCCAGCCGACCGCAGCACGCTGGTCCAATCGCGCACGCTCGCCACGTTGCCCGTAAACCCACCCACATGTGAGGTGAGCACAAAGTCTTCCAGTTCGACCGCTGTTGGCAAAGCACGGCGCTCGCGCCCAAAGGCAAGCTCAACGGATCGGCCGTCAGGCAGGTCCACGCGCGCCGGCTCAAACCGTGACAACCCCGCTCGCTCATAAACCGCATCATCGAAGACATACCGTTGAAATGGCAGCCATCGCTCAATCGGCGGGCCGCCCGCAGGCGTGAGTTGCACTTTGATCAACGAAAACGTGTGGTTCGCCTGCGCATCCTGATCGCGCTGCTCGGGCACAACGATCATGGGACGCGTTTGCACGCCCGAGTGCGCCGCATATTGCTCCAATCGAAGCGTCATGCCCGGCTGCACTTCGACGCCATCACCCGCGCGCATCGCCTGCTCGAGCACGGCGCCGCCGGACGACCGCCAAAGCAACTTCACGGGTGCACTCGCGGTTGACTCGACACCCGGCCCCGCGACGAACACAAGCTGCTCGCGCCCACTTGGGCGATACAGCGTGACGATGCGCGCATCGGGCTTCCCGCCGCCGGTGACGCCGTGCCGATCAATCGTGAACGCGGGATCGCTGCACACGGCCCGGCGGATCACCTCGCCTTCCGGCGTCTGCAACTCGACCGCGACAAACGAAGCGGACTGCCCGGGACCGACCGCGAGCCCGCCGATCGCCGGGCCGAGCCGATACGTAAAGCCGGTGTCACCGATCGGTTTGAACGGCGAACCGTCAGGCTCACCCAGTTCATTGAGAACTGCAACGACTTCCTGATAGGGCCCCGACCCGTCCGCCGACAGCACCGTGAAGGTCAGTTCGCCCGGCGCCAAACGCGCGCGCAACAGTTCCAGATCGGCGGGCCGTTCGAGCCATTCAAACGCCAATCGACCCTCAAGCTGCGAACGCTCCGCCGGCTCCCACGCCGCAAGCTGATATCGAAACACGCGCCCGTCAGACATCGCCATCGCCACATCGACCAGCGGCGAACCGGCGACGTCGGCGCTTGGCACGCGCCGCGATTGCATCTCGCCATACCGGAGGTACCCAGTCACACGCACATCGACGTCGCCCAATGCGTCATCGGCGCGATGAACCGAGAGATCGATGGCATCGGTTCCGGAACTGTCTGCGCCCTCGACAGGCCACACGTCATCCGTCGCGCCGAAGGAGTCGTTGTATCGGGGCAACCCCCGCCCAAACCAGCCCCCACCACTTGGAATGTTCCGTTGCGTCCACGTCTGCGCGCCCACCTCACGCACATACAGCGCCCAACTGTCCTTCACCCAAAACGCGTCTTGCGGCACGGGCTCGAGCAAGAGCGTGATGGGCCTGTCGAGCAGCGCTGCCCCTCCATAGCGCTCAATGTTGACCACGCGCCCTTCGCCGGGAATCACGTCTTCAGTGAACTGCGGATGCCCCGCGAGCAGCTGACGAATGAACGTCGTGTCCACTTCCGCCCCCGCGCGTGGCTGGGTCACCATCACTTGTACTGCAAAGTCAGTTACACCTTCGAACCCCGTCGTGCGCAGTTCGTAGTCGGGCTGCACCGATGCGACCTCGATGGCATAGGGCCCGACCTGCGCCCGCGCGCCGACCACCGCAGGAATCGCCACCGTCGCGCCATCGGGCAACGTCGCAACCACCTGCCGGCGCAGCACTGGCGTGTCGCCCTCGACCTTCGTCGCAAAGTAGATCACGCTGCCGATCGCAAGCACAACGACGCCGCTGTGAATCATCCACACGCCGGCCTTCATCGCGTTGAATGGAATTCGACGGACCGTTGCGACCGCCATGTTCAGGCAGATCAGCCCGCACAACCCGACGAAGAACCAGGTGTGAAACCACTCAAACTCCGTCAGCTCGAACGCCCGCCACTGGCGCACCATCACGTGCCGCCACGCCAGCCCCCCATCGGTCCAGACCGGAAAGAACAGGCCCGCCGATCCAAGCCAGCAGTAGGCGAACAGCACGCTCAGCAGGCTGATCCCCAGGGGGACACTTGACAGCAGGTCCAGCACCGACCGCCGAGGGCTGCGTGCGCCCGCGAACATGTCCTGGCCATGGGCTTGGTCCACCATCAGGGCGGATGATAGGAGCCATGCCCTGGCCCGCCGAAGCATTGGTGAGCGGGCTACACTATGGCCCGTGAAGGACCGCTCGACCTCCGACAGCCCCGCTCGCCCGCCGGTGACCCTGCGCACGCTGCGCAAGATGGCCTCCGCTGCCGAGCCCTTTGCCTGCCTCACCTGCTATGACGCGACCACCGCGCGCTGGCTGGAAGCCGGCGGCGTGCATCTGCTGCTCGTGGGCGACACCGCTGCCGAGATCGTGCTGGGCTACGACTCCACGATCCACATGCCCCTGGACTTCGCGATCACGCTCACCGCAGGTGTCAAACGCGGCGCGCCGAACACGGTGGTCATGGGCGATATGCCCTTCATGAGCTACCAGGCAAGCCCGGACCAGGCGATCGTCAACGCCGGACGCTTCCTCACTGAAGGACTTGCCGACATCGTCAAACTCGAAGCCGATGTCTCCTTCGCCCCACTTGTCGAGCGCATGACCCACGCGGGCATCCCGGTGTGCGGGCATGTCGGGGCCAAGCCTCAGCACGTCCGCCAGACCTCAGGCTATGCCTCTGCGGGACGAACCCCCGAGGACGCCGAGCGGGTCGTCCGCGATGCCGTGGCCCTGGAGCAAGCCGGGGCGACCATGCTGCTGGTCGAGGCGGTGCCCCCCCAGGTTGCCGAAGAGATCATCAAGCGAACCACGGTCCCGCTGATCGGTATCGGAGCAGGGCCGGCCTGCCACGGACAAATCCTGGTCCTCCAGGATCTTCTCGGAATGACGCACTGGCAGCCTGGGTTCGCCTCTCCGGTGGCGCACCTTGGGCGGGACATCGAGGCCGCGACCCGCGAGTGGGTCGAACGGGTGGCTGGTCGGAAGGCCAGCGATCACCGATTTGAGATGAAGGCGGGTTCGACCGGCGCCGCCAGCGGCGTCTGAGATCCGACCACCTTCATTGAGATTGGGGGCGCGAGGGCGCACACCGAATCGGGCATCGATTCGGTCCAGCCGAGGAGTAGTGGATGAGACGTTTCGTGTCGTTTGGCCCCGCCTTGTTGGTCTTGCTCGCCACCGTTTTAATGCTTGTCTTCGCACCCCGCACGATCCGCGGTGTGCAACTGGCCATGGTCGCCGCCGACGTCGCACAGGCGCAAGCAGTCCTCGAGCGCGGCACCCTGCTCGAACAACTCAACCTCGAGACCAATGCCATCGAGCGCGCCGTCATGCCCGCGGTCGTGCATATCTCCGCAAGCGGCGCGCAGGACGAGCGCTTTCATGGCTTCACGCGCGCTTCAGGCGCCGGCTGGGTCTTCGACGAGCATGGCCACATCGTGACCAACCATCACGTCGTGAACGGCGCGCGCCGAATCCGCGTCGAGTTTGCCGATGGTCGCGTGCGCGACGCACAGCTCATTGGCTCCGACCCGCGCACCGACATTGCTGTGCTCGTGACCGACGCGCACCCGATTGTCCCGGCGCGCCACGCCGCCGAAGGCACACTGCGCACGGGTGACCGCGTCTTCGCGTTCGGTTCACCCTTCGGCATCAAGTTCAGCATGTCTTCCGGCATCGTCTCTGGGCTCGGACGCTCCGAAGGCACCGGGTTCGGCGCGGGCTATACGAATTTCATTCAGACCGACGCCGCGATCAATCCGGGCAACTCGGGCGGCCCGCTCGTCGACGTCAACGGACGAGTCGTCGGCATGAACACCGCAATCGCGAACAACCGCGAACCCATGCGCCGTGAGGATGGGGACAACGATACGCCCGATCTGCAGGGTCAAAGCGCGGGCATTGGCTTTGCCGTGCCGATTGAGACGATCGAAGCGATCGCCGACCAACTCATCAGCTATGAGCGCGTGCTTCGCGGCTATCTTGGCGTAGGTGCAGCACGATGGGACCAAGACATCGCCCGCATCCTCGACGCGCAGGGCATGTCGCGGTATGAGGTCGTGATTGGGCGGGTTGAAGAAGGTCAGCCGGCAGCACGCGCTGGCATGATGCCGGGCGACGTGATCATTTCCGTCGATGGACGCGACACACCTACGTGGGATGTGTTGCGCGCCGTTATCTCCGTACGCAAGCCAGGCACGCTCGTCGACGTCAAGGTCTGGCGCGATGGCGAGGAAATGGTCATTCCCGTGCGACTCGGCGGTGCGCGAGACGGTCGCGATGAGCGAGGCCGCCCAACGCTCGAGTACATCCCGGGCAGCGAGCAGCGCTCACTTGACGACTTGCAAGACAACGAACAATAGCCGCCACGTTTACTTCACCGGCGTCAGGCGCACCGTGACCTTCGTGCCGCGCTTCGGCACCGCATCATTCCTTGCGATCCACTCCGGCTCTTCGCGCGCCGCCTCATTGTGCATCACCGTTGGCCATGCCAGCACTTCGCTGCCAAACGTAACCAGGCCGACGATGGTGCCCGCATAGTCCGCGTCATAGCGCTCTTCGCCACCGCGCGTCACAAAGCGTGACCCGGCAAACACCCAGTGGCCTTCGTCGAACGCCTCGCCCTTGAGCCCGACGATCCATTCCGATGGGTGCGCGGTGTGCTCGGCGCCCGCGTCATCCGACCAGCGAAACTCAATATCCACCTGCGGGCCCTCTGGCGGATTGCTCTTCCAGCCGCGCTCCGAATCGTCGGCTTCAAACGTCGCGGGCTTGCCTGGCTCGAGCCCGAACAACAGCAGCGCCGCATGAATGTGCGACGCCTTCGCATCGCTCACGACGAGCGACTCGTGTTCCTTGCTGTCGCGCCCGCAGACGACCTGCTCAAGATACACCCGCGGCGCATCGGGATCGTGCGCATCGATGGGCACCAGGCCTTCAAACTCGATAAAGCGATGCTCGGGATCGATGGTCAAGTGCGGAAAGGAAGCCGGCGCTTCGTCCTGCGCCCCGACAGTTGCCGCGAGGAATGCACAGGACGCGACACTTGCCAGCCACTTCGTGCTGCGTTTCATGCCAATAGTGTATGCGCGGCCAGCCCCGAGCGCAAGCGACGGAGTATCCGCCGTGAGGCCGCGGCAACTCGCACGGCGATGCTCTGTTCGCTGTGCTCAAGCGCGTGCGGTGGTCGCTTACGAAACCGTCGACATGCCTTCGACGTGCTTCATGCCGCGACGCCGATCGCGCAGGCGACGGCTCTTGCCTTGGCGATCGCGCAGGAAGTAAAGCTTGGCCCGACGAGCATCAGCCCGGCGCACGACTTCATACTTCGCGATGCGAGGCGAATTCAAGGGGAACGTGCGCTCCACACCCGAGTCAGCCACGATGCGGCGCACCATGATCATCTCGTTGATGCCGCGACCGCGCCGAGAAATTAGAACGCCCTGGAACACCTGAATGCGTTCCTTGTCGCCTTCGACGATCCGGCAATGCACGTTGATCGTGTCGCCAATGTCCATGCGCGGGACATCGTTCTTCAGTTGGTCTTTGTTGATGCCTTCGATGATCGCCTGCCGGTTCATGTGCCCTGCTCCTGCGCCGAGTCCCACCAATTGCCATTTTTCGAGCCGGGGACTGTACCACGGGACGGGGTCGCCTTCCACTCAGGGGTCGAGCAGGTCGGGTCGCCGGGCCTTCGTCCGGGCCAGCATTTGCTCCGCCCGCCACCGCTCCACCGCCCCATGATCCCCCGAGATCAGGACCTCAGGCACGGGCCGCCCCTGCCACTCCCGAGGCCTGGTGTAGTGCGGGCAATCAAGCAGGCGCTGCCCCGCAGGGCCGCGCGGCATGAAGCTGTCCTCCGCCGCCGAGTCCTGATGCCCCAGCGCCCCTGGCAGCAACCGCACGATCGCATCGATCATCAGCATCGCGGGCAATTCGCCCCCGGAGAGCACGAAGTCGCCCACGCTGATCTCCAAAGGCTCGATCGCCTCGATCACGCGCTCGTCGATGCCCTCGTAGTGACCCGCTACGAGCAGCACTCGCTCATCTCTGGAAAGCTCTTCTGCAATGGCTTGCGTGAAGGGCCTGCCTTGCGGCGTCAGCACGATGCGCCGTGCGCGGCGCGCATCAAGGGCCTCGACCGCCTGCACCGCATCCCACACCGGCTGGCACATCATGACCATACCGGGCCCGCCGCCAAATGGTCGATCGTCAACCTTCGCATGCTTGTTGTCCGCGAAGTCGCGAATGTTGGTGATGTGCCAATCCACCAAGCCCGCAGCGCGCGCACGACCACAAATGCTCGCGCCAAGCACAGGCTCGAACATCTCCGGAAAGAGTGTCAGGACATCGATGCGCACGCGGGCGCCTCGCGATCAGCTCTCAGCGGGCGCTTCGGCAGCCGCTGCAGCAGCTTCCGACTCAGCCTTTGCCTTGGCCTCTGCATCAGCTTTGGCCTCTGCATCAGCTTTGGCCTTGGCTTCAGCCTCTGCCTTGGCAGCTGCGTCCGCCTTCACCTTCGCCTCGATGATCGTCTTCTTCTTGCGCTCGACGCGCCTTTGGCGCTCCAGCTTCCACGCCTCGGCGTCAATCAGCCCGTGCTTCGCCAGCAGGTCATTGACCGTATCGCTCGGCTGCGCACCTTGGCTCAGCCAATGCTTGATCCGCTCTTCCTTGAGCGACACCTGCTTCGTCGTGTCCTTCGCAACAGGGTCATACCAACCCAGGTTCTCCAGCACCTTGCCATCGCGCTGCGTGTTCTTCTCCACCGCGTTCAAACGATAGAACGGCCTCTTGTGACGACCCATCCGCTTCAGACGAAGACGCACCATCTGTGCATACCCCTTTGGTTGATACCGACCCCGGCCCTGCACGCCGGCGCCTTGGACTGTTTCACTTCGACCCGCCTCGCCCACCGCCAGGCCAGTCACTGCACGCCGAACCGCCATCGGCGGCCCGGGCCATCGCCCCCGCAGGTCGGGCGCGAGGGGAGAAGCGTAGCGAGCACCAGGCAAAAAAGAAAGGCGGGGAGCCGAAGCCCCCCGCCTTCATCGAACTCATTTGTATTCGGTCAACAGACCGGCTGGATTAGCAGCCGACGTTGTTACCGAAGTCGAACAGCACTGCGTTGAGGTCCGCAAGGTCGCAGGCCCCGTCGCAGTTGGTGTCGCCGTTCGTACCCGGAGCAACAGCCTGACCGAAGTTGAACAGCACCAGGTTCAGGTCCGCAAGGTTGCAGACGCCGTCCGGGCTGCCATCGACGTTCGTGCACGGCGAGCAGGACGTATCACCCCACGAGAAGGTGTAGGTCTTGCCCTGGGCGCAGTTGAAGTCGTTGCCGAACACGGTGTTGATCGACGTGCAAACCAGGTAGTACTGGCCGGCGACCTGTGCGCCGAAGTCCATCAACTCAACCGTGCAGGGATCCGCCGTCAGGTTCGACAGGGTCTGGGTCTGACGCGCGGCGGCATCCGGCGCAAGGTCCGCAGCGCGGACCGTGTCGCAGATGATCGCGGTCGGGCCGACCGGAGTCTTCTCCTCGACGAGGAAGACCTGACCAGTGAACTGATCCGGGCACATGGTGGCAAGCAGGTTGCCGCCGGTGTGCTGGATGCGGTAGTAGTCAAGGTCGCGGACCTGCTCGTTCGACCACGTCGTGCCATCGTCAAACCGGAGGTTGACGAGGTACTCGCCGATGCGGCCGCACCAGATCTGATCCAGCATGGTGTCCAGGAACGGATCGGCGGGGACCGTACCGGTCGGGACGGCCGTGCCGGTGTAGTAGTAGTCGCCCGTGAACCAATCATCGTTCTCGCGAGCGCCACAACCACCGTTGTACAGGTCGAAGTAGAAATCCTCGCAGTTATCACCAGCAAGGTTCGCCATTTCGGCCTCGGGGGTCTCGGAACCGTCGCACTTCGTCAGGCAGCAGATGACGTTCGCGTCGGCGCACGTCGTGCCCTGGCCGTAGTACAGACCATCCAGGTCGCCGCAGTCGCAGGGGTCGGTCTCGATGCAGGTCGCGTCCTTCAAGCAGCAGGCGCCCACTTCGAGCAGCACCGGGCTGCAAGACACGGTCATGACATACTCCCAGCCCAAGTCGGACGGAACGTTCGGCTTGATCTGGTAATCGGTGAAGCTGTTCACCGCGGTGATGACGTAGTAGTCACCAGCGCAAAGCGTCGCGTTGATCGTGATGGTCGAGTCCTTGGTCGTCGAGCCCTGGGCTTCGATCGTGGTCTCGCCTTCGCACTCGGCGAAGTTGTTGCCATCAAACGTCTCAACGAGGAACGCCACTGACGGGATCTGGCACTGCAGGGTCATGGTGACCTCAGCGTCAGCCGGCAGGGTGAGGCGGTACCAGTCGAGGTCACGCGTGTTGCCCATGAAGTTACCCATGGTGCCGCACCACGTCAGGGTCGACGGATTGCCGCAGTCGATCAGGTCGGGCGCGATCGGGATGACCTGACCCGTGATCGGGTCCGGATCCGCGTTGCAACCAACGTTGATCGTGTCATTCGCACCGATCACTTCGCCGGCGCCAGCGTTCTCGATCAGGCCACCCGAGGGGCACGGAAGGGCCGTCGGGCACTCCGAGCCAACCGGAAGGGTCGCGCACACCGAGTTGTTGCCACGGTAGATACCGAAGCAGTTGAACTGCTCGACGTTGTCAGAGCAGGTGTCATCGGTCTCGCAGCACGCACCGGTCGGGGGCGGGCCGAAGTTCAGCAGCACGGTGTAGTTGTGACCAGCGACTGCCGTGGAGCATTCCTTGGCGCCGTCGAAGTCACGCGTGGTGCGGATGACCATGTTGAAGGTCTCACCGTCATCGAGCACGATCGTGTTGGTGTTATGCACGTTGCAGTCACCAACGCCACCGTTCGCACCGCTGAGCGGGTAGTAGCCGAACGCCGCGAAGTACACGTCGTCGTCAACACCCGGGGGCAGCTGCACGCAACCACGAAGGTTGTCGGCACCGTTCTGCAGAATGAAGAAGCCCTTCTGCGTGTTCGCATAGAAGTCGTACGTCAGGGACTCCTGCGGGCCGTTGCCGGCATCGACGGGAGCCTCGAAGTCGTACCAGTCATAGTCGCGGAAGTACGTCGTCGCCGGCGCATCGGAGCGCTGGCTGAGGAACGTCGAACCGCAAACCTGGGCGTTCACGATGGTGCCCAAGCTCTGGATACGATCGGGGTCGTTCTCGGTGCCGCCCGGGCCGACGCCCGTGTCAGGCCACACACAACCGTAGTTGTTGTTGTTGCCTGCGGGAACCGAAGGCGTGTCCGCCGGGTTGCCGTTCTGCTGGAAGTCGATGTCCGAGCAGGGGCCGTCATTATCAATGAAGGCGCCGCCGGTGCAGGTCGCGCAGTCCGCGCCCGGGCACACGATCTCGATCGTGTACGAGCCGGCCGAATAGCCGGCGCTGCCGGGATCGCCGTCCCACGTGCCCTGCTGGACGTAGTACGTATTCCCGATGGTCAGACCTTCGAGATACATCCAGCCGTTGAACGTCGACGCGCCGCAGTTGTCTTCGGCGCAACCGATTTCAGTCAGGCCGGCGCATGTGCCCGAGTAGGCCTGGACCGACGAGTCGGTCGCCAGCGAGTTGCAGAAGTGCACAACCGCGCTGGTGTCCGTCGCGACGAACTTGTACCAGTACGTGGCGCGCAAAGGAGCGGCGGCGTTACCGATACAGAAGTTCTGGTCCGGGTCGTTCAGGTCGATGTCGTCCCAACCGCCCGAGGTCTTGGTGTTATCCGTGGTGAGCGTTCCGCCGCACGCCACCGTGGTGGCGTTCGCGCAGATGTCACCCGCGGTGCCGCCGGTACGCGAACCGACAAAGTTCGCCTGCTGGGCGGGCACCTTCACTTCGTCCCCACGCTGCACCGACGACTTGCCGACGGTGCTGGAAGTCTGGAGACCGCTTCCCTCGCCAGCTGCCGACGCGGCAATCATCGCCACGCCACCTGCAACCAACGCGAGGGTCTTACAAGTACACGTTCTGGTCACTGCTCTCACTCCTTTCAACTCCGAAAGAGCACGAACTGCCGATCAATCCGGGCAAGCTCTCCACGAACCTGCGATTGCCGTTGAGTCGCGCATTGAGCACCCACATGTGAATGCGCTGAACACACGACCAACACCGTTATCGCTGTGGACTCACTCCCGCTCGGCCTACCAAATCTGACCAATCGGCATTGACACGGGCGACCACCGCCCGCGCACGCAGACCGACAAACCCGATTATCCGCGACTGCACCGCCTTTGCAAGGGGAAAACCCCACCGATCCAAACAGACTGGATTCGGCCACCCCTTGCCCAGCTCAGGGCAGGACGCCTCTTCTTCATCGCCAACCTTGCCTACCCACTCCAGAGTCCCAAGAACATTCACGCCCCTCAATCGCCCAGGCGCACCGATAACTCCCACGCCTCACGGGGATTCCAACGCGCAACCATTTATGGTCCACACCGGCGCCACGCCGATCTCCTTTTCTGCAACAGGGCAACGACCCTCGCCCGGTCCGCGGGCGTATGAATAGGAAGGAGTCCACCACGCCGTGAGCAATGAGCCCCTGGGACGCACCGACGAGGAACTCGTCGAGGACTACCTCGATGGCGAGGCCGGGGCCTTCCGCCTGCTCGTTGAGCGCTACTACGAGGAGCTCATTCGTTTCCTCACGCGCATGATGGGCGACCACTCAGCCGCGGAGGACGTATTCCAGGACGCCTTCCTGCAGGCCCACCAGGCGCTCGAAACCTTCGATTCCTCCCGCAGATTCCGCCCCTGGCTCTACACCATCGCCGCCAACAAGGCCCGCGATGCCTTGCGCAAGGCAGGTCGACGACGCACGGTCTCGCTGTCCGCCGCCGTCTCAGATCGCTCCGGCGCGAGCTTCGTCGACCTCATGGCCATCGATTTGCCTGGGCCCGGCTTCGCCCTCGATCAGGAAGAACAGGCCGCCATGGTGCAGCGGGCCATCGATGCAATGACCCCGCGCCTTCGCGAGATTCTCCTGCTTGCCTATTTTCAAAAACTCTCCTACGGCCAGATTGCCGAGTTCTTCGACATCCCGGTTGGAACCGTAAAGAGCCGCCTCCACGCCGCGGTCGCCTCCTTTGCCAAACGCTGGCAAGAACAGGTCGAGGCCCGCAAGGACACAGACGTCCGATCACGCGGACGAGAGAAATAGACGCAGCTTTGCGTTTCCAAGACCGAACTCCAAGGGCCCCCGCGCCGTACCACTGCCACATGTCCGACTCGCGCGACACACCTCGATTCCTCGATCCCACGAGCGCCCAAGCGGTCAACGCCCGCTTCGACGCAACCGCAACCCGAACCGGCGACCTCTCTCCCGCCGGTTCGGCAGGGACCGCGAAGCTTGACGCCCTGCTGCGCCTCCTCGACACACCAGTTTCCAAAGACGATTCCACCAAGCAATCGCTCATCGCCACGATCTGTGCGCGCGCCGCAGCGCAGCGCCAATCGGGACTCGCGGGCGCCATCCAACCCACACAGGCATTCCCCGCACTATCGAGCGATTCCGAAGCGCTGACGGACGCGTGCCTTGCGGGCCAGGCGGCGCCAGGCAACACGGCCGCCGCGTTGCTTGCGCTGCTCGATACCAACCAACAGCACACCGAATCGCGCCGTGCGCATGTCGTCAATCGCACGCTCGACGCGATTCAGCGAGATATCGAGCGTCAGGGCACACGTTTCCGCCTGAGCGAAGTGCGAGATCTGCACCTGCCGCGCGGGCGCTTCAGCTTCCGCGACTTGGTCGCAAGCGCCGCCGCGGTGCTCATTGGCGCCGCGATCATCTGGCCCTCGCTTACCGCGATGAAAGCAAACGATCGCCAGGCGATTTGCACCTCCAACCTGCAACAGGCCGGCCTTGGCGTGGGACTCTTTACCAACGCCCAAGATCAGCGCCTGCCCTCCATCGACGATCGCGCCAAGCAACCGGTCTGGTGGAATGTGGGCGAGCCCAAGCAGTCGCACTCCGCCAACATCTTCCGTCTCGTCGCGGGCGGCTACGCAACGATGCATTCGCTCGCCTGCCCCTGCAACGCCTGCGCCCCCACCAACCTCCTCGACCCTGACGAAAAAGACTGGCGCGCCCCGGAAGAAGTCTCCTACAGCTATCTGCTCTTCGAACGCGCGCCACGGATCAGCGAGCCCGGCATTCGCCTGCTCCTTGTCGACAAGTCCCCCGTCGTCGAGCGCGCTCGTAATGGCGAGACCTTCCAGATCGATCTGAACTCGCGCAATCACGCCGGTCGAGGCCAGAACGCCCTCATGAGCGACCTCTCAGTCCAGTTCCTCACCCGCCCCACGGTGGATGGCGACAACATCTGGGCCCCCCGCTCGATGGAGGAGCGCGATGCTGCCGCCGGCTCCACCCCGATGCAGGGGTTCACCCTCCGGGGCACCGAGCTCCCGGCCGACCTCCGCGACATATTCGTCGGGCCTTGAGGGCGGCGTCGGCGTTCGAACCATCCCAAGGCCATTCGCCCCATTTGTCCCCCAGCCCAGCTTCCTGTACGATGGTCGGCTCGCGCCCGCGGTGGGCGAGACGCGAAAGGGTCAGGGTCCAGTCATGCCCAAGATGAAGCCGCACAAAGGCCTGCTCAAGCGGGTCCGGTTCTCCAAGACCGGTTTGGCGAAGCATCGCCGCGCCGGATTCAAGCACTTGCGCTCGAGCAAGTCGCCCAAGCGACTGCGCCGTCTGCGCAAGATGGCGTACATGTCGACCGCTGACGCCAAGCGCCTGTCTCGCCTCCTGGGCATTCGTATTCGCGGCCGCGAGCAGCCGATCACGGCGCTGCGCCGCAGCCCTTCCCCCGCCAAGCGTCGCGAGATGCGCGAAGCCGCCCGCGCCGCGATGGCGGCCAAGGCCTAGAGTTCCCGAACGATCACTCGCCCTGCCTTCCCTCTTGGAAGAAGAGAGCAGGCACACAGGGAAGAGTGACCGGGTCGCCCGCGACCGATCGCCGCGGGCGGTCCATTCAAAGTCAGGTCATTGATGCAACGGGCTCGCATCGGCGCGGGCCATGAATGAGGGTTTCCGTCATGCCACGTGTTCGCCTGGGATCAGCTCGTCGACGCAAGCACAAGCGCGTTCTGCGCGAAGCACGCGGCTATTACGGCACAAAGAGCAAGCTCTACCCGCAGGCCAAGCAGGCTGTCACGCGGGCCGGCGTGTACGCGTGGCGTGACCGTCGCGCCCGGAAACGCGACTTCCGCCGCCTGTGGATCACGCGCATCACCGCCGCATGCCGAATGCGGAGCACACGCTATTCGCTGTTCATGAACGGGCTGCGGAATGCGGGCATCACGCTCAACCGCAAGATGCTCTCACAGATGGCCATCGAAGATCCCAAGGCCTTCGACCAACTCGTCGACGTCGCCAAGAAGGCGACCACTGCAACCGCTGAGAAGGCCTGAGAGCCAAAGAGCCAAACGCCATGCGCATCGTGCTCGTCAACCCGCGCGGGTTCTGTGCGGGCGTGCACATGGCCATCCAAGTTGTCGACCAGCTGCTGGACCTCGTCGAGGGCGAGACGGTCTTCGTCTATCACGACATCGTCCACAACACCCACGTCGTGCAGCGCTTCCGCGAGCGCGGCGTCACCTTCGTCGAGGACGTCAACGATGTCCCGGCGGGCGCATTCGTCGTGTTCAGCGCACATGGCGTCGCCCCGAGCGTGCGCGACACCGCCAGGCAGCGCGAGCTCCGCGCAATCGACGCCACCTGCCCGCTCGTCACCAAGGTGCACATGGAAGCCATCCGCTACGCGCGCCAGGGCTACCAAATCCTGCTCATCGGGCACAAGGACCACCAGGAAATCGTCGGCACCTTTGGCGAAGCGCCCGCCGCTACACAGATCGTCGAGTCGCCCGATGACATCCCAAGCCTGAACATCGTCGACCCTGCCAAGCTCGTTTACCTGACCCAAACGACACTCAGTACTGACGACGCACAGGTGATCATCGATGCGCTCAAAGCGGCGTTTCCGAAGATCAAGGCCCCGCCCAGCGAAGACATCTGCTACGCCACGACCAATCGCCAGCACGCCGTGCGCGAGCTTGCGCCCGATTGCGACTTGACTTTAGTGGTCGGCTCAACGACGAGCTCGAACTCGAAACGGCTCACAGAAATCTCCAAGAACGTCGGCACCGACGCCAGACTCATCGATGACGCCTCGAAGCTCGACCCGGCCTGGCTCGATGGCGTCGCGCGCGTCCTCGTCACAAGTGGCGCCAGCGCGCCGGAAGATCTCGTGCAGGAACTCTGCCGGCGACTCGTGAATGAGTTTGGCGCGGAGATCGAAGTCGCCGAGTTGGCCAACGAATCGATGGAGTTCGCACTGCCCAAGAGTCTGCAGGATGAGATGCGCACCCGCGGCGTGGATGCCTCAAGCCGACGGATTCCCTTTGGTCGCTTCGAAGTGACGGCCAAGACCTACGGCACGGTGCCAATCACGGTGAGTGCCAAGGCGTGACGCCGACCCGCCACATCTTCCACGAAACCCCTGGCACGCTCGAAGCCTGGTGCGTCGAGCGCAGCTGGCCCAAGTATCGCGCCAAGCAGGTGCTGGAATGGCTCTACGCAAAGGCCGTCATCGATCCGGAGCAGATGACGAATCTGTCGAAGCGCGAGCGAGAAACACTCGCACAGGAGTTCACATTCATCTCAGGCGATGAGCGTGCGCACCAGGTCGCGACGGATGGGACGCAGAAGCTATTGCTTCAATGGCGCCAGCGCCCGGCTAGCCCCGACCGCAAGGGAGGGGGTTCCTCGCTCCCGGTGCTCAACGACGCCGACGATCCCAAGCGCCAAACCGAATGCGTCATGATCCCGACCGAGGATCGCAAGACCGCCTGCATTTCCTCGCAGATTGGCTGCCCGGTGGGTTGCCGATTCTGCGCCTCAGGCCTTGGCGGCTTGGATGGCAACCTGACTGCCGGTCGCATCGTCGAGCAAGTTTGGCGCCTCGGACAACTGCCAGGCGTCGAGCGCATCACCAACGTCGTCTTCATGGGCATGGGCGAACCCCTTGCAAACTTCGCGAACGTCATGCATGCCGTGCGCACAATCGCCGCCCCATGGGGACTTGGCATCGGCGCACGCAAGATCTCGATCTCCACCGTAGGCCTCGCGCCCGCGATCGACCACCTCACCCGCGAGATGGACCTCCCCGTCACGCTCGCGCTCTCCCTGCACGCCCCAAACGACGAACTCCGCCGCCAGCTCATTCCGTGGGCGCAGTATTCGACGATCGACGAACTGGTCGACGCCTGCCATGGCTACTTCAAGGCCACAGGCCGCGAGATCACGCTCGAATACATCCTGCTGCGCGAGGTGAACGATCGCCCCGAGCACGCGCTCGAACTCGCCGCGATCGCCCGGCGCATCCGCGCGAATGTCAACCTCATCCGCTACAACGAAGTCGCGGGGCTCCCATTCTCGCGCCCATCCAGCGACGACGTGCACAACTTCCAAGCCATCCTGCGCGGCCACCAGGTCAACGCACACATCCGCGCCTCGCGCGGGCGTGACATCGCCGCCGCCTGCGGCCAACTGCGCCATGAGAAAGCCCTCACCTGATGCCCACTGCACACCACGCAGCATGGCTGGTCTGGGCGGTCATCACCGCGATCGTGTGCGTCATGGGCGTCAGGATGCGCGGCACACCCAAGGGCGCTCGCTTCGACCGATTGATCGGCTTGACCCTTGCTCTCGGCTATGTGGTGGTCAACATCTACTGGTTCTCGCCCCCGAACCTCGCCTGGGACGACTCCCTGCCCATCCAACTGTGTGACCTCGCGGCCCTGTGCGCACCGCTCGCGATCCTCACGCGCAGGCGACCCCTCCGCGTGCTGCTCTATTTCTGGGGCTTTGGCCTTTCGACACAGGGCTTCTTCACGCCCACCGTCGCGCCCGATCCCACGCTGGGCAAGTTCTGGATGCACTGGATCAATCACGGCGCGGTGGTCGGCGGCGCGGTGTATGACCTCGTCGTGTGCCGCTATCGACCAACCTGGCGCGACTGGCGCTTCGCCATCATCGCAAGCCTCCTCTACGTCGCACTCATCTTCGGGCTCGACATCGCCACCGGCTGGAACTACGCCTACGTTGGCAACGCCACGCCCGAGCAAAAAACGCTCGTCGATGTGCTCGGCCCCTGGCCCCTGCGCGTCCTCTGGATCGTCCTCATCGCCGGCGGCGCCATGACCGCGCTCATGCTCCCCTGGACCATCGCGCGCCGCCTCAAGCTGCGCGGCACGAACCAGTAAACTCCGCGCATGCCCGACTTCGATCCCACCACGCTCGACATTGCCCGCCGGTACAAGCTGCTCATCGGCACGATCGTCCCCCGCCCAATTGCGCTCGTTTCAACCGTCTCCACCCAGGGACGCACCAACCTCGCGCCGTTCTCCTTCTTCGCGGGCGTCGGCTCCAACCCGATGACGCTCCTTTTCTGTCCCGCCACGAACGCCGACGGCACCGACAAAGACACGTTGCGCAATGCCGCTCCAACAAGTGAAGGCGGCGTCGGACAGTTCGTCGTCAACGTCGCCACCGAGCACTACGCGGCGAAGGTTGCCGCCGCCGCCGAGGAATTGCCCTTTGGCGAGAGCGAGTTCGACCTCGTGGGCCTGACCCCCGAAACGGCGACGAAAGTCCGCCCCCCGCGCGTCAAGGAGAGCCCAGTCTGCTTCGAATGCGAGACGGTGCAGGTGATCCGCACGAATGCCGGCGCCCCCTCCTCGGGCAACATCGTCCTCGGGCGCGTGGTCTGGGCGCGTGTGCATGACGATGTGGTCGACGGACGCCTGCGCATCGCTCCATCTCAACTCAAAGCCATCGGCCGTATGGCGGGGCTGACCTATTGCACAACGCGCGAGCGTTTTGACTTGCCGTGGGGCAGGGCGGCGCTGGAAATCGAATGCCCCTTTAAATAGCCGTCACTTGTTGCGCCATCTCTTGTGGCACTGAGCGCACGCAGCTTCCATCGCGTTGAATTGGAGCTTGCGCTGCTTGACGTCCTGTGCCACGATCGCGGCCTCCAACTGCTCCGCAATTCGGCCCGCCCAACGAATGTCTTGCATTAGTGGAATCGGCCCATCGTCAAACGACTCGAGCGAGCGAAACTGATCATGCAAATTGCCCGCCTCCGCAGCAGGAACCAAGTCCGGATGCGCCGCAGGCGTTGACCAGTCCGCCTCGACAGTGCGCTGCAGATTGTCCCAGTGCTGATCGATCGTTGCCATCGCCTGTGCAATCGTTCCAGGAAAGTTCGCCTCGGGCAGAGCACGCCCGTCAATCGCGTTCGCCGCAGCGGGTGGCGGCGCCTCGCCCGCTTCACGCACACACGCAAACAGCCCCGGATAGTCCTGCGACGTCCCCGCCTCAGCCAGGAACCGCAACCCCGCTTCCGCCGACAACTCTCCCAATCCCACGAGTGCATACGCCGTCGCCGCAGGCCCGCGATGCAGACCGTGATGGCAGTGCACATAGATCGGGCGCTCGCAGTCACGCAACGCCGCAACCAACTCCGCTCGGCGCTGCGTGTCGATGCCCGCATACTGAATGGGCAGATGCACGTACTGCATCCCGTGCGCACGCACCGCCTCGGCATCTGGCCTGGCGCCATCAACGGAGATGATCGTCCTCACGCCGAGCGCCGCAAGCTCCGCGAACGCCGCCTCCCCTACAGGTTGCGCGCCGCTGTACACCCCCGCCACCGGTCGATGCACATGCTGCAAGTACTCAAATGTTGGCATTGCCGGCGCTTCCGTACTCGTAGCGCGCTCCGCATCCACCTGCCCCGGCCCCTCCGAACCGCCGCCACAGCTTCCCAGCAAAGCAAACGGACAGGCGAACACCACCGCCCACCTCATCGCCGCACCGCCCAGATGAACTCCGCCTGCTGATGATCGGGCGTCGCGCGAAACATGTGATCGCCGCATTGCCATGCGAACCCCGCGGCGGTCAATCGCTCCAGCACATCGTCGACGCGCCCATGCTCGGGATGCACCTCCATGCACAGCGCCCCTACGCGATCGAGCCACTCCGGTTCCTTGAAGAGCCCATATTCCCCGCCCTCGATATCCATCTTCAATACATCGACGCGCTCAATGCCGTGCGCATCGAACAATCCTGCTAGCGATCGCGTTGGCCCTGGCGGCGGCGTGCCGTCCCCAAGCGCCCCGACAAACGCGCTCTCAACCCGACACCCCGCGAAACGCATCGCACGCATGCTCGTCTCAATCGCTCGCTTCAACTCCGGCAGCCCTTCGACCGCCAGGATGTTCTTCGCTCCACAGCCCGCAGCGATCGCACTGAACACACCGCGATTCGCCCCAAGGTCCACCACCCAGTTCGCATCCACAATCGCGCGATCAACGCCATTGCGCAGATAGCAATTGCGCACACCAAGCTCGCGCACAAGCCCAAAGGTGTACGTTCCATCCTTAACAATCGCGTCGATCGCAGGACAGTCGATGCGCACGCGCCGCCCCATGAATTTGAACGATACAACCCTGCGCCCCATCCGCCGATCCACCGACTTCAGGTCACGCTCGCGCGCAACGTCCGGCAACGACCGCAGCATCACGACGCACAGTCGAGCGTATCCCATGGGGCCAAGCACGCCCAGCGCTCGCGGCCCAAGATTCAACAGCAGCTTGCGCAACGCCGCCATCGCTTAGCAATTCCCCGTCATGGCGTGCTTGCGCAGCGCCGGATCAATCGCGATCCGATACTCACCCGAATAGCACGCTGTGCAGAAGTGCTCGCCCGCAACATCCGCACACGCCGCCACAGAGAGCATGCCGTCAATACTCAGGAAATGCAGCGAATCAACGCCAATGATCTCGCGAATCTTCTCCACACTTCGATTCGTGGCAATCAGTTCGCTCGGGTCGGCAAAGTCAACCCCAAAGAAGCATGGATATCGAATCGGCGGGCAACTGATGCGCAGGTGCACCTCCTTCGCCCCCGCCGCACGTACTTGGTCCATCTTGATCTTCGTCGTGGTGCCGCGGACAACCGAGTCGTCGACGATCACCACGCGCTTGTCGCGCACGACTTCGGAAACGATATTCAGCTTCACGCGCACCGCCGCCGCGCGCTCCGCATCCGTCGGCTTGATGAACGTCCGCCCGACATACCGATTCGGAATGATTCCCTCGCGATAGGGCAGACCAGAAGCACGCGCATACCCCGTCGCGGCGCTGCGCCCCGAGTCCGGCATCGGCATCACCAAGTCCGCTTCGACCGGCGCTTCTTCTGCAAGCTTCGCGCCCAAACGCTCGCGCACCGTCTGCACGGTCTGCCCGAAGATGAGGCTTGCGGGGCTTGCGAAATAGACATGTTCGAATACGCAGTGCGCCCGGCGCGGCGACGCCTCTGCAAACCGCCGCGATGACAACCCATCATCACTCAATGTCACAATCTCGCCCGGCTCTACATCGCGCACATACGTCGCCCCAAGCACATCGAGCGCCACCGTCTCACTTGCGACGAAATAGCTGCCGCTTGGCAGCTTGCCGATCGCCAGCGGCCGCCACCCGAACGGATCCCGCGCCGCCTCGATCCGGTCCTGATGCAACACCACAATGCTGAAAGCCCCGCTCACCTGCTGCAACGCCTCGGCCAGCGCATCGCACTCTTTATCCCGAGACGCCGCCGCCATGAGCGCCAGCATCACTTCCGTATCGCTTGTCGTGCTGAACGCGTGCCCCTTCCCCTCGAGTTCCTTCCGCTGTTGGACCGCATTCACAAGATTGCCGTTGTGCGCGAGCGCGACCGGGCCCCCGCGGTAATGCCCGACCAGCGGCTGCGCGTTGGCCGCCGCCGATGGCCCCATCGTCGAATAGCGGTTGTGCCCGATGGCGCCGCCCCACTTGCGGACGCCCTTGCCCGCGTGCGCCGTCGCCCGAGCCGCGGCGTGCGCATCGAGACGCTCAATATCCCGCTGCGTGATCGCCTGCGACACGAGCCCCATGCCGACCGCCCGGTCGATGATCCGCCCATCGGTCGTGCACAGCCCGGCCGACTCCTGCCCACGATGCTGAAGTGCATACAGCGAGAGAAACGCCAGCCGCGCAGGGTGCTCTTCGCCCCAGATGCCAACGACGCCGCACTTTTCCTTGGCTTCGCGCGGCTCATCGAGTTGGGGGAGGGTGAGGGGCATTTGGTATGAGTGTACGCCCTACTCCTGAGTGATCGCTTCCTTGTACTGGTCCAGCATTTTCTTGAAGAACTCGAACGTATTCGAGTCCATCCGCGGGATATGGACCACGCGAATGGTCTTGTCCTTCATCACTAGAGGAAGGGGCAGGTCGTCCGCTCGAACTTCTGGCTTTGGCTCCATTGTGACAGCCGGTACCTTTCGACCTGGCACGCTTGGCTGCGTCGGGCCCGATGCCGGAGCGCCGTGAGGTGCGTCTTCGATGTCGCCGCCGGTACCTCCCTCAAGCGGCACAGACTCGTTCACCCGAGCGTAATCGAACGTCGCTCGAACCTGTGAAAGGAAAGGCTTGACGGCTCGCTCGTTGAAGTTCTTCTCTTGAACAAGCCACACCTGAATGGTGGTGTCCTGAGGCAGCCCGTGCGGCCAGCGCTCTCTCATTTCTGCATGAATCTTCGGCTCAAGAGCCGCCTTTAGGACTGCCGCATCGCGCTCGGGACTCTCCTCCCGCGGATCCGTGAGAATTCGCCACGCAAGCTCAGTCAGTCGCACGGTGCGCTGATCCTTGGAGCCAGCGTCGTCAATCAAGCCAAACTTCTTCACACTGGCGAGTTGCTGATGACCCGCACCGCTCTTGGCCGTGTAGCCCCACTGTTGCAACGCCTGATCCACGGGGATCGGCTTGCGATTCGGGGCATACTCCTTCAAGGTTCGAGCCCGGTCGATCGCAGACTTCAGATCGATAGCTGGGTACCCTGGACTGCGAATACCACGTTCTGCCATGAGCCACCTCCATTCTCAGCCAGCCTAGGCATGTCGAACCCCGGTGTCAATCCAGTGTCGCATGCCATTCTGTCTCCGTCCTGTCTCGTTCATGGTTTGTCAGGGCTTGCTTCCGGGATGATGCCGCCGTAGGATGCCGCGAGCTGCGACGCGGTCGGAGGCCGCACTCGCCCAGCGGCACTTACGCCGATAGGCAATAATCATGCTGGAAAACAAGACTATTCCTACCCATGACTCCACTACCAGCCTCGCGATCACCCGAAGCGAAACGGGCCCAAACCAATGCCCGTCTCCTCGCTCCTCCGCGGTTCCAGGCGGTGAAGATACCGCAAAGACAGCAAATTACTCCAAATCTTGGGCCGCTCAGATCACCGGGCCCGCGTTGGCTGTGATCGCCTTGGTTGCGATCATTGGACTGGTCTGGGTTTGCCACCGGGTAGTCGATTTGGGCGAGCATGCCATCGATCGCGGAAATCCGACCATCCCCTCCCCTTGACACCCCCCGCCCCGCTCCCGACAATTCCCCCCCACCAATTATTTCCCGCATCCCCCCCGCGCCTTCGCCGGACCGGACCACCATCGCGGCAACCCGGTTTTGATCGGTTTTCCCAAACACCCGTAGCCCCCCTGGCCCAGAAAAAA
>JAGQOH010000013.1 GCA_020427635.1 Phycisphaerales bacterium
GCGGTGAGCGTGGACCGGATCGAGGCGGAATGTCTGCCCGAGGAGAAGCACACACTTGTGAAGAAGATGGTCGCGGACGGGCGGCGCGTGCTGATGGTGGGCGACGGCATCAACGACGGGCCTTCGCTTGCGTCGGCGGATGTGGGCGTCGCGATGGGTTTGGCGGGGTCGGATATCGCGACGAACTCGGCGGGCATTGCGCTGATGAATGATGACATTTCGCGCGTGCCGTTCTTGATGATGCTCGCGCGGCGGTCGCGGAATGTGATCATGCAGAACATTGCGGCGTCGATCATCATTGCGTTGATTGGTTTGATCCTGGCGGCGACGGGCCGGTTTGGGATCTTCGGCGCGGGGGGCGCGTTCATCGCGGCGGCGCTGTATCACTTCATTGCAGAGGGATTTGTGCTGTTCAACAGCATGCGACTACTTCGTTTTGGCGAGGAGTTTGCATCGGAGGAGCACTTTGCATCGGGCACGGCGCCGGCTGGGGCGGTGCGGCCCACGCCCACGCCTGCGGCTGCCGGTTAGGTGCGGTTGACGATGAGGGCGTGTGTTTGCGATGGGTCCTGTGCGAGAACGTCGCAGCGCTGCGCGAAACGAGCGGCAAGCACGTGCAATGCGGGTTCAGCTTCTGCCACGGCGGACCATGCTTGTGCGCATTGTGCAAATGAGCCATTTGCAAAGCATTGGACGGCACGGCGCAGGTGTTCGTCTGCTGCGCCGCGCGCAGCGCAGAGTTGAAAAACATGCACCGGTTGCACGCGACCAGGCAGTTGCATGGGCCCGAGGCAACGGGGGCGCCAGGCGTGTTCCGCCTGGGCAGTGGCCTCAGCAGTTGCGCGAGTGGTAAGGAGCGGCACGCTAATCGCAGCGCCGATGTCTTCGAGGCGAGCAGCGACGTTCACGACGTCGCCAATTGCGGTGTAGTCGTTCAAGCGTGGCGGAGCGCCGCAGTCGCCCACGATCGCGTTGCCACTTGCAATGCCCGCGCGGAGGGTGAGGGCGACGTTGTGCATTTGCTGCACTTGCTCGTCGACGGCTTGGCTTGCGCGCAGGACGGCTTGGCAGGCCAACGCCGCGTGATTGGAAGATTCTTCGGGCGCTCCCCAAATGGCCATGATGCCGTCGCCCAGGAACTTGTTGATGTAGGCGCCATGTTCGATAAGCACACTTGTGACGGTAGACTGCAGCGTATTGAGTAGGGCAACGACTTCATCGGGGGCTCTTTGCTCAGCCAGCGCGGTGTATCCAGAGAGATCGGTGAATGCGACGGTGACATCACGCAGCTCGCCATCGAGTTTGATCGCCTTGGGATCGCGTTCGAGACGTTCAGCGAGCTTGGGATCGATTCGGGCGCGGAACTGTCGGCGGATTGCTGCGCGTTCGCGATGGGCGGCGGCGGCTCGCGCAGTCGCGGTGGCGATGAGACCTGAGCCGCCGGCGGTGAGGGGTGCCAAGAGCGGCGCAAGCAGGCCCAAGAAATCGAAGAGGAGGGACGTGTTTGCAAGTGTGTATCCGCCCAGGAGTGCAGCACCAAGCAACGCCGCGCGCCTTGGCGGCAGCAGGCCCATGCTCATGCCGAGGAGCCCGAGCGCACTGGTCAAGAGCAGTGCGCCGGATGCGTTTGGCCAGCGGCGTTTGTGCATTCCAGTGAGTTCGCCGGACGCGATCTGTGCATGGACGACAACGCCAGGTGTGCGCGCGCCGAGTGGCGTGGTGACAAAATCGGCGATTGATCCGGTTGCGGTCCAGCCAATGAAAACGAGTCGATCGCGCACAAGGGCGTCGAGTGCGCTCAGTTCGCCACGCGTGGTGACGATGCGCGGCTCCCATGTAGGCGCCAAGCGGTCGTACTTGCTGACGAGGGTTGCCGCCGCCAGGGCGCGGCGCTGTTCATCGGTTGGATTGGCCAACGCTTGCAATCGCTGCAGTGCGGTATTGATCGGTTCGCGGCCAAAGGCGTTGCGTAGGAAGTCGGCTTCGCTTGCGGCGTCAGCGAGGGTCGCATCGTCAATGGGCCAGCGCACCTCGCGTTCGAGCATTGCGGAGAGTGTTTGCTGGAATTCGTCGAGTTCGGCGCCGAGGCGCAATGGCGCGGCGATCGAGATGATCGGGAGGGACTTGCGCCAGGCATGGTTGGCGCCGCGTGCGGTGCGCACACCGACTTTGTCTGTCCATGGGACGAGCATGGCGTCGTGCGATGCCACAGGCTGATTGTTCTTGTAGAGCGCTGCGCCCACGAGGCCAAGCTGGATTGCATCCTCGAAGCCTGCGCGGGTTGGCACTTCGAGGATGAGTCCGCCTGGTGATTCATCGAATGCGACGCTCCCCATTGCTCTTGCCGCTGAGCGAATCGGTTCGATGGGCGGTGTCTCCCCCACTGCGATTGCGACATTGCCGTGTCGGCGCATCGCATCGGCGAGGGTCTGATCTTCCTTCGCATCGCGCGGGGTCTCAAAGCGGACATCGAGCACGATGGTGCGCGCGCCGAGCAACGTGAAGAGGTCGATGACGGATGCGAGGCGGTCTCGCGACCAATCGCCCCATTCACCCCAGGTGGCGAGGGCGGCATCATCGATGGCGACCATGGTGATCTGGTCGCTTGCGGGTTTGGGGGCCAGGGCGTCGGCATGACGGAATCGCCACGCGGCGAGGCCCGCTTCTGGCGCGGCGAACCATCCAAGCCCTTGCATCGCGAGGATTGCGACCACGGCGACGGCGCCGATCGCCAGGGCGTGGCGAATGCCGCGCATTGTGCTTGGCGGCTTGTGGTTCGATCTGCTTGTCACGGAGCGGAGCTTACCGCCCGCCGACCGACTCGCCGCGCGGTGCGGGCCCGTCCTTGCCGGAGCCGATGCCATCCAGCACCTGCTCGGCGGTGACGGTGCGGATCTCGAGCTCACGCACGACTGCGAGCTGTTCGCCGGCGCGTTGCGTGCCTGTGACGAGTTGGGTGACCGGCATGCCTAGGCGGTTCAGGTAGCCCTGTGCATGGACGCCGGCGTTTGGGGCATCGAGGGTGTTGGCGAGGGCTGCGAGGGCGGGATTGCGCCATGCATCATCGAGGCGGCCACGCGAGAGGGCGGTCTCTTGCTCGTCGGCAACGTACTTCACCTCAATGGCGCGGAAGCTGTTGGTCTGTGCGCCTTGGATGCGCAAGCCATCGATGCCATCGATGCCGACGGAGAAGTTTGTGCCGCGCACCGCGAGCGTTGCGGCCTGGGTCACGATGGCGAAATCATTTGCTGCGTCGTCCACGTGGTCGACGCGCACGTCGAGATCACCTCGTTCGAGCATCAGTGTGGTGCGCAGGGTGGCGGCTTGGCCCGGCTGCTCTTGCTTTGCAAGCTCGCCAATGCGGGCGCGCGCGAAGGAGTTCACACGCACTGTGGCGTTGAGTCCAAGGCGAAGTGTGACCGCAGAGCGAGCGCCGGTGCGCAGGGTGGCGTTGATGGGCAGTTCCATGCCGCGCTCGATGGGCTGCCAGTTGGGCGCAGCCTGTGCTGAGAGATCCTCGTGCGTCTGAGGATCGATGCGTACTTCGGCGCGCCCTTGGACATCGAGGACGATGGCAACAAGCGCCGCCGGCGAGGCGGTCGCAACGACCGGATCGGGACTTGCGGCACTCTTGGGCGGTGCGTCTTGTGCGCAGGTCAAAGGCGCGGCCATCACCAAGGCTGCGAGCCCGATCAATCCAACGCGGGATGTCCTGGATACCACGGAGTGTCTCCCCTGCTATCTGCTTCGAACCGTGGGCACCGCCAGTGTAGGCCCGTCGGACCCGGGAGCGAAGCCCAAAGTGGGCGAAAGGCCGGGGAGGTCGACTTCTTCCGCACCGCGGGTCTGTTCACAGAGCTCGATGCGGCGAAGGAGGGCGATGAGTTCGGCACCGGTCAGGGCCTGCTCGGGCGAGCGCGGGGGGAGCATGCCGAGCGCTCGGAGCCGTTTTGTTGCGGCCAATCCCCCCAGACTGCCGGGACGCCATGGGCCATTGCCTGATGCACGCAGCACGAGGCCTTGTCTGATGGCTTGTGAGCGCACGGCGATAGAAGCAATGAGCCCAACTTGCGCGCTGGCGTTGGCTTCGCCGGGGGTTGCGTTGATCCAGCCAAGTTCGCGGGCGGCTTCTGTGCGCTGTGTATAGTTGGCTGGGCTCTGGGCGTGCAGGAACAGCAGCATGGCGTGGAGCGCATCGTCGTTTGTGACGATCGGCTGCGCTGAAAGGGCGTCGAAGAAGTCGAGCTGCGCTTCGCTCGAAGCCCATTGCTGGGCGGCGGGCAGTTCGACGATGGTACGAGCTCCGGTGCATCCGCCGAGTGCGCCGAGGGCGACGGCCCATGCAATGTGTGTCCTAGAAGGCATAGCTGACTCCGAGATAGACAAGGTGGTGCACATCGTCGTTCTGATCCGGGATGGCATCGCCTGGCACGAACATGCCATAGCGCAAGTCGAGCTCGATGTCCGGCGCGATGTGCCACTTTGCGAAGATGTCCATCGCACCGCCAACGAAGGACTGGCCTCGCACGGTGTCGATCGTTGCACCTGCATCGGCATCGAGTTTGGCGTAAAGGAACGCATCGGCGCCGACGCGCAAGGAGGGTCCGATCGCCTCGCCCAAACGTGTTGAGCCGCCAATTCGCGTGATGAGGAGGTTTGCAAGGCCCGGCGCGAGCGCATAGCCCGTGGGGACGTAGCCAAAGGCGTTGAATGCCTGGTCGGTTGTGTTGCGCGCGTTGCCGCCAAGGGTTTGGTTGCCGCTGCGTCGGTCGGTGTCTCCGGAGCCGGCCATGACCCAGGCGTGCAATTTGGAATCGTGTTCATCGTTGAAGAGATAGGTCAATGAGCCCACGCCGGCCCAAGCGTTGATGTGGTCGCGGGTGGGCGGCATGAGATCGCCTGTGGTGTAATCAAAGGGGTTTGACGTGCTCGTGCCCCACTCATAGACGCCTTCGAGCGCCCAGACCCAGGATTCGTCGAAGGATCCGGTGGCACCGAGACCGAGGTAGTTGGAGTCATATCCAAACTCGGTGGGCACGGCGACGCCGCCGACGTTCAGGATAGCGCGCTTCGTGTCGTTGTCATCAAGTTGTGCAAGGACGAAGAAATAGGGCTGCAGTGCTGGATTGTCTTGCCAGCGCAGCTGCGCGGCGAGGAACTGTCGGTGCGTGGAGGTGTCGAAGTCTGGGCGGGAGCCGTCGAAGTCGATCGTAGAGTGTTTGGGCGTGACGCCGCCCACGAGGGAAGCTTCGAGCGAACCCAGTGTGAGTTCAGCAACTGCCGCGTCGAGATCATCGTCAAGCACGAGTCCGGCGCCGATCGAGACGCGCTGGCGGCCGAGCGTGAGACGGGCGTTGTTCGAGCCGGGTGCATGGCCTGCGATGCGTTGCGCGGCGGCCCAATCGAAGCGATACCACGCAGCGGCGAGGATGGGTTCGGCGAGTTGGCCTTGGCCTTGGGTGTCGCTTAGCACGTCACCCGGGCTATAGGTGCGATAGTCGAGGTTGAGGCGGAGGTAGGCCTGGTGTGCGCCGGCGTATGAGACGTAGCCGTAGAGATCCGCTTGTGTTTGCCAGAGGCGCATCGAGGTGCTGTCGGGGTTGTTGACGTTGAAGAATACTTCGCGGAGGGTGAAGCCAAGATCAACGTACATGCGTTCAGCAGTTGTTTCGCCTGGAGCGATGGGCGAGACGAGGGGGCGCTCTTCGCCGTCAAGGAGGCGCTGCAGTCGCTCGCGCAGGGCGGCGTCCTGTGCGAGGGCGGGCGTCGCGAGGACAACCGTGGTGAGCGCGATGACCAGCGTGCGCGCGGCGGCGTTCGTTGCTCTTGGGCTGACTCTTCGGTGCAATGTGCGTCTCCGCGCGGCCACTACCGCGACGGTCCTCAGGATACCGCATCGTCACCGATGCTCGTAGCAGGATCGCGATCGAGCAGCGTTGCAATGCGGCATCGCACGTTGCGCGTGAGTTCGATGGTGGCGACGCCGACGAGCGATGCGGCGATGATGTCGCCCAGATTTCGGTCGAGCCCGAATGCGAGGAAGGTGAGCATGATTTGCACTGGCGCGGCGCCGTCGCGCATCCATCGGCTGGCGATGGACCAGGGATACTTGCCCCACCACTGGCGGACGGTGCCGCGGATGGCGGCCCAGTAGCAGACCCAGCGGAGGTCACTTGAGGCGACGATGCCGAGCGCGATGAGCCACCAGAAACGGGCGTGGTTGACAAGTTCGGGCAAGTCAATGACGGATGCGAGAAGGGCGACGGCGGTGGGAAGCCAAAGGGACCAAATCGCGCGCAGCGGGAGGACCGCGGTGCGCGGGGCCATGAGGTGGCGGGCGATCCCCGGCGCACTGGTTGCGATGCCAAGCACAACGGCATCGCGCCATGGGACGCCAATGAGTCGGGCGGTGAGGAGGGTTGCGGTGCAAGCCAAGGTCATGCCGAGCAGCATCGAGGGCGCCCGGGCAAGACTGAGCGTGAGTCTTCGACGCGAGCAGCCGCCGATGACTGTTGCGCCGAGCAGGGCCAGGACGGCCAGCCCCGCCCAGCGCAGGTGTGCGGCGTGGTTTGCACGCGCCGTCGTGATCATCGCTTGTGCTTGCTCGGCCTCTTGGAGTTGTTGCGCTTGCAGTTCCGGCGTTGCTTCAGGCGAGACTCCGGTTGCTTGGAGCGCCATGCGCTGGCGTGCGTGCTCGGAGTGGAGGTCGGCAAGGGCGATGGTTTCGTCGACGCCGCCAATGAAGAGGCGATCGTGCAGTTCTGGGGCGACGCGTCCGGCGACGGTTGCGCCGATGAGGAGTCCGGCGACGATGCCCCCAACGATGGCCGCAGCGGGTGCGCCGCCCGGGATGCCGCCACGTCGCATGAGCCAGGCGAGCGCGCAGGCGGGCACGCTCAGCACGATCAGCTGCAATGCGCCGAGGATGACGGGATGCAGATCGGTGATCCAGAGCACGCGCGCAGTGTAGGGCACGGGCGCGGGGCGGTACTATGCCGACGTGGTGTTCACTCTGGCGACCTGGCTGCACGATTTGGACCCGTTCCTGTGGCGGATCACGCCGAGCTTTGGCGTGCGCTGGTATGGACTGAGTTATGTGCTGAGCTTTGGGCTCGCGTGGTTGCTTTTGAGTTGGCTTGCGCGGACGAAGCGGATTCTGCTGTCACCTGAGCAGGTGACGGATGCGATGCTGTTCTTGATTCTTGGGGTGGCGCTGGGTGGTCGGCTTGGGTACATCGTGCTGTATCAGCCGGCGCTGCTTTGGGAGTTCACCAGTGCGCCGCCGTTCTGGGGGGCGCTTGCGATTCACAAAGGGGGGATGGCGTCGCATGGCGGGATGGTGGGCGTGCTGGTGGCGTGCTGGTTGATCGCGCGGCGCGCGAAGGCGCCTGCATTGCATCTTGCGGATTGTGTGGCGCTTGTTGCGCCGATTGGGCTCATGCTGGGTCGATTGGCAAACTTCGTGAATGGCGAATTGCTTGGGCGGATTGTTGCGGGACCTGGGGAGGCGGCGCCCTGGTGGAGCGTGCGTTTTCCGCAGGAGTTCAAGGAACGGATGGCGGAGGGGGTGACGCCTGCGCAGGTGGTGCAGCGCGAGCAGTTGCTGGGCGGTTTTGCGCGGCCCAACGACACGATCGACATGGCCTTCGATCGGATGATGGATGCGGTGCGGGCGGAAAACGGGGTGCTACGCGGGCAGCTTGAGCAGTTGGTGAACGCGCGGCATCCGTCGCAGCTGTACCAGGCGTTTGCGGAGGGGTTGGTGGTGTTGGTGGTGTTGGCGTTTGTGTGGCGCAAACCGCGCAGGCCTGGCGTGGTGGCGGCGTGGTTCCTGATCGTTTATGGCGTGGGTCGGATTGTGACGGAGTTCTATCGGCTGCCGGATGTTGGCGTGCGCGGGGTTGGGCCATTGAGTCGTGGGCAATCGCTCAGTGCGGTGATGGTGCTTTGTGGGGTTGGGCTTCTTGTTTGGCGCATGAAAAAACCCGCCGAGCGGATCGGCGGGCTGGTGGTTCATTCGAAGGCTGAAGTGTCGGCGTAAGTGTTACGCGGTGGCGCCGACTGCCTCATCGAGCGCAGCGGCGAGATCACCTTTGCCGGTCATGCCGACGAAGCGCTTGGCGACTTCGCCACCCTTGAAGACAAGCACCGTGGGAATGGCGGTGACCTGATACTTCATCGCGAACTTCGACTCTTGGTCGATATTGACCTTGCCAACCTTGACGCGGCCTTCGTATTCGCTTGCGAGGGCTTCGATGGTCGGCGTCAGCATGCGGCATGGCATGCACCACTCGGCCCAGAAATCGACAAGCACAGGTTCATTGGACTGCAGCACGTCGGCCTCAAACCCTGCGTCGGTGAACTCGTGAACGTTCTTGCCTGCCATGCTCGTGCTCCTGGTGCGAGGAATCGATGACCGCAGTCTAGCGGCCTGTGGGCGGGCGGGCCAGCTTCCCGCGCCCTGGTTCACAAACGCGTGTCGAGGCGGGATTATTCCCGTGGCCGGGCTGGGGCGAATCCCCTGGCACGTCTGACAACGCAGCAACATGATCGGCCACGTCGTGGACGCGAAAGAGGCGCAGCCCGGTGCGTTGCATTGTTTGAGCAATCGCAATCGAACCGGACAGGCGATCTGCGACCGGTAACGATGTCTCAGTCGAGTGCGCAATGCCTACAAAGCTCTTGCGGCTTACGGCGCAGAGGACGGGATAGCCAAGCGCGGCGACTTCATCGATGCGGCGAATGAGTTTGTGGTTTTGTTCGACGGTCTTGCCAAAGCCAAGGCCCGGGTCGAGGACGATAGCCTCCTGCGAGACGCCGGCGCGGAGTGCTGCTTCGGCGCGCGCTTGAAGGTATGCACAGACCGTGTGGACGACGCCGTCGGTGTACACGGGTGCGGATGCATAGGCGTTTGAGAAGGCGTCTGTATCAGGCGGGCGCAGGCGGTGCATCAGGATGAGGCCGGCGGAGCGCTCTGCAGCGAGCGTGAAGATGCGGTCCTCGGATTCTTCGCCCGCGGAAACGTCGTTGATGATGTTTGCGCCGGCGTCGAGCGCGGCGCGGGCGACATCGAGGCGCGTGGTATCAATGCTGATGGGGAGATTGACGCCGGCGGCTCGAATCGCTTGGATCGTGGGGATCACGCGGGCGATCTGCTCGTCGACGGGAATGCGTGCTGCTCCGGGGCGTGTGGATTCGCCGCCAAGGTCCAAGACGCCGGCACCGGCCTGTGCCATGCGAGCGGCTTGCTCAGATGCGGCGGTGGTGCTGGCGTGGCGGCTGTCGGCGTAGAAAGAATCGGGCGTGCGGTTGATGATGCCGATGATGACAGGAGCATCGAGCCTGATCACGTGATCGGGGCCGATTCGCCAGGATGCAGGGAGGCGAGGCAGGTCGCTCATTGCCGCCAGTGTAGGCGTGCGGCGATTGTCGGAAGGAGCCCATGCAGGACACATTGCGTCAACTGGTTGCCGGCAAGGCGCTGACCGAAGCGCAGGCGGAGCTCGCCTTTGAGCACGTGCTTGCGGGGCATGCCACGGAGGCCCAGGTGAGCGCTCTGCTGGCGCTGCTCGCGCGCAACGGCGTGAGCGTGCCTGAGCTGGTTGGGGCGGCGCGATCGATGCGGCGTCATGTGATGCGCGTGCCGATCGACGCGGCGAAGCTCGATGGGCACATTGTCGATACGTGCGGCACAGGCGGTGCGCCGAAGACGTTCAACATTTCGACTGCGGCGGCGATCATCGCGGCGGCGGCGCGCGGGCCCGCAGGCGAGCGCGTGTATGTGGCGAAGCATGGGAATCGCTCGCGCACGGGGCGTGGCTCGGCGGAGGTGCTGATGCAACTCGGCATCAATGTCGATGCGACGCCTGAGACGCAGGCGAAGTGTCTGCGCGAGGCGGGGCTGTGCTTTTGTTTTGCGATTCACCATCATCCGGCGATGCGACATGCAGCGGGGCCGAGGAAGAGCCTGGGCTTTCCGACGATCTTCAATCTGCTTGGGCCATTGACGAATCCGGCGGGGGCGGGGCGGCAGCTGCTCGGTGTGTATGACCGATCCTTCGTGCGGCTCATGGCGGAGACGTTGGCGATTCTTGGCGCGGAGCGCGCGATGGTAGCGCACGGGATGGATGGTTTGGACGAGATCACGACGACGGCGCCGACGGTGATTGCGGAGGTGCGCGCGGGGGCGGTTGAAGAATCGATGTTTGATGCGGCGTCGACTGGCGTGCCGCGGGCGACATTGGAGGCGCTGCGTGTTGAGACGCTGGACGATGCGGGGCGGCTCATTCGAGCGATTCTTGCGGGGGCCGGTCCGGAGGAGCCCACGAACATTGCGCTTGTGAACGCTGCTGCGGCGCTGGTGGTAGGCGAGGTGTGTCCTGACATGGCGAGCGCGTTGCGCGCGGCGAGCGAGGCGATTACGAGCGGCGCTGCGGAGCGCACGCTTGATGCGCTTGGCAAGGCGAGCGCGGAGTAGGCACACACATTCGCACGGCAGCACAACGAAAAACGCCCCCGCAACTGGTGCGAGGGCGCTGTGAGAACAAGGGAATCAGCGTTGTCGATCAGTGGGTCGCTTTGCCTTGCTGCTCGAAGAAGAGCATGAAGGGCATGCCCCCACCACCCATGTCATCGGTGTTGTAGATGTACTGGGCATTGAGGAATCGATCGACCTTGGCGACTTGCTCGCTTAGGTGCGTCGAGGTGTATGGATCGAGCTTGGCGGCGCTGGCACCTCCCAGGAGCTCGTCCATCTTGGCCTTGACTTCGCGCAGCGTGCTCATCGCGATTGTGGCGCAGGGCTTGGCGGCCCCGCCCCACATGCCACCCGGCTCGGCGAGATCGATGAGGCGATCGACATACTCCGCCTGCAGGTTGCGCCGCAGGTTGGAGATCATGGGCTTGCGCGCGGTGTACTGGCGCGCCGCCTTGCCGTTGAGGTCGCTAAAGACCTCCGCGGTGATCGACTCGAACAGTTCGGGCAGTGTGAGCATGTCTTCATCTGCGGAGACGATGAACTCGTTGCCGTAGACGTTGCTCAGCGTGTCCGGGTTGATGAGCTGCGTGAGCGCGGAGGCCTGGATACCCAGGATGCGCTCATGGAGCGGCCACATCGGGTTGTCGCCGGCTTGGCCACCCGGATCGAAGAAGCTGTCGATCGCCATGTGCTGCAGCATTTCGGGGGTCAGGCCAAAGGCCTCGTCCCGGAAGGCGTTTTCAAGCACGAAGGCGAGCGCTTCGCGCTGCTTTTCGACAGACACGGGCACCACGGTGGGGCGTGCGTTGGGATCGCCCTTCTTGTCGCGGTTGACATATGCGCCGCCCACCCAGTCTGAGGCGATGGAGATTGCACCTGCGTGCTCGCGGATTGAGAGCAGGTAACCGCGGCGCGCCTTTGCCCAGCTCTGCCCATCCTTGACATAGGTGGTCAGGAGCTTGTCGCGATAGAGCTTGGCCAGATTCATCTTCTGGCGACAGAACTCGATCGGATCCGCGGAGAAGTCATAGCGCTTTGCGAGCGGATCGGGGCCGATGGTGTCTTCGTCGGTGCCGTAGACCAATTCGGGCTCGGCGACGCGCTCCAAGACCTTCTCGGGCTTGTCGAACGTGTAGCCGTATTCGATGGCCCACATGTCATATGGCCCGATGTCGATCGGCGCGAAGTCGCCTTGCACGCCCTTGCCCGTCAGGTTGACGTTCAAGGGCGTGTAGTCCATGACCGAGGTGCAGAAGGTCTTGTGACCCTTGAACTCTTCGGAGTTGATCTGGTCAAGCGTGTAGACGCTCGACGCCTTGAAGTTGTGGCGCAGACCAAGGGTGTGTCCGACTTCGTGTGCGACGAGGTCGGCAAGCAGTGGCCCGACGAACTCCGCGGGCACGCCATCGAGCAGCTCGCGATCGTCCTTGGGCTTGTCGCCTCCTTCGCCGCCCTCGCCATCGCCCTCGGGACCGAACGCGTCGACGAGGTCCATCCAGCCGCGCAGCATGGCCATGGAGTAGGCCTTGCCATCTGCGGCGGCGCACATGCCGTTGAACTGGGGGCTCGAGCCAACGAGTCCATCGAACTCGTCGTCACCGTAGAGGGTGGTGTCGACGCAGGCGAAGGGATCGTTGCAATCGTGACCGGCGGCGCGCAGCTCGGCGCGCTCGCGGAGGATCTGCTCGCGCTTTGACGGATCGGCGAGACGCAAGCGCGGGTCCCACTGCGGGCGGGCATCTAGCCACGCAAGCGTGTTGGGGCCCATGCCGTCCATCATGACCTGGGTCATGATGTCTTCCCACTGCATGCGGAAGACGCGGAGCCAGCCATCGGTGAGGACAATGTCAGCATCGAGGATTTCGCCCGTGACCGGGTTCGCCCGCGATGGGCCAATGGCGGTTGAGATGTCGTTGGAGACCCAGACGATGAAGTTGTAGCGCGAATCCTCGGGATCTTTATCCATGTGCGCGCCGGTGGCGGCGTCCTGGTAGTAGACCTCGATGGCGTCACGGATGCCGACGTTCTCGAAGGCCTTGTTCCAGGACAGAATGCCCTGGCGGACATAGGGGCGATAGCGCACCGGCACGGTGTTTTCGATGTAGAAAATGATGGGCTGCTTGGGCGGGCTCAGCTTGAGACTGGGATCGCGCTTCTCGAGATTCCAGCGGTTGACATAGCGGACCCACTTGTCCTCGGAGTTGTACTTGCCCAGGTCGCGATAGAAGGTCGCGAAGTAGCCGATGCGATTGTCGGCTTCGCGCGGCTTATAGCCAGTGCGCTCCGGCACCAGGCGAATCGAATAGGCGTAGCTCGTGAGGCGACCATCGCCCGACGGTGCTTCGAAGGTCAGTTCGATGTTTTCAGGGAAGGCTTTGGCCTTCAGAATCTTGGTGAGCTTGGTGTTGATCTGCGCGGCCTGACGCCCAAAGAACTCGCTGGCGTCGCCAACGAGCAGATCATCGCCATCGATCACGGGGCCGCCGCCGGGCCCCATGGTCACGATCGGGACGTCGAGGACGACGCGATCGGTGAAGGTGCGTCCGACGGAGGCTTTTGACTCGGCGTCGCCGGTGGAGCGCGTGCCGAGCTCGGGCTCGATGAGTGCGAGGCGCTTGTCGTAGCGCTCCCACTTCACATAGCGATCGGCGCCTTGGAGACCGGCCCACGTGGAACCGGCCTTAACGGTCATCGACATCAGGATGTTCTGACGCTCGAAGTTGCGCGGGAGTTCGATGAGCACTTGCCCATCCTTCTCGCGCACGTAGACGGTGTAGAGGCTCTCTGCGCCGTCGGCGGTCGAGACGACCTTGGTGTAATCCTTCGAGACTTTGTCGAAGGGTGGGAAATCTTCTTCCTTGTCGTCGCCGCCGTTCTTGTCGGCCGCGGCGGCTTTCATTCGCGCCAGCACCTCTGGGGGGAGATTCGGCGCTTGGTCGAGTTGCGCCATTGCGCTCCACGACATTGCGGCTCCCATTGCGCCCACAAGGGCCAAGACCATTCGCCTGCTCGATGGCATTGCCTCACTCCTGTTCCGTGTTGTTCTCACATCGATCCCACCGGCCCGCTGACCAGCCCTGCCGTTATCGGCTCGAGACGCCGACGACTGCGGCCAGACCTTGGGCCTCCTGGGCGTTATATGCTCGACCGGTCGGTCGGTTCTGGCCTCGCGCTGAGGATTTGTTCTGGGGTGGCGATCGCGGCGACGCCGTTCGGCGATGGGTCGGTGTGTCGCCCGGGCAGCTTGTCCTCGACGATCGCAACGCCCAGCGTGAGCGCCACGAAGAGGGCGCCGGCGAGTTGGAACGCCCTATCTTTCCAAGCGAGCTCCGTGGGGTCGTCGAAGAGCCCGCTGTCGAGGGCGGTGATTGCCCGGAAGAGGCCGAAAGTGGCCGGCAAGATGGTGAGCCAAAGCAGGTTGAAGCCAAGCACTGGCGCCTCGGGGCGCGACTGCACATAGAGGGCGTAGGTGCCTAGGGTCATCACCCCAGTGACGACCACGGCCATTTGAAGGAATGCGTCGGAGTAGGCCTTCTGGACTTTGCGGTGGGCGACGGCGAGGCCTTCCCCCCCGGCGAGCGGTTTGCCGACCTGGGCGGCGAGCAGCACGCGACGTTCGCCCAAGCGCTTGCCAAAGGCGAGGAACATCGAGAGGAAGAAGGTGACGTTGAGGAGCCAGACGGTGGGCTCGATGCCGATGGCGGCGCAGCCGCCCATCATGCGCAGGACGAAGCCCAGGGCGAGGCTCATGACGTCGGCGATGGCAACGTGCTTGAGCCAGGCGGAGTAGAGCAACACGTTGGCGACATGGGCGATGAGCGCGAGGGCGGTCCACCAGCGCATGGGTTCGGGCAACAGGACCAAGGACGCGAGCCCGCCTGCGGTGAGCGCGGCAGCGTAGACCATTGCAATCTTGACGGGCACTTGTCCGGAGGCGATGGGGCGTGTGCGCTTGCGCGGGTGCAGGCGATCGGCTTCGCGATCGACAATGTCATTGATGACGTAGCAGGCCGACGATGCGAGCGCAAAGGCAACAGCGGTGACAATTGCGGCCTGTGCGATGGCCATGGCGTCGCCACCAGTGCGCAGCAGGTCGCGCAAGCCATAGAAGGGTCCGAGGAGGCAGAAGGCGGACTTCGACCATTGCGCCGGTCGGGCGAGGCGAATGAGTGCTGCAGCGGGAATGCGCGTACCGATTGCGGGCTCAAGGTCGTTCACGACGCCGGGTCCTCTTCGGGCGTGGCTTGGGCGGAGACGCCTGCGCCTGCAGGCGGTTGCCAGACCGCCAGGTATTGCAGCTTGTTGCCAAAGACGAAGTTCACGCCCATGGGGTAGAGCTTGATGGATTGGTGCTCTGCGACGACCTTTGCGCCCATGCGCTTGGCCATGGCTTGCCACTCGTCGCGCGTGTGGTAGCGGTAGAGGCACTTGACGCCGTATGGCGCGTTGGCGGCCCAGTCGATGAATGAAACGCGCGCTTGTGCGAGCGGGCCTTTGATCTGGTGATCTTTGATGATGAGCGATCGGCCTGCGACGCGGAGGCACTCTGAGAGGAGTTCGTCGGGGTTGTCTTCGTGGTGGAGGACATCTGCAAGAATGACCACGTCGTAGGCGCCATCGGCGAACGGCATGCGCCCGCCTTCGTACCCATGGACGGTGATGGGTTCGCCTCCTCGGACATGGCGTTCGAGGCCTTCGACGACGAGGTCCTTTGGCGCGCCGGAAGCACCCATGAGTGCGGTGCCCAGGGTACCGACGCCGCAACCGACGTCGAGGACGCGATCGCCTTCGCGAAGGTGCGGCAGGATCAGCTGGACGAGTGCGCGCAGGCGCGACTCATACACCGGGCGGTGCATGGCGGCCATGGCGGCTTGGAGTGGTGACTGCTTTGCCAAAGAAGACTCCCCTGGGCATATCGGGTCCATGCGGCCCGCGCATCAAGCCGATCCTGGCGGCTCCGACCTGCCGATCCTATAGCCTGCCACCCGTGACGCACGACCCAGCCAACGCGAGCTCTGGCGACCGGCGGGAGGAGTACGCCCTGACTCGGCGGGCGTTCGGGCGTTG
The DNA here is from genome assembly GCA_020427635.1 of Phycisphaerales bacterium. Lineage (GTDB taxonomy): Bacteria > Planctomycetota > Phycisphaerae > Phycisphaerales > UBA1924 > JAGQOH01. Next base: position 15,545 of record JAGQOH010000013.1, read on the forward strand.
GCTGGTGGCGCTACTGGCGGTGCATGCCCTGCTGGTCGCGCCGGGGCTCATCGCCCACTTTGCGGCTCCGGAGCGAGTGATTCGGCTTGGGCGTGAGGACACGCGCGTGGTGCCGCCCGAGTGGCGGGATGCGGACGGGTATCACCTGCCGGTGATCGACACGATGCGCGAGCAGTGGCCGGCGATTGACATCGTGCACTACGACTCGGCGACGGCGCCTGGGTATCACGCGTTCATGAGCACGGTAGCGATTGTGCTTGGCGGGCGCGCGGGGAATGTGGACGCGGCGCTGTGGGTCGTGAACGCCCTGGTGGGGCTTGGGTGCATTGCGGTGGTGTTTGTGACGACGGCGCGGTTTGCGCGCCCGCCCACGGCGTTTCTGTTGACGCTGCCCATTGCATGCTGTTCGTATGTGGTGGCGGCGTCGACGTGGTTGACGACGGACAACGCGGCGATGCTGTTTGTTGTGTTGGCGCTCGGTGGCGCGCTGTGTGCGCGGTTGACGGCATGGCGTGGTGTGCGAACGGGTGTGTATGGCGCAGCGGCGGTGGCGATTCGACAGAACTGCGCGTGGCTTGCGGCTCCGATTGGATTGACGGCGGTATTGCACTCGCCCTTGCAGCGCATGGCACCGCGCGCGTATCGAGGGCGTGGGCACGTGGCGACGTGGCGGCCGTTTATTGGCGGAGCCATTGGCGCGCTGATGCCTTTGGGGGTCGCGGCGTTCTTGATCGTGCAATGGGGCGGTCTGTTGCCCAAGTCGTCGGACGGGTGGAGCGAGTATCACAATCTCGGGCCCAATCTTGCGACGCCGACGTATGCCATTGCGCTCGTTGCATGCTTCGGTGTCTTCTTTGTGGCGATCGCGTGGCGCGAGATTGTGGAGCTGCGCAGTGCGCCGAAGGCGCCGTTGGTTTTTGGCATGATTGCGTTTGTCGCGGCGATTGCAGTTCCTACCGCGTCGACGCGGTCGACAGAGGCGTGGGGTTCGGCCGAGTGGCGGATGCGGAACTATGGGATTCTGTGGCGGGTAGTTGATGAATTGCCAGCGGTTGCGCATCGCTCGGTGTTGATTGCGGTGCTTGCGCCGATGGGGGCGATCATGTTGTTGGCGCTGTACCGCGCGGCGCGGCGGGCGCAGCGCGGGCCACAGGCGCTGGTTTTGCTGACGGGGCTGTCGGGTTGGCTTGCGGCGCAGACGATGAACTCGATGGCGTGGCAGCGGTATTTCGAACCAATCACGCTGTTGACGCTCGCATGGCTTTGCGCGATGGCGTGGGGTCCGGCGTGGGTGAGCGCGTCGGCGATGCGCCGGCGTGTCATGGTGGGTGGGCCGATCGTGCTTGCGCTTGGGCTCATTGGGATTACGGTGCTCAAGGCGCATGTGCCATCGTTTGCGTATCTGGCGTCGCTGTGAACACATGAAAACACCCGCCGAGCAAGCGGGTGTTGATACACAAGCTGTATGTTGATTCAGCCCAGTTGCTTCGCGGCCAGCACGGGCGCTCGCCCGACAGAGTAGTAGGCGAAACCGTCTTTTTCCATCTGGCTTCGGCGGTAGAGGTTGCGGCCATCAAAGATGACGGGCGCCTTGAGCAGCGCCTTCATTTGCGAGAAATCGGGCTGCTTGAACTCGTTCCAGTCGGTCGAGATGACCAGGGCGTCTGCATCGCGCAACGTCTGATACATGTCGTTGACGATCGTGAACTTGTTGGGGTATTCGCTCTCGACGTTTTCTGCTGCGACAGGATCGAAGCCTCGGCAGGTTGCGCCCTCGTCGACGCACCAGCTCATGATGTCGAGGGCAGGCGCCTCGCGGATGTCATCGGTTTGGGGCTTGAAGGCCATGCCCCAGAAGGCGAGGGTCTTGCCACGCAGGCCGCCCTCGTCTGCGAAGTGGGCCTTGATCTTGTCAAAGAAGCGCTTGCGTTGGGCCTGGTTGACGTCGTGGACGGCTTGCGAGAGCTGCGTGGGGACGTTTGATTGGCCGCCCATCATGATGCAGGCGAGGGTGTCTTTGGGGAAGCATGAGCCGCCATAGCCGACACCCGGATAGAGGAACTTGTTGCCAATGCGGGAGTCGGAGCACATGCCTTCGCGGACGCGGGAGATGTCGGCGCCGTAGGCCTCGCAGAGATTAGCCATTTCGTTGATGAAGCTGATCTTCGTGGCGAGGAAGTTGTTGGAGGCGTACTTGACCATTTCGGCGGAGCGCACATCCATGACGAAGATGGGGTGGCCTTGGCGCACGAAGGGCTCATAGAGCTCGCGCATGAGGTTGCCGGCTTTTTCGTCCTCAACGCCGACGACTACACGGTCAGGGCGCACAAAGTCGTCGATGGCGGCGCCTTCCTTGAGAAACTCCGGGTTGTCGGCGACGGAGAAGGGGATAGAGCCAACGATGTTTTCGATGCGCTCCTTCACAGCGTGCGTCGTGCCGACGGGAACCGTGCTCTTGACGACGACGACCTTGGGATCCTGGTTGGGCCCGAGTGCTTTGATGGCTTTGCCAATGTCGTCGGCGGCTTGCCAGACGTAGGACATGTTGGTCTCGCCGTTCTTGCCGGTGGGCGTGCCAACGCAGATGAAGATCATCTTGGCATCGCGGTACGCAGCGCTCGCATCGGTGGTGAAGTGGAGGCGTCCGGCCTTGACGTTGCGCTCCATCATTTCGGTGAGGCCCGGCTCATAGATCGGGCATTCGCCACGCTTGAGCATGTCGATTTTGCGTTGATCGACGTCGAGGCATGTGACGTCATTGCCCGTGTCGGAGAAGCACACGCCGGTGACCAGCCCCACATAGCCAGTGCCCACCATAGTCAGCCGCATCGTCAACCCCCTTGCATGCCTCGGCGTCGTTGGCCGGGGCGATCACCATTTGGAGCAGCGTTTGCTGCTCGTGTCCCGTGTCCTGGGGCAACGCCCCACCCCTTGCTCGTCACGCCGAGAAGCCATCCTTACCAGCTCGGCCCTGATTGTCGCCTAATAGTTGGGCGTAGGGGCCCGGTAGTGCGACAGGTCGATCCCGCGGAACCAGTCGATTGTCGTCTTCAAACCCTGTTCAAGCGGGATTGTCGGCTCCCAGCCCAGCTTTTGCTTGGCCAGGGTGATATCCGGTCGCCGCTGCTTGGGGTCATCCGCAGGAAGATCTTTATACACCAAACGAGACTTGGAGCCCGTGAGTTCGATGGTGAGTTCGGCCAATTGCTTGATCGTGAATTCGCCCGGGTTGCCAATGTTCACGGGCCCAATGAAGCCCGGCTCTTCGTGCTCCATCATGCGAATGATGGCTTCGACGAGGTCGTCGCGGTAGCAGAATGACCGGGTTTGGGAGCCATCGCCAAAGATGGTGATGTCCTCGCCCGTGAGGGCCTGGCGGATGAAGTTGGAGACGACGCGACCGTCGTAGGGGTGCATGCGCGGGCCGTAGGTGTTGAAGATGCGGACCATGCGGACGTCGGCGCCGTGCATGCGGTGGTAGTCGACGAAGATGGTTTCGGCGGCTCTTTTGCCCTCGTCATAGCAGGCACGAGGGCCAAGGGTGTTGACGGCGCCCCGGTAGGTTTCGGGCTGGGGGTGGACTTCGGGATCGCCATAGACCTCACTTGTGGAGGCCTGGAGCACGCGGGCACCGCAGCGCTTGGCCATGCCAAGAACGTGGAAGGCGCCCATGACGCTGGTCTTCATGGTCTTGATGGGGTTGTGCTGGTAGTGGCCCGGGGCGGCGGGGCAGGCCAGGTTGTAGATCTGGTCGACTTCGAGCCAGCAAGGCTGGGTGATGTCGTGGCGGATGAGTTCGAAGTTGGGCAGGTGGAGGAGATGCTGGACATTGGTCTTCTGACTCGTGAAGAAGTTGTCGAGGCAGATGACATCGTGCCCGGCTTTGACCAGGCGTTCGCAGAGGTGCGAGCCCAGGAAGCCGGCGCCGCCGGTGACCAGAATGCGTCGAATCATGCTCATAGGTCTGCCTTCGGCTCCATTGGCGTGGGGCTTTGGGTGGGGAGGAAGAGTACCCGACGGGCGCGGTCGCGCGCGCGGTATCGCTGGGGCACGACATCGGTGGCCTGACGGAGCTGTCCTGGGATGAGCACGCGGGCGAGGACGAGGCAGAGGAGGCAGTAGAGCACGCCGGCGGCGACGAATCGCAGGGCGTTTGCGATGAGATCTTCGGCGGTGATGCCGAGGCGGAAGGCGAGCACCTGGTCAGCTCGCACGACGGCGAGGCAAGCGAGCAGGCCACAAGCCCAGGCGGGGAGGACGTCGGCGGCGACGCCTCGCTTGGAGAGATGAACCATGCGGAAGACCCAAGCGCAGACGACCATGCGCGAGCCCATGATGTAGATCGTCATCACGATGGAAAGGGCGAGGGCGGCCTGGATGGCATCGGGCATCGTTGCGCCCCAGAGTCCGCCAACACAAGCCGAGGTGACGAACCCGAGTGCTTCGAGGGCGGTGAGCACGCCGGCGGCCTTGAAGCGGCCGCGGGCCTGCAGGGCGGCGTTGGTGACGCCTTGGGTGACGCGCATCGGGAAGGCCATGGAGAGCACGAACATTGCGGGGACGGCGGCGGCCCATCGCCCACTCCAGAGCACGTGTTCGAGTGGTTCAATGACCGAGGCGAGCCCGAAGCAGATGAAGCTCGCCCAGACCGCTTGCGTGCGCAAGACGCGGCGCAGGGCGCCAGCAAAGCGTTGTTCTTCATGGGCCAAGCGCGCGAGCGCGGGCAGGAGCACGGTTTGGACGTTGAGCGATAGGAGCAGCGCGGTCTGCGCGACCAACTGGAAGGCGAAGAAATACACGCCGATGGCGGCGGTGGTGAGCAATTTGCCGGCAACGAGGTAGTCGCCGTTGTAGATGCCGAAATCGCCGAAACGCGCCAGGAGCAGCCAACGAACTTCGCGCAAGAGTGCAGGCCACTTGCGAAAGTGCGGCGGGCCTTCCCACATGGGGCGGCGCACGAACCACCAGCCCAGAATGCCCTCCACGATGGACACGATTGTCCACGGTATTGCGAAGCTGTAGAGCCCAAAGCCCATGAGCGCGAGCACGATCATTGAGCTGAAGCGCACGATTGCGGAGAGCGTGACGACGGAAGCGGCGTCGCGGAAGCGCATGTCAACGCGCAGGCGCGCGTAGTACATGCTGCCGGGCGTCGAGAGGGGCACGGAGATGGCGAGGACGATGAGCAGGGGCGCGAGGCGGGCTTCGTCGTAGATCCATGCGAAGGCGCCACTGGTCAGCACCATGATGACGCCAAGCACCAAGTTGAAGATCGCAGCGATCCAGAACATGCTGCCGTCGTCGTGTGCGCCCTTTGCGGAGGCGCGGTGGACAAGGAGGTCGCGGACGCCGGCGTCGCGGACGATGAAGAGGAAGGTCGCGACGGCGATGGCGATGGCGTAGACGCCAAAGTCTTCCTGTGTGAGCAGGCGTCCCAGGACGACTTGGGCGACGAAGCTGGCGGCGCGGCTTGCCATAGTGGCGAGGGCGAACCAGGAGACGCCGGCTCCGACCTGCCCGGCAAGGGCTTGAGGCGGGGGCGGTGTGTCGTCGGACCCACGGACCTCGGGCGGGGGCGGCGCGCCGATCCCGACTGGTTCTTGGCCCGCTTGGCTCATGGTGCTCCCGTACCGTGTTTGACTTGGCGGTGTTCGACGGCGCTCGCGTGCCCCAGATTCGTCGGCGGGTTGGGCGGGTGGTCCCCAGGGATTGCCGAACAGTCCGAACATCGGTCCCGTACCAAGGCGGGGAGGAGCGATGGTCTGTGCTATTCTCCCCATTCCGGGTCCAGGTGGGGATCCGGGAGGCAGCACACACAGGCTCGCGCCGTCGCCGGTTGGGGACTCTGGCCGGAGCGGAGGGCTGATCGTGCCGAGAGTGAGCACGCGGAATTGAACACGATGGGTGGGTGCCGACCCTCCCTGAACGCAGAGAGGATCGATGAGTCATGGCGAAGGGTCTTGCGGTTGTGGCAGGTGGCGGCGGGTTTATCGGCGGGTTCCTGGCGAAGGACCTGCTGAAGCAGGGCTACAACGTCCGCGTGGTGGACATCAAGCCGATGGACGATTGGTACCAGGTCCACCCCGAGGCGGAGAACGTCGTCGCGGACTTGAAGGACCTGGCGAGTTGCCGACGTGCCGTGAAGGGCGCGACGCGCGTGTATCAGCTTGCGGCTGACATGGGCGGGATGGGCTTCATCGAGAACAACAAGGCACTGTGCATGTTGAGCGTGTTGATCAACACGCACATGCTGATGGCCGCGAAGGATGAAGGGTCGATTGAACGCTTCTTCTATTCGTCGTCGGCGTGCGTGTACAACGCGGACAAGCAGAAGTCCGAGGACGTCGTGCCGCTCAAGGAAGAGGACGCGTACCCCGGCATGCCCGAAGACGGGTATGGGTGGGAGAAGCTGTTTTCTGAGCGCATGTGCCGCCACTTCTATGAGGACTTCGGTTTGGAGACGCGCGTGGCGCGATTCCACAACGTGTACGGCCCACACGGGACGTGGGAAGGTGGTCGCGAGAAGGCCCCCGCTGCGATGTGCCGGAAGATCATTGCGGCCAAGCTGAACGGCGATACCGAGATGGAAATCTGGGGCGACGGGAAGCAGACGCGTTCGTTCATGTACATCGATGACTGCATCAAGGGCATCAACATGTTCACGGAGGCGCCGCACGGCGAGCCGTTGAACCTGGGATCGGACGAGTTGACAACGATCCTCGGGCTGGCGGAGATGGTGGAGGGCTTTGCGGGCATCAAGCTCAAGAAGAACCACAACCTGAATGCGCCGAAGGGCGTGAACGGGCGCAACAGCGACAACACGAAGATCAAGCAGGTGCATGGCTGGGCGCCGGGCATCACGCTCAAAGAGGGCATGAAGAAGACGTATGACTGGATCTACGAGGAGTATGTCGCGAAGTACGGCGCCGGGAAGGCGACGGCAAAGGTCTAAGGCCTTCACTTCCAATTCTCTTCGTCAAGGTCGCGGCCCATGAACGCAACAACGTTGGAAGACGCGACGCAGCGGGTCTGGCAGGAGTTTCCTTTCGAGGGATACATCAGCCCGGCCCGCCGCGAAGCGGTCTATCCTGTCATCTCGTCGACGGTGCGCCGGCTGCTGCCCAATGGTGGTCGGATTCTCGATGTTGGTGCGGGTGGGTGCGACACTGCGACGGTGCTGTCGCTCATGGGCTATGACACGGCGGCGTTTGACGACTTTCAGGACACGTGGCACCTGCGCAACGACAATTGGGAGCACATCATTCGCTTCGCCAGTGAGCGCGGGGTCGATGCGCGGCGGATCACGGATCACACTGTGCCGCTGCCCTGGGAAGCAGAGTCTTTCGACATCGTGATGGCGCACGATGTGATCGAGCATCTGCACGATTCACCCAAGGGGATGCTGGAGGCGTGCTGGAAGCTCATCAAGCCGGGCGGGTATTTGTTTCTTACGGCGCCGAATGCAGGGAATGTGCGCAAGCGTGCGGGCGTGTTGCTTGGGCAGAGCAACATGGCCGACTTTGGGTACTTCTATTGGTGCGGCACGCCATGGCGCGGGCATGTGCGTGAGTATGTGCGGTCGGATTTCGAGCGCATGGGGCGGTATCTGGGGCTTGCGCCGGTTGAGCTGCGCGATGTTGACACGATCATGGCGCGCCGTTTCAAGCAACCGGCGAAGGCGGTGTATGCGACGTTGACGACGCTTTTTTCGGGATTGCGCAGCAGTTGGTTGTATGTGGGGCGCAAGACGCCCGGGTCGCACCCGATGACTGACCCGCCCAAGGAGCCCAGGATCGAATCCTGGTTGAAAGCGATGAGCCGCGACCCGAAGCCCGGTGTTGCTGCCGGCACGGATGATCAGACGAGAGAGGCCCTGCACGCATGAGTGGCGCGAAGCACAAAGGCACGATCCTGGTGATGAGCCAGGTGTACCCACCGGATCCCACGTCAGTTGGGCAGCACGTGGCGGACACGTGTGTGGAGCTTGTCCAGCGTGGCTATCGCGTCGTCGTGGTGACGGCCAACCGTGGGTATGACGACCCGTCGAAGAAGTATGCGTCGCGTGAGCTGCGCGATGGTGTTGATGTGCGACGGGTGCCATTCAGTTCATTTGGCAAGGCCTCGGTGCCGGTGCGTGCCGCGGCGATGCTTGCGTTTATCGCGTGGTGCATCTGGTACGGATTCTTCACGCGTGGGGCGAAGGCGGTGCTTGTAAGCACGGCGCCGCCTTTGTGCGGATTGGCGGCGGGACTCGTGCGCATCATTCGCCGGGTGCCATACGTGTACTGGGTGATGGATGTGAACCCGGACCAGTTGATTGCACTCGGTAAGGCGAAGGAGAGCGCGCTGTCGGTGCGCGTTTCGGATCGGATTCAGCGGTTCGTCTTGAAGCATGCGCACTCGGTTGTGGTGCTCGATCGCTTCATGGCGGATCGCATGAACCGCAAGCTTGATGTGACCGCGAAGATGGCGAACATGCCGCCCTGGCCGCATGAGGAGCCTGAAGCGCCGCTGGCCCATGCGGACAACAACTTCCGCAAGGAGCACAAGCTGGACGACAAGTTTGTCGTGATGTATTCGGGGAATCACGGCTTTGCGACGCCGGTGGACACGATGCTGAAGGCGGCGGAAGCGCTGGAGGATGAGCCGCGCATTCAGTTCATGTTCGTGGGGGGCGGCGTGCGGAAGAAAGAGATTGACGCGGCCTTGCAGGAGCGGGCGCGTCCGAACGTGCGATCGTTGCCCTATCAGCCCATGGAGACGTTGCGGCATTCGTTGTCGGCGGCGGATTTGCATCTTGTGGCGATGGAGGCGCGTGTCGTCGGGATCAACCACCCGTGCAAGATCTATGGCGCGATGGCGGTGGGCCGTCCCATCCTGTTGCTCGGCCCAAACCCGTGTCACGCGTCCGATATTCTCGCGGAGTCGGAGGTTTCATTTGGGGCGGCGGTGGAACCAGACGATGCCGAGGGCATGGTTCGCGAGATCCGACGCATTTCGGCACTTGGGGCGGATGAGCTTGCGCGCATGGGCGCGACGGCGAGCAGCCTGATTGCGGGGAAGTATTCGAAGTCGTCCTTGCGTGGGCGGTTCTGCGACATCATCGAAGCGGCGGCAACGCGTGCCGAGCTACCTGAACGCGAGCGCCATGCAGGCGCGCGCGTGGAGAGCGCCTCGGCATGACCACGCAAGCCGCCCAAGAGACGACTCCGACCAGTGCGCCTGTCGATGCACAGCAGCGCGCGTTGGCAAATGTGTCGGTCATCATTCCGACGTTCAATGAGGAGTTGAATCTGCCGCACGCGTTGAAGAGCGTAGTGGACAAGGCGCAGCAGGTGTTCGTTGTTGATTCGGAGTCGACCGATCGGACGCAGTCGATTGCGGAGGACTTTGGGGCGACGGTGGTCGTGCGCCCGTGGCTTGGGTATGCGGCGCAGAAGAATTGGGCGCTCGACAATCTGCCGATCGAGACGGATTGGGTATTTATTCTCGATGCGGACGAATCGATCACGCCTGAGCTTTGGACGGAGATCGAGGCGATCACGCGGAAGCCTGCGCATGAGGTGGCGGCGGCGGGGTATTACGTCAACCGGCTGACGTATTTCATGGGCCGACCGATCCGACACTGCGGCTTCTTCCCGAGCTACAACCTGCGCTTCTTCAAGCTTGGCGCGGCGCGGTACGAAGATCGATCTGTGCATGAGCACATGGTGGTGCAGGGCGCGACGGCGCGGCTCAAGCATTTGATGTTGCATGAGGATCGGCGCGGACTCGAGCACTTCATTGCAAAGCACAATCGCTATTCGACGCTTGAAGCTCGCGAACTCGTGAAAGGGCAGCGCACGCCGTCGAAGCAGAAGCTCGAGCGCGGCATCGCGTTTCGGCGGTGGTTGAAGTATCACGTGTTGCCCAAGCTGCCGATTTCTGGTGTGTGGCGCTTCTTCTACATGTACTTCTTTCGGCTCGGGTTCCTGGATGGGATCACGGGGCTGCGGTTCTGTGTGACGTTGTCGATCTATGACATGCTGATCTCGCTCAAGATGGCGGAGCTTCGGCGCGCGGGGATCAAGGACGTTGAGAAGCTCGCGCCTGCGGTGCGGGCGCTTGCGGTGGAAGACGGCGCCCTGGGCACCCAGGTCAAGACTGCGGCGCCTGCGCGCCAAGAAGCCCTGATCGATACGGCGCTGGCGAAGCCCAGCAACATTGCCACGATCGATGCCGACGAGAAGGCGAAGCTTGCAGAGGAGCAAGCGGCGGCGACTGTGCCACCCTTGCCCGAGCCGCGGCATGCGCTTGCGGATGAGTTGGAAGTTGCGCTCGAGCCGCGACGCGAGCCTGAGGGCGATTGGCCTGCGTATCGCTCGGTGAAGGTGTCTGTGCTGATTCCGGTGAAGAACGAGCAGCGCAACCTGATCGGGTGCTTGCGGCATCTGCGCTGGGCGGATGAATTGGTGGTCGTGGATAGCCAGTCGACGGACAAGACGATTCCGATTGCGCAGGCGATGGGCGCCGATGTGTATCAATTCTACTACTCGAAGGCGGGCTGGCCCAAGAAGAAGAACTGGGGCTTGGAACACGTGCCGTGGCGCAATGAGTGGGTGCTAATTCTTGATGCGGATGAATACATGACGCCGGAGCTTGCGCGCGAGGTCGAGCGCGTGGTGAATGGCGCGTGGAAGGCGAATGATCCGAGCAAGGCTGGTTGCGGCGACGGCTACTGGATCAATCGGCGCTTCATGTTCATGGGGCGGTGGATCAAGGGGTGCGGGTACTACCCAAGTTGGAACGTGCGCCTGCTGAAGCACAAGGTCGGGCGGTATGAGCGCATTGGCACGCTTGGCGATACGGGCTCAGGTGACAATGAAGTGCATGAGCACATCACGCTTTCCACGGGCGATGCGGGTTACCTCAAGGAAGAGTTCTTGCACTACGCCTATCCGAACCTGAGCGCCTGGGTCGAGAAGCACGATCGCTATACGACGTGGGAAGCGCACGCGATGAACGCCAAGGACGAGGGCGATGTCACGGCGTCGCTGTTCGGCGGTCCCATTCAGCGTCGGCGGTGGCTCAAGCGGTTCAGTCGCAAGCTGCCCTTCCGCCCGACGCTGCGTTTCATGTATGGGTATGTGTTCCAGCGTGGATTCATGGATGGATATCCCGGGTTTGTGATGTGCCGACTGCTGGCGTGGTATGAGTTGATGTCGATCGCCAAGCACAGGGAGATGCAGACCCCGAATGCTCAATGCGAACAGCGCAACCGATGACGCCTGAGACCGACCATCCCCCCGCTCCCGCCCCCACCGTTGACCACGAGGACGCCTTTGGCCTGGAGCAGCAGTTCGTGGCCCGGGGGGACAGCCCCTACACCCGCAACGAAAAGATTGGCCGGATCCTCTGGAATTACCTGGGGCAGAAGCTGTTCAGGCTGACATTTCACAACTGGTATGGGGTTCGGAACGGGCTGCTGCGGCTGTTTGGGGCGAAAATCGGCACTCACGTGCGTCTGAGGCCGACGGTGCTTGTGGAACAACCGTGGAATCTTTCAATTGGTGACCATTCGTCCGTGGGCGACTATGCGTCCTTGTACTGCCTTGGGCCCGTCTCCATTGGGCGTTTCGTGAGCATTTCCCAGCGGGCCCACGTGTGTGCGGGGACGCATGATCTGACTCACCCTCAATTACCCCTGGTTCGACCGCCGATCATGGTGCATGATCAGGTCTGGATTGCTGCAGATGCCTTCGTAGGTCCCGGCGTCACCGTTGGTGAGGGGGCTGTCCTGGGGGCACGAGGCTGCGCCTTCAAGGACCTGAGCGCATGGGGCATTTACGGGGGCAACCCGGCAAAGAAACTCAGAGATCGGCCTCGGTTCGAGGTTGGCGAAGGGCGCGCGTGAATCCGAACGCGATTGGCAATCCGAGGGTGTCCGTCGTCATTCCGACGTTTGGTCGGCCGGCGATGTTGGCGCGCGCGATCGAGAGCGTGCTTGCGCAGACGATCACGGATTGGGAGCTGATCATCTCGGATGATGAGCGTGAGGCGGGCGAGGGTTGGGCGGTGGCGTGCGCCTACGCGGATCGCGATGCGCGGATCACGGCATGTCGCAACTTGGGCGTCGCGGGCCAGGCATCGAATCTGAATCATGCGATGGCCCAGGCGCGGGGCGAGTGGATCAAGCCGCTGTATGACGACGATGAGCTGGAGCCCAGTTGTCTGGAGACAATGCTCGACGGTTTGCGTCGTGCTCCCGGCGCGGTCATGGCGTGTGCGCTTGCGATCGATGTCACGCCACGGGGCACGGAGCGTGCGGAGAAAATCGGTGAGCGGTTGCCCCTTGAAGTGATTGCGCAGCGTGATGCGCACTTTGCGCTCTATACGCAGGATGTCGACATCGGCATTCCGTCACAGGTGATGGTGCGGCGCGATGTGATCGAATCGGGCGCGGCGATGACCAATGCGAGCGGGATGCCGACGGTTGTCGATTTGCTTTGGTATGCGAATGTGCTTCGGCATGGCGATTTGCTCATGGTGAATGCGCCGCTCGTGAAGCGGTATCAGACGGGGCATGATTCGATCACGAACAATTTGAGCCGCGAGTCGTTGTTCGAGGAATTCCGTTCGCTTCGGCGGGCGCAGCTGGACTTGATTCCCGCGGGGCAATCGGCGCCGAGCCTGGAGGAGGCGGATCAGCAGCTTCGGCTCATTCACGCGGCGCTGGAGTTGCGCAGCGGGCATATTGGCTCGGCGCTGCGGTTGTTTGGCTCGACGCCTGTCGCGGGCGGGCATCGCCTGTTCGCGTTCTGGCTGCTTCGGCGGCTCTTCCCGGGACGGTTTGGGATCGTTGCACGCCATTCGGTGAGCGAGCAACTCATGGACCGCACGCAGCCACGTCGTCGCGCGGCCTGATGCAAACGCACCTTCCGAGAACGCGCCTGAGGGCACAATTTCTCGGGAATCTGGACGAAATGTCCTCAGAATCTGTATCAAACAGCAGGAGCCTGCCCTCCTCCCTGATGTGACCCCTTACCGTTCATGCTGCGACAGTGTGCTGGAAGACGAGGTTATCCCGAGCGAACTGCGCATCGCGCGGGACGAACTGGCGACCGAAGTTCCTGAGTACGGCTATGCCAGTGAGCGACCTGCACACACGATGGCGTATCTGCAGCCGGTGATACGGGGGCTCATCTCGCCGATCAAGGCGGGCACGCGGGTGCTGGATCTCGGGTGCGGCAACGGGGCGATGTGCAAGTGGCTCGCGGAAGAGGGATGCCATGTCGTTGGCGTTGATCCTTCAGCGGAGGGCATCGAGCGAGCGCGCAAACGTGGGCTGCCCAATGCACGGTTTGAGGTCGGGTTGGCATCGCCTGATCTCATGGCGAAGCTGGGCGAAGCACCTTTTGATCTGGTGATTTCGACGGAGGTGGTGGAGCACTTGTATGCGCCGCGCGAATGGGCGGCGTGTGCGTTCAGTGCGCTGGGGCCCGGCGGATCGCTCGTATGCAGCACGCCCTACCACGGGTATGTCAAGAATGTGCTGCTCGCAGTGACGGGCAAGCTCGACCAGCACTTCACGGTGCTGTGGGATGGTGGGCACATCAAGTTCTGGAGCCCGCGCACGCTGTCGATGCTGCTTGAAGAGGCTGGATTTGGCCAGATGGTTTGGCGCGGCGCGGGGCGCCTGCCGATGGTGTGGATGTCGATGGTCATGCGTGGCACGAAGCCGCGCGTAGAATGACTCTGCGCCGCCAACACCGAGCGGCGGCTCGCCCGGTCTTGGCCAATGCACATTCTGCACCTCAATAGCTCACTTGATCCAGCGGCGGGCGGCCCGTCGATTGTGCTTGCGCGGATGGCGGCGGAGCAGCGCCGACGCGGGCTTGATGTGACGATCATCACGGCGGATGCGCCGGGCAAGCTTGGCGCGGTGATCGGGACGCTGCAAGAGCTTGGAATCACAGTGCATGAGACGGGACCGGCGACGGGGCCGTTGGCCAAGGCGCCGCATGCGATGTCGACGTTGCGTCGCGTGCTTGGGACTCAGCGTCCAGACGTGGCGCATTTGCATGGGATGTGGCTTCACCTGTTGCACTGGGGTTCGGCGGAGCTGCGCCGGCATCGGACGCCCTACATCTGGCGGCCATGCGGCATGCTGGATCCTTGGAGCCTTGGTCAGGGGCGGCTCAAGAAGAAGCTTTTCTGGATGGCGCGTGGGGCGCGCGATGTGAATGGCGCGGCTGCGTTGCATTTCACGACGGCGACGGAGCAGCGTCTGGTGGGCCCTTTGCGATTGCGGCCGCGGGGGTATGTGATTGCCAATGGGCTGGACTGGGAGGAGTTTGACCCGCCGCCAGAGAAGGGGGCCTTTCGTGCGGCGCAAGGCTTCGGCGCTGAGCCGGTGGTGCTCTTTCTGAGCCGACTGCACCACAAGAAGGGGCTTGACCTGCTGTTGCCTGCATTTGCCCAGGGGGCGCCTGCGGAGGCCCGCCTCGCGCTGGCGGGGCCTGGGGAGTCGGGATACGTCGCGGAGTTGCGCGAGCGCGCGAACGCTTTGGGGATTGGCGAGCGTACTGTGTTTGTGGGCCAGCTGGATGGGGCGGCTCGGTTGCAAGCGATGGTGGATGCGGACGTGTTCGTCCTGCCGAGTTATCAGGAGAACTTTGGCGTGGTGGTGGCGGAAGCGGCGGGCGTGGGCGCTCCGATTCTGATTTCGGATCAGGTGAATCTGTGCGATGCGCTCTTGGCGGCCCGGGCGGGGCGTGTGACGCCTTGCACGGTGGATGCGGTGGCGGCGGGGCTGCGCGAGATCCTTGCCGATCCCAGTGCAGCTCGGGCGATGGGGGATCGGGCGAAGGCGTGGGCGGCGGCGTCATTCCCATGGACGAAGGTCGCGGACCAGATCGATGCGATGTATCAGGACGTTGTGGGGGCACAGGCCCGGGCGGAAAGCCCAGTCTTGCCGCAGCCTCGCGGCTGAGCGGCCGATAGTTTCCGGGGGAGCTTGAAGCGACACGATGGACAAAGGCGTCTCGGTATTTCTGATCCTGGTGGCGTTCGCGATCGGCAGCAAGATCGCGGTGGACGTTGTGCGCAAGCGCACGGAACTGGTCAGCATCCGCACGTTCTTCATGATCGGCTTCATCCTGTTTCAGTGCACGAGTGCTGCGATTCCGCTGTGGACGAATTACTACCCGCGGTATCCGATCAATGATCCGGCGGGGACCGGCTTGCGCTATGCCGGGCTTGTCTCGATGTTCCTGCTGCTGTTCTTCGTGTCGTATGACAAGGGGCCATTCGTGCGCAAGCTTGCGGCAAAGCTGCCCAATTCGAGTTTGTCGCCCGGTGTGGGCAAACAATTGGGTCTTGCGGCGGTGTTGGTGGTGATTGCGGTGGCGCTGCGCTTCGGCGTGATGATTCCGTTGATCGGCATTCTGGCGAACTTTGCGGGCTTGGGGATTGCGAGTGTTGCGGCGGGTGTTGCAGGTTGGATCTGGGCGCCGCGGCTACTCAATCCGGTGGTTGCGATGATTGCGGGCGCTGTGATTCTGGCGGCGCTTGCGGTGACGATTACGGGCACGTTTGGTCGGCGCGGGCTTGTGTCGGTGTGCGCCTGTACGGTGTGGGGGATGTACTACTCACACTTCCGAACGATCGCGAAGGTGAAGTACATGCCCACGCTTGGCGTGGTGACGGTCGCGGGCACGCTGTTTCTGGCGCTGTTCAGCAGTGTGCGTGCCGAGGCACAGAACAAGAACTTTGGTCCGGTTGAGTATGTGAAGCTGATGGCGACGCGGGCGGATCTGCGCGAGGGCATGGCGCTGCTCGCGGGCGGGCAGGAGACGGGGCACATCAGCCTGTGGCTTACGGAGGAGTTTCCGGAGCGCACGGAGTATGAGAACCTCTTGGGCTTGGCCTATGGCTTCATGGTGCCCATTCCGCGCGGCTGGTGGGAAGAGAAGCCCATGCCCATCAGCAAGCGCATTCCGCACATTGCCAATCTGCGCAAAGTTGACTTGGTGACCCTGACCATTGGGCCGGGCGTCATTGGCACGGCGTGGGCGGACGGCGGATGGTGGCCCGTGGCGCTGTACGCGCTGATCTTTGGGCTGAGTGCGCGCCTGCTCGATCAATGGGTGGCCAACGGGCCGACCAATCTGTTTGTGGTGTTGCCGGTCGGGAGCGCGGTGGGCCAGGTGCTGGCGATTCCGCGCGGCGAGGTTGGGCTGTTTGCGTTCATGTACGTCTTCAGCCTGATCAGTACATGGATCATGATGACGATTCTGGCGAAGGTGCTGCGTTTTGAGCGGAGTCCCTCGGCGGCGCTCGCCGCGGCGCCGGTGGCGGCGGTTGCCCATGCAACTGCACTCGACGCCCATGGGGTGGAGGGCGACGAGGATTTCGAGCATCATGGCGCTGCGGGCGCTGTTTGGGATGAGCCACAGGATGTGCAGGAATGGAACGAGCCCGATCAGCGTTTAGACTGGGCGGAGCTCGATGATGCGCACAACCCCCACGACTGGTCGAGTTTGTAAACGAGGCGCTGGCGCCTTCTTACTGTCTCTTGCGGGGATGCTGTTGGTATGCGCGCACTCGGTGGTTGCGCACGCCCAGCCATTGCGCGCGCGGATGACCGCGGCGACCGATGATGCGCGCGGGCGTTTGCAAGTGCAGCTCAATGAGAAGGCAATGATGTCGGTGCGGGATCGCGCATCGGGGCAAGCCATCCTGGCGCCCAATCAGCAGGCGCTGTGGCAGGCTTCGGGCCTGGATGGGGCGGCGGGGTGCGTTCAGCCGGGCATTGAAGTGCGCGAGGTCGTCGACGGCTTCGATGTCACTTACACGTATCACAACGACACAGGTGCGCCGAAGCGATTGGGCACGCTGTACGTAGGCGGTGTGCAGTTTGGGCCGATCATTCGTTCGCGCGTGTTTGATGGTGATGGGCGCGAGGCGTTGCTGGATCACGCTGACAAGCCGTTCTTTGGTGGTGGGAATCTGTATCCAGGGGGTTTGTATTCGCCGGTCGCGACGTTGCGTGAAAGTGACCTCACGATTGGTGTGAGCCTGCTGTACCCCGTGCTGGAATACAAGCATC
Source organism: Phycisphaerales bacterium (assembly GCA_020427635.1). Classification (GTDB taxonomy): domain Bacteria; phylum Planctomycetota; class Phycisphaerae; order Phycisphaerales; family UBA1924; genus JAGQOH01. The sequence continues at coordinate 32,634 of JAGQOH010000013.1, forward strand.
CGGTATTCGTGCGTGTGGAGAGTCCAGGTGGCGTCTATCGGCGCGACGGCGCGAACTGGCAAGTGATGTTTCGTCTTGATGCGGACCCGAGCGCTCCCGGCATTCTGCCTGGTGAGACGCGGACCTACACGGTGACGTGCAGATTCGCGTCGGGCGATCCACAGTTTGATTGGCTTCGGACGCTCGTGCCATATCGCGATTACTTTCGAAAGGCGTATGGGCACGTGCAGTATGAGCGCGATCCGCGCCCGATCCGGGCAGTTGAGGTCGCCAACTCCAGTGCGCTGTCCAAAGCCAATCCGCGCGGGTTTACGTATCCGGAGCAGCGCAGCCCTGAAGTGTTTGGGTGGGAGCCATGGATCGACACGATGCGCGCTGCCACTGCGCAGACAGATGTGCGCCGGTTCATGCTGGTCGCGCCGACGGGTATGTTCTTTGAGCACCGCGATCTCAACTATCCGTTTCAGTTCACATCGGGGTGGAAACAGCTGCGCGCTGCACGCTTTGGATTGGCAACGCTGTCGCGGTTTGGCAAGGAACTTGGGCCTGGCGGCTTCGGGCTCTGGTGGGGTCGATGTGCGCAGGTGATGCAGGGCTGGGACGAGGCGGAATGGACTTTGCTTGATCCGGACAACGCCGCGCATCGTGCGATGGCATTTCATGAGCTTGATCTTGCGCAGGCGCTCCATGCGAGCGTCGTTGGTTTGGACACGATTAGTCGGCTGCCGGCGTGGAAGGCGTATCACTGGCTCAAGACGCTTCGCGCGCGGTATCCCGAGATGAAGTTTGTTGTTGAGCCACTTGGCGCGGACTTTCTGCACACGCTTGCGGCGTCGTATGTGTATGGCACGGGTACTGCTGCGCAAGTGCGGCGCATCCCGACGGGTCCGTTCTTGCTCGCGGATTTCTTGAATCCGGGGCATGAGACCTGGGCGCGGATCGACGCCACGAATATCAAGCGCGAGGCGGGCCTGGCGCAACACGAAAGCGCGCCTGAACATCTTGTGCGGCGCAAGGCGGTGCAGCTTGCGAACTGGGGTTATGTCCCCATTCTCCACGCGCACGCAGACGTTCGGGGCGTGTTCGCGGCTCCTTCGTGGGACCTCTCAATTCCTGTGGACATCCGGGAGTTGGTCAGCGCGCACGATGATGCGGCTCGGCAAAAGACGAACGAACATGCGGCGCAGTGAAACTGCACCGTCCGCTCCGGCGAACCGGCATTGATTGCCAGGTTTCCCAATGCCCTTCGACCACCCAAGGGTCATCTGAATCGCACGCTGTGGGTGTGTAGAACGCATCGAGTCCTGGACGGGTTGCGCCCGGGGCTCACAGCAGGTCTCGGAGGAACCCATGTCACTCTTGCCGATTACCGCAACGCTCCTGGCCAGCCTCAGCGTGCATGCGGGCCTTGAAGGCCCGATGACGACCCAAGGACTTGTCCCAACCACGGGCGAGGTCCGGACGGCACAGGCGCTGGCCCGGCCCACGTTCTCGGGCCTGAGCCCGCTTGTCACGACCTGGTTCGAAGCGGGCACGACGGGCGTCGCCCTCGAATTGAGCCAGATGGGCCGCACGACGCGGTGGCGCTGGGTAGACCCGAGGGCCGCGGAAGAGGCTCAGCAGGGCAGCACGCAGGAGCAGCCCGCACAGGACAAGAAGAAGAAGGGTGACAAGGCGGCCAAGAAGGACAAGTCGTCCTCATCCTCATCGTCCTCTGGAAGTAGCAGCGGGCGAAACAGCCGCTGGGGCTCGAATGGGCGTGACGGCACCCCGGCCGACCCTGCCCCGCCAGCCGAGGCTGAGGCTGTTCCTGGCGCGCCGGGCGGCGCGGAACCGGATTCGACCAGCCCGCCTGTGATCGAGCCGGAGGAAGTGGCGCCCACTCCTGACGTGATTGAGGAAGGCGGCTCGGATCCGATCATCGAGGAGCCGCCAGCGGAAGATCCGCCTGCGGTCGACCCGGAGCCTGATCCCACGCCCGACCCGGACCCGGCGCTCCCGCCGGCACCGGCACCTGAGTTCTCGGCGTCGTTTGACTCTGCCGGGTTTGCGTCGCTGCACGAGATCTCCAGTGGGCGCGGCGTGATCACGCCCAACCAAATGCCGTTGTGGAAGCCCGACCGGAACGTTCCTGACGACCAATCGCTTGTGCCGACGATGATGTTCACGCCCAAGGACAATGGGTTTGACATTGAGTACGTGTTCCATAACACGACGAACGAGGAGAAGCGCGTCGGCGATTTCCAGGTGGGTGGTATTCGCTTCGGGCGGCAGGTGTACACCCGTGAGTTTCACTTCACGGGCGCCGAGCGCATGCTTGACCACCACAATCAGAACTACTACGAAGGTGGTGATGATTATCCGGCGGCGTATTACTCACCGGTGTGCGTTGTGCGCGAAGGGAACACGGTCATTGGCGCCGCATTGGCGTATGACGTTCCCAACTACAAGCACAACGTGAAGGTGCGTCTGGAGAGCCCTGGCGGCTTGTACTCGCACAGTGGCCGCAACTGGCAGTTCCTGTTCCGAGCGAATCCCGAAGATCGCTACTCCGAGGAAGGGAACATCAAGCCTGGCGAGACGCGCACATATCGCCTGACGGTTCGCGCCTTGAATCTGAAGCCCAGTGACCATGAGAATGAGTGGTTGCGCACGCTCGTGCCGTACCGCGATTTCCACCGCCAGATCTACGGTCGCGTGCGCTATCAGCGTGACGACCGCCCGGTGTGGGCATCGGAGATCGCGGCGACGAGCGAGATTGCGCCGGACAATCCGATGGGGTGGGTGTTGCCGCAGTTCCGCCCGGACATCAATGGTTGGGGGCCGTGGGCCGACAAGCTGCGTGGCGTGCGTGACCTTGGCTTCCGCCGCATTCTCCTGATCTGCGCGGGCGGTGTGTACAAGGACAACCCGGTCAACAACTTCCCGTATCAGATCACGAGCACGTGGCAGCAGTTCCCGCCCATGACGGACACGCTCGATGAGCTGACCGGGCTGCCGACGGAACTCGGGATTGATCTTGGTTTCTGGTGGGGCCGCTCGGCGCAGGTGATGCGCACGTGGGACACGCCCGACTACGAGATCATGGACGTCGATAATCCCGAGCACGTGCAATGCGGTATGCAAGAAGTCGACGGCGTGATCGCAGCGAATGCGACGATGCTGGGCCTTGACACCTTTGCGTGGATGCCGGTGTGGGATTCGTACCGCTGGCTCGAGATGATGCTCGAGCGTCGCCCTGGGATGAAGTTCATCGCGGAGCCTGCGACGAACGACATCATCCACACGCTCGCGGGCACCTACACGTATGGTCTTTGGGAGACGGAGAACGGGCTTGAGATCATCGACGGCCCGCCGCTCATGGCCGACTTCATGCACCCTGGGCACGAGGCGTGGGCGCGCGTGAATGGCGATGCGATTCGCCGGGCGCACGGTCTTGCCCCGCTCGATGACATTCCCGATGAGCTGACGCGGATGTACATGCGTCAGGTCGCGGATCGCGGTTGGGTGCCAGTCGTGCATGACAACCCCGTGTTGACGACCTCGATCAATGCGGTCCGGACATGGGAGACGACGATTCCCGCGGACCTGCAGTACTGAGGTTGAGCACAGTCCTCCGACAGGGCGGCCCGGAGCAGTGCGCTTCGGGCCGCTTTGTTTTTTAGGGAGCGGCAGCGTTCAGATCGCGCTGGCGGCTTCGCGATCGGCCCGTGCGACAGCGACCTGGCGCGCCACGCCCTCGGCAAAGGGCACCTGCGGCGCAAAGCCAAGCTCCTTGGCGGAGCGCTGCGTATCCGCACAGGTGCGCTCCACATCGCCAGGCTGCATCGCCAGTTGCTCAATCCGCGGCGCTTTGCCGACAGCACTGCCAATGGCCTGAATCATTTCGTGCAAGGTCACTGGGTGGCGACCACCCAGGTTCCAAATGCGGTAGCCATGGCCAACGATGCGATCGTGAGCCGCGATCACGCCCGCGATGATGTCATCGATGTAGGTGTAGTCGCGCGAGGTCGAGCCATCACCAAACATCGGGATGGATTCATTGCGCTCCATGAGTTCGATGAATCGAGCAATCGCGAGGTCGGGCCTCTGGCGCGGTCCAAAAACAGTGAAGAAGCGAAGGCACGCGACCGGCAACCCATAGAGGTGATGATAGGTGTGCCCAATGAGCTCGCAGGCGCGTTTGGTCGCGGCGTATGGGCTGATCGGTTCGCTTACGGGATCAGCTTCGCAGAACGGCACTTGCGAGCGATTGCCATACACGGAGCTGGACGAGGCCATAACGAATCGATCGACGGATTTGGTCTTGCGTGCCGCCTCAAGCAGATTGACCGTGCCCGTGACATTGACTTCGGCATAGAGCCCGGGCTGTGCGATCGATGGACGAACGCCTGCGCGCGCGGCGAGGTGGATCACGGACACAGGCTCGACTGACGCAAACAGCTGCATCATGTCGCCCGGCCTGCGAATATCGCCTTCCACGAGTGTGAATGCGCCGGCGCCGGCTATCGAGGCGGTTGCTTCCTGGATGGCATCGAGATTGCGCTGTTTGATGTTGCGCGCATAGAACGCGTCAAAGTTATCGAGGCCAACGACGTCACGCCCTTGGCGGAGCAGGGCTTCTGCAAGGTGCGAGCCGATGAACCCGGCGGCGCCTGTGATCAACACAGCGCCCCCGCTCATTTGGTGTTCCTTTGACGGCTGCTGCGCACACGCATGGGCCTAGTGTAGCAGCAGCATCCGGCGCGGCCGGGCCAGGTGTTCGATGACACCACAGGCCACTGGCGGGCGCTTGCACGAAACACAAACCGTCGTTCGCAAGCAGGGCGCCGTCGCTAAACAGCGCCCCGCTGGAGGAGAGAGAGAGAAATCGGAAAACGACCTGCACGCCCACGACGGCTTGGCGCGCTCAGAGGCCCTATCGGCGACAAGCTATCCGGAACCCTTACTTTTTTCTGGCATGTTGCACACGTGACGCAAGGCACGTTGGCACGAAATCCCCGCTTCGGGGAGGGCTGATGCAAGCCATTTTCGCCCGGGTGCGCGGCTTCAGGCATACATGAGCGCGCACAGCACGATGGTGACCGCACCGACGCACACTGTGATGGGCACACCTAAGCGCATGAAGTCCAACGGCTTATAGCGTCCGGGGCCGTAGACCATAAGGTTGGTCTGGTAGCCGAACGGCGAGAGGAACGCGCATGACGCCGCGATCATCAGGGCGATGACATAGGGCTCTGGCGAATTTTGCATGTGCTCCGCGGCGGCGATGGCGATCGGGAACATGAGCACCGCAGCGGATGCGTTGGTGATGACCTGCGTAAGCAGACAGGTCACGACAAAGATCATGGCCAACCCGCCAATCGAGCCCAGGCCTTGGATCGCCTGCAGCGTGCCCGACGCAATTGCATCGGCTGCGCCCGAGACTGTGAGCGCACGCCCCACGCCCAACGCGGCAGCGATGGTAATGAGTACGGTCCAGTCGATGCGTGTCTTGGCGCGCGCTGCGGGGCAGCTGCGTGTAGCGACCATGAGTAGTGCGCACACAAGGGCCGCGACGACCGGGGAAATGTCCTTGATGTTCCACGAGTCGCCGAACAGGTTGCCCATGGCGCGCACGATCAGCGGGATGGGGAGAGTCATGAGGAGCACGAAGAGCACGACGATGGTGATCGCAACGCCGGCACGCTCGAAACGGGGTAGATCGGCATCGGCAACGGTCGAAAGCAGATAGAACTCGTCGGAGTTGCGGTAGGCGGTGAGGAACCCATCGTGTGTTTCAAGCAGAAGTGTGTCGCCGGCCTGGAGGACGATGTCGCCAATCTTGCCCGGCACGCGCTCGCCACCACGATGGACCGCAATGACCGCGGCGTCATAGCGCGTGCGAAAGCGCGACTCGCGCACGTTGCGGCGAACGAGCGGAGAACGTGCGGAGACGACGGCCTCGACGAGTCGGCGCTCGCGATTCTCCATATTGAGCTTAGTGACCTGGTCCGTTGCGGGCTCGAGTCCACGTGTCTTGCGCAGGTCGACGACTGACTCAACAACGCCCACGAAGACCAAGACATCGTTGGCTTCAAGGACCGTGCGCGGTGAGACGGCGGGCAGCGCCACCCCATTGCGTTCGAGCTCGGCAAGATAGGCGCCCGGCAGGTGGCGCAATCCAGCGGCTTCGATCGTGCGCCCGACGATCGACGAGTCCGCGCGAACCGTCATCGCCACCGTGTATTTGCGGGCCTCTTCGCGCATGCCAGGCGCGGCGGATCGTTCCTTCAGTGCGCGCGGCGCCAGGAACCACATGACAAGCATGCCGGTCATCGCGGCGGGCAGCCCGACGGGGGTGATCCACCAGAACTGGCGCGCGGGGGTCGGCGCTTCGAGTTGCATTGCCGCAGCCTCGGGCGCGTGTTCCACGTAGCTGACATACATCTCTGTGATGGCGACGTTTGTGGCGGTGCCAATGAGCGTGACCATGCCGCCAAGCAGGGCTGCGAAGCTGAGGGGCATGAGCAGCTGCGCTGCGGGGCGCGCGGTGCGTCGGCTCCACTCCATAACTGCCGGCAAGTACGCGGCCACAATGGGCGTGTTGTTCATGAACGCGGAGAGCACCGCGACGGGGCCTGTCAGGCGCAGGAGGGCAGTGTGCGGCCCGCGCGGTCGGCCCAGCAGGGGCGCAAGAATCATCTGCATCGCGCCCGTCTCGACCAGTCCGCCTGCGAGGACGAAGAGCGCACCGACCATGATTACCGAGGGATGTGCAAAGCCGGCGAGCGCCTCGTACACAGGAAGCACGCCCGCCAACATGAGCACCACCAAGGCGCCCAGCATGCCAAGGTCCGCGCTGACGCGCCCGCTGGCCATGCCAACGAGCGCAAGCACGATGCACGCCAGGGTGAACCAAGCGTCAAATCCCAAGGGCGATCTCCTGGCGGCGAAAGGGGCGGCAACGCACGACGCCCAGCATTATCCCGAAACGGGCTGTCCGGGGCGGAGCGCTGCGATCGCTTCCATGATGCGCTCATGCACTTCGGGCGGTGCGCAGACGATGCCGCGGTTGCGCGCCAGTGTTGAGCCGCAGGAAAAATCGAGCTCCGCGCCATCCACGTCGGTCACGCGCACACCTGCGCGCAACGCCACGATCGCACCGGCGGCATGGTCCCAAATCTTCTCGACATATCCCTTTTTTACAGGGAAGCGCAGGTACGCATCCGCTTGCCCGCGGGCCACGACGGCATATTTGGCCTGCGAGTCAATGCGAACGGGATCGGCAACACCACCATGCTCCGGTGGAACATGCTGTGCAATCCATGCGAGCACTTGCGCCGTTGCGCCCTGATTGGAGTGCCCCTTCTCAACGGACGCCGTCGTGCAAATGCCCGCTGCAGGATTGTGCGCCGGGCGGCGCATCGTGTGCAATTGGGAGTCCGGCGCGCATGCGCCCTCGAGGACAGGTCCGTCAACCGTTGCCATGTAGATGCTGCCTGCGGCATCAACTTTGTCGAGCGGTTGGGCCTGATCGAGCGCCATGTTCGGGCAGCCCAATGCGCCGATGGTCACTTGAGCGCCTTCGATCCAGGCAAGAGAAATCGCATACTGCTGGCCGCGCAGGAAGCCCTTTGTGCCGTCAATGGGATCGAGCGTCCAGTAGGGGGCCGTTGCATCGGGCGGCTCATCCTTGCCGACGTCGATGGCTTCCAGCATGGTGTCCATGGATGCGTTTGGCCAAACGGTGCGCACTGCATCGAGCACTTGGTTCGGGACCGCGGAATCACCTGCGGCGAGCATCGCCTGGAGTTCGCCTGCGCTTTCTTCGCCCACCATGGCAATCGGTCCAAGGCGCTCACGCAAGCAATGGGCAACGACTGCTTGCGCTGCAAAGTCGGCCACGGAGACCGGCGAATCATCGGGCTTGAGCAGGCTCCGGAAGTCATCGAGCCTTCGCTGCACCAATCGTGTTACATGCGCCGCGGTCACCACCGCACGATGCGCCGCCTCGAGCTTGTCGGTTTGCACACTCACGCCTTCGGCCTCCCTCGTCAAACCACCGAGGGTACCACGATCGGCGCAGATTCGACGCCTGCATGCGTCTAGTACTCGACCGCGTCCGCTTCATCGAGGACACGTTGATCAATGGCGGTCGATGCGTCGCCCTGATCGTCGAACGCCGTGCCGATGGCGTCGATGAATGGTTGTGTCGGTGCATCGGGCCCGGGAATGAGCGCCATCTGCCCTGCTTCCTCGCCAGTGCCCACGAGCAGGACGGCGTCGAGGCCATATGTGCCGCCCGACAGCCACGCGCGGAGCTGTTTGCGAGCGGTTGGATCACCTGGGTGCGCGCCGGGGCCGATCTCCGTGATCGCATCAGCAATGAGTTTCTGGATGTGCTCATCGGCGCCAGGGCCCAAGACGATGAAGCCGTCGCGCTGCAAGCGCTGCAGGGCGCGATCAGCTTCCTTGAGTGAGGACACCATGCCGTTGGCCGGCAGGGCGAGCAGGCGCGGCGAGCTCTCGACTGTCGCGACGCGTGAGACTGTGGCCTCGTCTGGTGCGCCCGTGCGAATGTGCAGCGTGTGGGCGTTCCCATCCGTGCCGTCATAGGTGACACTAAAGACGCCTTCGGATGCAGCACCGCCGACAGCATTGTGGCGCACGTTGCGCACTTCATTGGCGACCATGTTGCCCATGAACGCGAGGCCGCCCAGCACCGCGGTCCCCAGCAGGAACAGCATTGCAATCCCGACGCCCACGTTGGGCGAAGAGCTATAGCGATCCTTGCGACCGCGCATGCGGTTTTGCACGCGCCCTTGCATTTCGCGTGCGCGCTTCTGTGCGCGTTTGCGCTGTTCTGCGGCGCTCAGTCGCACACCTTCTGCGCGCTGACGCGCTGCCTGTGCGCGCGCTTCGCGCTCTTTGCCGACGTTCGCGTAGAAGAAACGCACATCGATGCCGCGCGAACTACGCTTTGGCGATGGGGACCCTGCCCTCGCGCCAACATCGCCTTCTCCATCGACGCGATAGCGCCCGGTCCAGAAATCGGTCATGCGGATCCGCGGGCGCTTGCGTGCGCCGCTTCCTGCGTGCGGCGCCTCGGCCTCAGGCGTGTAGGCCTGCTGAGCTGCGGCCTCACCAGCGGCAACGCCCGCGCCGAATGCGCCTGCGGCCTGGTCGGACGGCGTCGCAAAGATCGGCAGTTCGCCGTGCAGCTCTGGTTCGTCGAGGACAACCGGCGCCACGCCGCCCTTCATCGAAGGCAGGTCTTTGGGCTTGAGCGCGAAGGGGTCATCCGCGTCGATGACAGCGCGGACGTCTGCGAGCATCTGGCCAGCCGAGTTGTAGCGTTGGCTCATCTCAGCCATCGAGCGCCGAATGACCCAGCGCAGGGCTTCCGGGCAGCGTTTGCGAATCTGGCTGAGACCGCCATGCGCGGGGAACGAGTTCTCGACCAGGGCATACAGCACGGCACCGGCGCCGTAAACATCGAACTTCACGCCATTAACTTCGTGCACCTTCGCACCGCGGAGTGCCATGCGCACCATCTCGGGATCGCGGAAGTATTCCGTGCCGTGCGTGGTCAGTGTCATGGCGGAGCGCAGGGGCGTGATCAAGCCAAAGTCAACAAGGTGTGCGCGCCCGTCATGGACGATGATGTTGTCGGGCTTGACGTCTTTGTGCCACAGCCCGCCGCGATGGTAGAGGTCGAGCGTGGCAAGCAAATCACCAATGAGGCCCACGCCGTATCGCATGTCTCGCGTCGACAGGCCTTCGGTATCACCCTGTGCATGCAGGCGTTGGCTGACGGCGGTCAGCGACTCGCCTGGCACGTAGGGCATGACGTAATAGAAGCGGTCGTTCGTCAGCTCATGCTCGAGCACGAGGCCCATCTTCTTGGCCGCTTCAAGTGCCCGGCTTTCGCGCACGATCTGGGGCATCGAGGAGCCGTCGTGCAAGCTGAAACTCTTGATGACGACTTGATCGACATCTTCGCCTGCGATGCGCGCAAAGGCCATGCGTTTACGCTCGTCGGGCTCTGCGACATAGAGCTTGCCACCCGAACCACCGCCCTTGAGCGAGCCGACGATCGTGTAGCCATTGAATGACCCGGTGCGCTTGGAGGGCTTGTCGGAGCCTGGCGCCTGGGCCATGGCGGCGGGCAAGCGCTGCTCAAGCCCTTCGGTCAGGCTTGTCATGCCAAACAAGCGCGCGATATTGCCAATGCACAAGCGATAGATGCACTTGCCGGCGGTGCCGATCTCGTCTTGCAGCGCACGGCCGTAGTGTGCTGAGGCGGACCAGCGCCCGATGAGCACCGTGCCCAGGATCATGGGTACAAAGAAGATGCTTGTGATGAGCGCACCGACGAAGCGCAGCGCGTCGGTGATCGTTGCGCCAATGAACTGGAAGATGTGCGCGATGATCTTACTGATGATCTTGAAGATCGGAACGATCAAGAAGATGACGAGCAGGATGCCGACGGACACCGCAAGAACACTGAGCAAGATGGCTACGAATGCCGGCATGATCGTCCTCCGCGCCGCGTCCTTCCCTTGCGGGCGGCGGCGTCGGCTCGTTGCTTAGGCGAGCTCATCCGCTCGCCGCTGCTCCATCTCCAGCCGATACACCTCCGCCACCGCCTCATCGAACATGGCGTCATCTGTGTTCTTGGGCGTCAGGGAGATCCCGTTTCGCTCGGCCTCTGCCAGTTCGTCGTCCGTGAAGCTATAGGTCTGCATGACCGCTGCGAGCTGGGCCCGGACCTGCTCGCGGATCTTGCCCAGGCGGCGTGAGATGGTGGGCTCGGAGACGCCCAGGCTCTCGGCGACCTCCTTGCCCGACATGCCATCCAGGATGCGCATCTGGAACACGGCGAATTCCTCGAAGGTCGCGGAGCGCTCGACGAAGCGGACGGCGGCGCAGACCTTCGCCCGGAACATGGCGGCTTCGTACTTGCCGTCGGGGCTCTTGCCGCCCGCCTTGCTCATCCAGGCTTCGTCAAGGGGAGCGGTTTTCTTGCCCCCGCCGCGCTTGAGGGCCATGCGGCGGTCGATTTCGTCGCCCAAAGTGTGCTTGGCAATCGCGAGGATCCAAGTGCTGAAGCGGGCACCGCGAGCGGGGTCGTACCGATCGATCGAGTCCGATAACGCGGCCAGTGTCTCCTGGGAGAGATCCTTGACGGTTTCCGCTCCGATTTGCCCGCGCCCCCACTTGGCAAGTTGGGCCTGCAGGACAGGGCCAAAGACGTTCCAGAGCTCGTACCACGCCGTCGGGTCCTTTGCCCGCAGCCGGTTGACGAACCCGGTGGTCATGGTGTTCAGCATCGTGGCAAGGCCCTCCCAGACCCGCAGGCAGCTGATGAGGCCGCCCGCCCCACCACAGCATACGGGCGCAGGGCCCGCGAGCCGCGGCAAAGGCTTGTGCGGAAGGGGATCGGGCGACTTTCTGTGCATCGTGGGGTCCGGATAGGGCAGCGCGAAATCGGCGCGGGGGACTTCCCAATGAGTCTGCTGCAAGGCCCCATGCCGGGCCCGGGAGAGACCGGGGGCAACGGGACGCTGCGATTGTTTGAGAACGAAAGGACGCACTATGAGCCTCGCAAAGACTGTCATCCGAATCGGATTGATCGGCGGTCTCGCTGCTGGCGGCCTGGCATTGATCGCGGGGCCACAGCGCGTGCACGCACTGTTCCATCAAGCTCGTCACACCGTGACGAATGCGATTGACAACGCGATTGATGATCCAGTCGCCCTGCGCAATCAACTGCGCAACCTCGAGAAGCAATACCCCGAGCGCATCGCCTCGGTGCGCGGCGAACTGGCTTCGCTCGACCAGCAGGTTGCCGAGTTGACCCGCGATCGTGACGTGGCGAACAAGGTCGTTGAGTTGGCGAGCGCCGACTTCAGCGTGCTGGAAGCATCTCTCGCACAGGCTGAGTCGGCTCGCACCGAGTCGCCCTCCGCGATCATTCGCGTGCGATTCGATGGGCGCGCGGTCGATCTGGACGACGCCTATGGGCGCGCCACGCAGATCAAGAACACGATGAACGCATATCAGGGTCGTGCGTATGAGGCGCAGCGCTCGGTGGAGTTGCTGGCCCAGCAGCGCGATCGCCTGAGCGATTTGCTGAACCAGCTCGAGACCGAGCACGCCGACTTCCGGGCGCAGCTGTTCCAGTTGGACGGGCAGATCGAAGTGATTGAGCGCAACGATCGCCTGATCGCGATGGTGCAGGAGCGCGAAGACGCGATCCGCAAGTACGACAAGTTCGAGACGGTGAGCCTCGATCAGGTGACGCATCGCATGGCGAAGATTCGTGCGGAGCAGGAAGCCCGTCTGCAGTCGCTGGCAAGCGGTTCGCAGGAGCGGCACTACGCTGAGGAAGCCGAAGCCATGCTGAAGGGCGAAGCGACGGCCAAGCAGTTGTTCGAAGCGACGAAGGCGCTGGAGCCTGCGGCGCCGCAGCCGACGATCGAAGTGTCGCCCGACGGCACGAAGGAGCTGATGCCGGGCGATCAGGTGGCATCGTCGCGCAAGATCGTGGTGATCGACTGATTGACTGTCGAGTGAAACACGTCTGACTCACTGCTGTTGCTCTTCGAATTCCTGCGACTCGACTCCGCCGGGACACCAGGAGCAACGACAACAGAACCCCATCTCAGCAGGTCGGCGGCGCGTGCCCCGGCCTGCTCTCGTTTTGGGGATTCACCGCAGGGGCACAGAGAGGAACTTGGGTTCAAGGCGGGGAGCTAGGCTGAGAGGCGATGTCTCGTCCCCGCCGCCTCATCACGACGAAGCGTGTTGTGTTGATTGTGGTGTGCGCAGTGCTTGGCATCGCGACGAGTTATGGGGTGGCGTGGTGGTATGTGCCGTGGGCTACCGGGTTTCCAACTCGCATTGCCCGATGGAACTTGAACGACGAGAGATCGCTCGGAGCCAGTTCAGGATTCGGTTGGGAATCGATTGGCTTTACCACTTCGGGGCGGACCCACTCGAAGGCAGAGGCCCGTCGTCACTTCGCCCTGCTAGAGCAGGCCTCATGGGAACAGCCATGGAACCTGATCGCTCGCCGCGACCCGAGTCAAAGTGAGGAATCTCCTCCCGATCGTCCCAATGCAAGCAGTGCTCGACTTGTTCGTGGAATTCCGTTTCGATGTGTGATTGTCGACGAGTTCAATATCAAGTTTTCTCGCGGCATCAGCTTTGTGCTTGGGGTCTCGCAAGTGCCCTGCTACCCCTACCTTCCCCTCTGGCCGGGCCTCCTCGCCAACACCGCGATCTACGGCGGCGCGTGGTTTGTGATCCTTGCAGGCGTGCCGGCGGGGTATCGCCTCATCCGCGCGCGGCGGCGAAGTAGGAAAGGCAAGTGCGCGACGTGTGGTTATGACAGGACGGGACTTGCGGATGATGCCGTGTGTCCGGAGTGCGGCGCAAGCGCGGATAGAAAGAACCCCCTCCCTCGCGGTCGGGGCTAGCCGCGTGTTGCAGCAAGTACGTTCTTGCAGACCCAGCTTGACGAGCAAGCCGCGGCACTCGGCGGGGCGAGGGAGCGATCACAGCTTCTTCGCATACATCCGCAGCAAGCTGCCCGGCACGAAGCCGAGCGCTTGATGCGCTTTGTCGCTGACATGGTTGTCCGCGTGTGCATCGGAACCCATTTCGGTGCAGCCTTTCGCGCGGATCCAGGCTTCGCCGGCTTCGAGCAGCGCGCGTCCAACGCCTTGTCGCCGATGGCTTTCACTGACCCACCAGCCTTCGAAGTAGCCCACGGGCGCCGTCTCGCAGCCGCAGGCGTCGCGACGGATCGAAAATTCTGCAAAGCCGACCAGCTCGCCGCCGGTTGTCTCGGCAAGCAGGCAGACATAGTCGTCCTTGGTGAAGTAGAACTGCACAAGTTCGTCGATGGTCTCGTGCTGATCGGGCCAAAGTGCGGTGCGCATAGGCATGAGCGCGGGCAGATCGGCCCGCGTGAGTTGGCGGATGCGAACCGGCGTCATCAGCGCACCGCACCGCCGGCGGCGCCTTGGCGCGCGAGCATTGCTTCGATGGCTTCCAGGCGCTGCTTGTGCTTGGGGTTGTCCGGCTCGAGATCGACGAGCGCGCGGATGTGATGCTCGGCGGAGGCGAGGTCGTGCAGTTTGAGGAACGCTGCGGCCGCGAGTTCGCGATAGTTCGCGTCAAAAGGCGCGATGATCGTGGCGCGCTCGGCAGCAGCGGCAGCCCGCTCGCGCTCGCCCCGCGCGTCATACATGCGGGCCAGCTCGGCGGTGTAGGTGGGCGAATACTGCTCGCGCGCGTCGAGGAATTCCAAGTGCGGCAACGCGTTCGAGGGGTCCTTTTGCGCAAGGTAATACCGTGCGAGCAAGCGGTGCGGCGTGGGCGCCGTCGGACGCGCGGCGGCGTAGCGCTCGAGCAGGTCGATATGCTCGGCCTTGGGCATGTCATCGGGCTGGTCGAAGGCTTCGCGCAGACGCAGCTCGAGCAGGTTTGGGTGATCGGGATAGTCAAGCAGCCAGAGGTCGACGAGTGCGGGCGTGGGCTCGACCAGTGTTGGTTGGAAGGGGCGGATCCAGCGCACGCCGGCGTCGCCCACGCGCAAAGCAACGGTCGAGGCAAATGCCGCGAGGTCTTCTTCGAGTTGGTCGCGGAGGACGACATCGTCCATGGTTTCGTGCAAGCGAAGTTCCTGCAGGCTTGGCGATGGATCGAGGCCCCATGACTTGACCTGGGCGAGCGCCCACGGGCGGAACTGCTTGACGAATTCGTCGCGCGACATGCCAAAGACGGCCTGCATTGCGGCGTCTTCGCGATCACCCGCGGCGTAACGATCCATGAGCTGGCCAATGGAGTCGGGCCCAAAGCGATCGACCATGAACTCCCACATCCAGTGGCCCTGCGCATAGGCCTGGGGGCGATCGGTCTCTTTGACGGGCCGGACGAACGCGGTGTTGATCTCCTCCATATCGAAGAGCTTGAAGTCGTTGCGTTCGAGCAAGGCGTCTGCGAGCATGCGCGCACGATCGTCTTGACGTGGGCCAACTTCGAGGCCGACGGAGATCGCCTCGGTGAACCAGTGTGGGATGCGGTAGTTCGTGCGGCCAAGCGTGAGCGTGTGCCCATATTCGTGACGCAGGACGCGCATCCAATCGTATTCGCCCTGGTGTTTTTTGCCGACCTTGGGCACTTCCATCGCAACGATGGGGCCGGTGGAGGCGGCGATCGTATGAATCGCGGGCATGCCCGTGATGCGCACCGCGAACCACTCAGAGTCGGGCATGAGCTCGATGATCGTGCGCTTGGGCGGACGGTAGCCCACGATGTCTTCAAGCGACTGGTGCATCGTGTCGAGCAAGCGCTGCATGTCGTGCGCAAGGACGACGTCTACGCCGGGTTTGTAGCGAATGGTGAATCGCTCGGTGTCGATGGTGTCGTAGGTGAGGAGTTCATCGATGAGGCGGAGCGAGTTGCGGGCACGGATGTTGTAAGGGTCGAGTTCAGTGGCTCGCTTGAGGACCGAGGCGGCGCGCGCGTCCATGCCGGACTGCATTTCCAGGAGCCCCAGTTCGATCACGGGCGCGGGCCAGCCTGGCAAGCGTGCAACCGCCTGGTCAAGATACTGCTCCGCTTTGTCATACTGGCGGCGCTCGCTCAGCGTCTTGCCCACCTGATAGAGAGCCAACGGCGAACCGGGCGAGATGGCGTCGAATCGCGCAAGCGATTCGTCGGTGCGCTGCCAGTCGTAACTCATCGCGACGACCGCACAACGGAGCGCAAGCGCATCGCGCTGGTTGGGCCAGTTGTCGAGCACCCGGTCGAGCCAGGACGCAGCCATTTCAGGGTCGTTTTGGCGCATCCATCGGCGCGCTCGGATAAGGGCGGCATCGATCGAATCGCCCAGTGCCACAGCGTCCGCGGCATGATCCGCGTCTGGTGGGTCCTCAAACGGGCGGTCGATTTGCAGCGCATCGGCGGCGTCGAGCAGCCCGGGCGCGAGCTTTGGTTTGGTGGCCATCGCTTCATCGCCGTGTGAAATGCGCGCCGTCACACGATCCAGCCGCTGCGCACAGCCTTCAGCGGCGTCGAAGCTGAAGGAGTTGACCGCCATCTCGCCCAGGAGCCGCCATGCGCCGGCACACGCTTGATTCAGTGCGAGCGTTTGCTGGATTGCCTGCTGCGCTTCTTGCCCATTGTCTTTCTCATACAGCAACTCGGCCTCTGCAAGCAGTGCTGGCCAGTAGAAGCGATCGAGCTGTTGGTGCGCTTTCGAGAGCAAGCGAATCATGCGCTCATGTTGGGCTGCGGGTTCGCCTGTGAGTCGGGCGCGGATTGCCAGTGCGCGCACGCCTTCGACGATGACTGCCGGATCGGTGAGCTCGTTTTCGACGTTGAGGGCTCGCACGGCGGTGTCGAGGGCCTTGTTGGCCTCGTCGAAGCGCCCGAGCAGTTCCAGGGCCTGGCCGCGCAGGCGCGATGCGCGCACGGAGGGATCGCCATCGAGGAGCGCAATGGCATGCTCCAAATCACCGGTCAAGATTGCGGCTTCGGCCCGCAAATCCGCGGGCACAACGTCATTGCTTAGCGCCGGGTCGTCGAAGGCGCCAGACATCAGCGCAGCTTGCGCGCGCAACGCAGGGTCTTCCAGATCGGAGGTGCGCCACAGGCCGTGGAAGACGCGTTTGGCTGCGGCTTCCTCGGGTGAGAGATAGGCCGCCTCGAGTGCTTTGAGCAAGCCATCGGGCGCAGGCGGGACATCAATGGGTTTCACCGCGCCTGCGAGTTCGGCGGGGCTTGCGGCACCATGGTCGTCGATGGGCTCGGCGTGCGCTGCGCTCAGGAGCACGGCTGCGAGGCCAAGAACCTGGTAGATGCGCTGTAGCTTCATCATGGCTTGTCCCCCTGAGCGGCCTCGCCCACAACTTGGGCGGGCAGCGCCTCGATCTTCTCGCGCCAATCCTGCCCCGCGGGCGCGACGGCAACATCGTCCAGTGTGAGGCCTTGATTGATCTTCACGTTGACCAACTGCACATAGACGACGTCGGTCTCTTCGCCCTCGCGATCGAAGCGTGCTGAGCGCGCGAGGATCGGCAGCAGGCGGCCTTGCGCATCGTCGCGATACCACAGGCGCACTTCATCGAATGACTCGTCCGGGCGCAACGGCTTGAGGTGGAGTTGCACGGCGTCATTGACATAGGCGCGAAAATTCACGGCTTCTGAAGCCTCGAGTCCTTCTTTCACATCGCGCTGCGAAACGTCATAACGCGAGAGGATCTCCGCCTTGCGCTGGCCTAGCGGGATGGGCAGTGGTCCTTCACCCAAGCGCAGCGGATCGACATCCTCGCCAGGGCGCGCCATCTGGCGGGCAATGCGTGTCTTCTCGCGCGCGTTGCGCTCAATAAGCCACTGACCATCGAAGCCCCACTGCTCATCTTCGTCGCGCTTGGTGTGCGGATCGATGTACTGCGTGAAGTGCGCCAGGAACACGCGGCGCGGTCGACGTCCGGCCTCCTTGGGCGGCAGGACCACAAATTTCAGCGAGCCGATGCGCGTTTGGATGTCTTCGAGGATCACGTTGACACGTGTGTAGACGAGCGCACCGGTCAGGTCGGTCATGCCTGCGTCGGCGACTTCGAGGCGATCCAGCAGCGCATCGACCGCGGGGTCGCGATGATGCAGCGCAATGCCCACTACGTTGGGCTCTGGAGCCGCCGGCATGGGATCGGACCCGGCGGGAGGCTGGGCCATGGTCCAACAAAGCAGTGCGAGGCCACCGATCATCATGCCGCTTCCTCCTTGCACGAACGCACCCTCTGAAGCCTACCCCCTCCAGCGGTATCGGGTGCGACTATCCTTCCACCGGACCAGGCCCGGGTGGCCGCAGTGTGGGGGATCGGACAATGATTGGCGGCACGTTGATTGTGTTTGGATCGGTGCTCCTGGGGCCACCCATGCCGATGGCGCCGGGCGGGGCTTCATTGCCAAACGAGCCCACGCCAGAGATCGCGGTGGAGGCGGCAGAAGCGCCTGAAGTGCCCACGGTGGAAGCCCCGCGCCCAACGGTCGATCAACTCGCGAAGGGGCAGGCCTATCGCCCCTTGCTTGGCGATCGCACAACGGTGTCCTTTCATACGGAAGCGCCGATGGGCTCGTTTGAGGGACACACCGGGGAGGTGCTGGGCTTTTTGATTGTCGAGCGGGGGTGTCTGCGTACGGACTGGGCGCCGGAAACCGATGACACGGGCACGCCACGCGGCGTGCTGCTCGCGGGCGCGTTTTCCGTGCCTGTGATCTCGATCGATACTGGTATGGCGCAGCGCAACGCCCACATGGCTTCTACCGAATGGATGAATGCGCAGGCCGAGCCGGCCATTGTGTTTGAGCTCGCGGCGTTTGAGCAGCCACGCAAGATTCGCCAGGAGGCGGGCGTCACCACTTTTGAAGGCGCGCTTGTGGGCGACTTTGTGATGCATGGCAAGCGCAAGCCGATGCGCATCGAACATGCGACTGTCGCAATGATGCCCGAGAGTGAATCGTCGACGATGTATGGCCCAGGCGACCTGCTCATGATCCGGTGCAGCTATGCGCTCAAGCTTGCTGATTTCGGACTGGATCATCCGCTGATTGGGCGCAGTGTTGGCAAGTCGGTGCAGATCGAGCAAGCGATCCTGATGACCAGTGCGCCAGTTGATGCACTACCTGCGAAGGAGCCGACGGCCTTGGAAACGCCGCCGCAAACGGGCGAGCGCATGGATCCGAAGCACATCACGCCGCAGCACTAATCTTCGTGGATGTGGTCCAGGTATCCGCGCAGGATCGCGGCTGCCGCTAGTGTGTCGCGGCGCTCTTTCTTTTGCTTGTGGGTCAGTCCGGACTGTGCCATTTGCCAATCGGCTTCGGCGCTTGTCAATCGTTCGTCGAAGTAATCGACGCGCGCAGATGTTCGCGCCGCGAGCATGTCGCCGAACGTGCGCACGAGCTTGGCGCGCGGGCCTTCGGTATCGTCCATGTTGATGGGCAAGCCAAGGACGATGACATCGGCTTCGTGCTCTCGGGCGGCGCCTGCGATCCGTTGGGCCATGCGTTCATCGGGCGGGCCTTCGAGCTTGCCAATGGGTGACGCGATGCGCGTGGCATCATCGCCCACCGCCAGGCCGGTGCGCTTGTCGCCCAGATCGACTGCAAGAATGCGCACGGCTAGTGCAATGACACGGTGCCGGACGCCCCCATCGCCACACCGCTTTCGGTGCGCGCTACGCCAACGGCGCCCGTGCGCACGACTTCACCCGGCAGTGGGCTGAAGCGCGAGCCCGCGAGCGGGATGCGCCTGTTGACCGGCGGGTGCGGCATCGCGTGGAAGATAAACATGGCCGCGCCACCCAAGGCGACGTTCATGGCGGTGAGGGCCCACCACATGTCCCACCCGATGAAGAGCATGATGCTGGTGGCGACGACGAGCGCGATGGACAGCGGAATGAGCGCGTTCCAGCAAAGCTTCATCACCTGGTCGTAGCGCAGGCGCGGGATGGTCCAGCGCACCATCATGATCAGGAGCACGACGAGCGCCGCCTTGACGAAGAAGACATTGAACTTGACGAACGCCGCGAGGGGGCCGACCGCCGAGGGCTCGGTGAGGGCAACGAAGGGCAGGTGGTAGCCGCCAAAGAACAGCAGCACGATGAAGGCAGAGCCCGCGGCGACGTGGACATATTCGCCCAGCATGAACAGCGCGAAGCGCATCGACGAGAACTCGGTGTGGAATCCACCCACGAGCTCTTGCTCGCACTCGGCGTTGTCGAAGGGCGCCCTGTTTGATTCGGCCAGCGAGCACGTAAAGAACAACAGCGCCGCCAAAGGCATCGCCAGCACATGCCAGCCATTGGCGACCTGTTGCTCGATGAGCGTTTGCGGACTCACGGAGCCCGAGACAAGCACGATCGACAGCAGGCACAGGCCCATGGGCACTTCGTAGGAAATCATCGAGGCGCTGCAGCGCAAACCACCCAGGAACGAGAACTTGTTATTCGACGCCCAGCCGCCGAGGGTGACGCCGTACACGCCGAGCGACGCAACCGCGAGCAGGTAGATGAAGCCGACGTTGAGGTCGGCAGCGGCAACGAGTGCGCGCCCGCCTTGCACGACGAGCGTGTTGCCAATCGTGATGTCGCCCACGTTGACATAGCCGCCCCAGGGAATGACGGCCCAGACAATCAGCGCGGGGATCACGGCGGCCATTGGCGCGAGTGTGAAGAGATACTTGTCGGCGCCGCGCGGGCGATAGTCTTCTTTGAGAATGAGTTTGAGGCCGTCGGCGAGCGACTGCCCGAGTCCCCAGAAGCCGAAGTTGCGGAAGAGCGCTTTGAGAAAGGGCAGGCCAAAGTCGAAGCCGGTGCGGTTGGGGCCGATGCGGTCCTGCGCGTAGGCGGAGACCTTGCGCTCCATGTAAATCAGGAGCGTGACGCAGCCGAGCAGAATGTGGACGACGGCGACGACGACGATCGCGCCGACGAACACCTGGGCCGGGATGGGCAGCAGCTTGTCGAGCATGGAAGGCGCATGGTAGCGGGTCTGGTTTTGGTGGGTGCCCGGGGTTGCTTGCAACCCCGGAACTCCGCGATGCGCGGTCTTGCAGACCCGGCTTGGCAAGCAAGCCGGGGCACACAGCCAGATCTTCGCAACCGCACAGCCGGCGCCCGCGAACCGTGTGCTGTGTCGCGAACCGACCCATAGCGAACACGAGCCGCCTCGGCGTTTCTCGGGCTTCGCCAGGGCACTGCACGCGGTGGTCCGATGCACTGCCCTTGCGACCCGAGCGCCGATGGTGGTGGTGTGGGGGGCGGTGGCGCTTGGCATCCTGATTGCGCTGCCGGGCCCGATGTTCCTTCGCGTCAGCACCTGTCGCGGGTCACGGTACGAACTCAACCTGCCTTCGCATCCACCTGATGAGCCGAGGCCAACGTTTGTAGCCGTCTTGGCGCCTTCCAAAGACTCCGGCGAATCAGCGATCCGTCTGTCATGGCGCGTTGGCCGGGAGTATTTCGGCGGGCCCTTGTGGATGGCGCGCATCGATCACCCACACTGCACGATGGCGATGGAGTTGCCGGAGCGCGAAGCTCTGCGTCCGGGTGCGTCGAGCGCTGTGTTCGCCAACGGCGGCCACAAGGTCGGTTATCCCGCCATTGCATCGAACCTGCGGGCCTGGGGTCCGCGGCTGCGTTGGAACCCAATCGGCATCGTTGTGAACTTCTTCTTCAACTGCACGATACTTCTGCTTCTTGTGTCCGCGCTGCGCATTCCCTCGGCACTCATGCGCGTCGCCCACCGCGCCAGGCTTCGGGCGTTGGAGCGCGCCCGCCTCGCCCAAATGCTTTGCCCCACTTGCAGATACGACCTCCGCGGTTTGCCGAGCAACGTGTGCCCGGAGTGCGGCATGAACTTCGCAATGGAGACGAGCCATGCGTAGCGTTCGCTTGATCCTCCTCTGGCTCACGCATCCCGCTACGGTGTTGCTTTGGGCGCTCGCCGTCGTCGGCATGCTTGTGTCGCTGCGCCCCTCTACTTTCGTCAGGAGTTATCACCTCACCTGTGGCGGGTGCGGGTGGAGCCGATCGGTGTTCAACCCGCCCGATCCTGCGTACATCGATCCGCCAACGTTTGCCTCGGTACGGCTGCTGGTCGACGAAGCCACCGGCGTGCCCACGCTGGCCACGGAAGATCAGCGATATGGCGACTCCGTCGCGTACTGGACGGTTGAGCATCGGGAGCGCGGGTACCCGGCGGTCACCTCGGCGACGGTGCGGCCTTACCTGGGGTTTTGGCATGACGATCCGGAGGTCGTTCGTCGCGCCGAAGCCCAGGCCCTTGTGCATGTGCCAGACATCATCGAGCGGTTCGACCCGCGCCTCGGCGACATCGTGGCACACATGCGCGCGGGAGAGACCAGGTGGACCGTCCAGCACGCGGGGGCAGCGACTTTCAATTTCTTCTGGTGGACGTTCGTTGTCCTGACGATCGGGTCGCTCGTGCGCGGCGTGGTCTATGTCTTTGGATGCCTGATTCGCCTGGCGGACTACGGCACACGTCGATCGCGCTTGAACCGCTCGCTGTGTCCGACGTGCAAGTACGACCTCCGCGGCTTGCCGAGTGATGTGTGCCCGGAGTGCGGGACGAGTTCCAAACACCCCGTCGCTCGCGCTCGAGGCTAGCCGGCCACGCCCATTGCCTATTGCCCACTGCCCGTCGACCCTCCCCTATCATGCCCGCTCATTTCCACCTGAGATTCCCAAGGGGTTCGATCATGACCGCTCCCGCAGCGCCCGCCAACGCCGACACCAACCAGACCAAGTCCATGGACGACATCATGGCCCTCTGCAAACGCCGAGGCTTCATCTTCCAGGCCTCGGAAATCTACGGCGGCATCAACGGCTTCTGGGATTACGGCCCGCTCGGCGCCCAACTCAAGAAAAACCTCCGCGACGCCTGGTGGCAGGACGTTGTCATGAAAGGCGCCGGCGGGCAACTCGGCCCCAATGGCAAGCCCGTCTCCATCGTTCCTGTCGACTCATGCCTGATTCAGAATCCCAAGGTGTGGGAAGCGTCCGGACACGTTGGTGGCTTCAACGACCCGATGGTGGACTGCCGCGAGACAAAGGCTCGGTACCGCGCCGATCACCTGATGTGCATGGGCAAGAAGGGCGACAAACAAGGGCAGATTTACGCGTTCATTGAGCATGATGATGCGTCGTTCGACGCCGCGCTCAAGAAGCTGAGCAAATACGTGAAGCAGGAGTTGTCCAAGGATGACGTCGATGTGTGCGCGTTTACTGGCCTGAGTGCCGAAGAGATCGCAATCACCGTTGGCCCGGGCACGAAAGAGGTCGGCACGCTCACCGCCCCCCGCGCCTTCAACCTCATGTTCAAGACCTACGTCGGTGCGACCGCAAGCGAAGACGACATTGCCTATCTCCGTCCCGAAACCGCGCAGGGCATCTTCATCAACTTCAAGAACGTCGTCGATTCAACGCGCGTCGCGCTGCCATTCGGCATTGCCCAGACTGGCAAAGCGTTTCGCAACGAAGTCACGCCCCGCAATTTCACCTTCCGCTCGCGCGAATTCGAGCAGATGGAAATCGAGTTCTTCTGCCATCCAAGCGAAACCAAAGCCTGGTACACATTCTGGCGCGATTGGCGCATGGCGTGGTGGCAATCGATCGGCCTGAAGGGCGACAACCTTGTGCTGCGCGAGCATGACAAGGATGAACTCGCCCACTACGCCAAGGAAGGCGCGGGCACGAGCGACATCGAATATCGGTTTCCATTTACCGCGCCGGGCTTTGGCGAACTCGAAGGCATCGCTGACCGCACCGACTTCGACCTGCGCCAACATGCGCAGCACTCGGGCGCAAAGCTCGAATACTTCGACACAACCCGGGGCGAACTTGCCCCCAATGGTCAGCCCAAGGGCGAGCGGTATTTGCCGCACGTCATCGAACCATCCGCAGGTCTCGATCGAGGCGTGCTCGCAATTCTGTGCGAGAGCTATACGAAGGACGACTCGCGCCCGAGCCCGGAAATCATGCGGTTTCACCCGCGCATCGCGCCGATCAAGGCCGCAGTGTTCCCGCTCGTCAACAAGGACGGCATGCCCGAAATGGCGGCCAAACTCACGAGCGAACTGCGCCAACGCTTCGGGCACCTGGGCTTCATCGAAACCGACGCGAAGCAATCGATCGGCAAGCGCTACGCGCGCATGGACGAAGCCGGCTGCCCCTTCTGCTTCACCATCGATGGCGATTCCCTGACCGACCAGACGGTCACGGTGCGCGACCGCGACACGGGTGGGCAGGAGCGCATCGCGATGGACAAGGTGAGCGGGTTCTTGGCGGAGAAGTTGGGGGTATGACAAAAGGGCGCCCAAAGCGGTGCGCCCTCGTGACTCTCTCTCGTCTATTTGA
This sequence comes from Phycisphaerales bacterium, assembly GCA_020427635.1. Lineage (GTDB taxonomy): Bacteria > Planctomycetota > Phycisphaerae > Phycisphaerales > UBA1924 > JAGQOH01. The sequence goes on from JAGQOH010000013.1 coordinate 56,573, forward strand.
GGTTGCTCGCTCAGCGCCGGCGGCGCGTGGCGACCAAGCCGGCAATGCCCGCAAGTGCAACCGGTCCCGGCGTTGGCGTCGGCACCTTGTCTGAGCCGCCATTGTTCAAGCCACGGAAGCGCACGACGAAGTCGAACGCATAGGGGCCTTCGAGGAAGCTGCCTTCGGTGAGGGACGCGGCGTCGGTCGCGGTCACATTGAAGGTGAATGTTTCTGTGTTGCCGATCGCGATGCCCGGCTGCGGCGCCCCGCCGCCAAGCCAGGTGCCGCTCAGGCCGGCGCCCGCGCGATAGGAGCCGCCAAAGGGGACAGCGCTCGAGCCAGCTGCATCCAGGAAATCTGTGTCGGTCGCGGAGCTCAGCGCGATCGAAGCGCCGGCATCCGCAGAGTTCACGTTGAAGACGAACGCGGTGAGGTAACCGCCAACTGAGACCGGCGTGGTGTTCGTGAGCGAGATGACCAGCGTGCCGGACGTGCCCCCGTTGAAGTTGTAGTTGAGCGTGCCGGAGAAGTTCGAACCGGTGGTTTCGGTGCTGGCGGCGGTATCGCCAGAGAATGCGAGGAAGCCTGCATTCGCGCCGCCGGCAAGGAGTCCGAGCGCGAGCGCAGCTGCGCCCATCGAGCGAGTCCTGATCATTTCTTTTGTTCCTCTGACTTGGGGCCTGTGCGAGGCGGATTCTCATCCGCAGTACCGATAGCCTGCCACCAAAACCAGCCGAGGCAAGGGGAGAACACGGAAGTACGGCCCTGCGCAGGCCTTATGAACGACACAGGCCGCTGGGGGCGGCCTGGTCGGTTGGGGGTGGGTTGTAGATCGGTCGGGGGTGAGCTGGTCGGCGCACAGCGGCACCGGGCCCGATGCCCCCGTTCAGGATCAAGTGTTTGGGGCCTGCCCGGGCATTGCAGGGCTGGCTACGAAACTTGCCTCGCTGCCCAGCCAACGGTCGGGCGGCGGCCCAGATCGCCGATACCCTTCCTGCCATGGCTCAGTTTGCGTACCACACCGCCGGGGAGTCGCACGGCCCCCAGATGACGGCCCTCGTCCAGGGCATGCCCTCTGGCGTGGCGGTTGATCTCGAACTGATCAACGCCGAGCTGCGTCGGCGGCAGGGTGGCTACGGGCGGGGCGGGCGCCAGCGCATCGAGACGGATTCGGTCGAGGTGCTGTCGGGTGTCCGGAGGGGCCTGACCACGGGGGCGCCGATCACCTTGGCGGTGGTGAATAGGGACTCTCGACTGGATGACCTGGAGCGGACCCCGCCGGTGCATCGCCCGCGCCCGGGACATGCCGACCTCGCGGGGTCGGTGAAGTGGTTGACGACCGATTGTCGCGATGTCTTGGAGCGCGCTAGCGCGCGTGAAACGGCGGCGCGGGTCGCAGCGGGCGCGCTCGGGCGATGCTTGCTCAATGAGCTCGGCATCACGGTGGTCGGATTTGTGCGCGCGATCGGAGGCGTTGCGACGGATGTGCAAGTCGATGAAACGAACATCACGCAGATACTTGCCGAGCGCGATGCATCGGAGGTCTATTGCCCTGATGCGAAGGCGAGTGAGGGGATGTGTGCAGAGATTCGCCAGGCCAAGGTGGACAAGGACACAGTGGGCGGCTTGGTCGAGACGCATGTCTTTGGATGCCCGATCGGCATCGGCTCGACAATGGACTGGCGCGAGAAGCTCGATGCGCGGATTGCGATGGCGGTGATCAGCATTCAAGCCTTCAAGGCTGTTGAGTTTGGCATGGGCAAGGAAGTTGCGGCGAAGCGCGGCAGCGATGTGCATGACCCGATCGAGTTTGATCAATCCAAGCGAGAGACACCATCGATCGGTTTTGTGCGCCCAAGAAACAACGCCGGCGGCGTGGAAGGCGGTATGTCTAACGGCGCACCGATCGTCGTGCGCGGCGCAATGAAGCCCATCAGCACGCTCTTGCAAGGCATGCCGAGCGTGGATCTGAATACCAAGCAAGCGGAACAGAGTTCGTATGAACGCTCGGATGTGTGCGCGGTGTCCGCGGCGTCGGTCGTGATGGAGCACACGGTCGGACTCGAAATCGTCTGGGCGCTGCGGCAGAAGTTTGGGGGCGACTCGCTGGGCGAGATGCGCGACAACATGGAGCGTTATTTGGAGATGGCGCGGCTGTTGCCGATGGCGCCGCCAACGCAGAAAGTCGTGTAATCAAATTGCACTGAAGGGTGGCTCGAAAAACAAAGCGGGCCCGCCCGGAGTTTCCGAGCGGGCCCAAAGCTGGCGACGACCTACTTTCCCGCAATGCAGTATCATCGGCGACGCGGGCTTAACTGCTGTGTTCGGGATGGGAACAGGTGTTGCCCCGCGTCTATGGTCACCAACAAAGCCCAGACATCGCGTGTCCGCGATGGCGGGCGTCAGTGCGATCTGACGCCGGTATCGTGTGATGGTCAAGGGTTTGTGTTTGGCGTTCACAAGCAAACACGACCAGTGAACTGCAATCGTTCATTGGTGCTTGGTCACGTGTTCCAGTAGGCCGTTTTTGACGGCGTCCGGTTGACATGACGAAGCGTTCGACCGTTAGTACCGCTTAGCTGAGGGACTCTCACCCCTTACACTTGCGGCCTATCAACCTGGTGGTCTTCCAGGGGTCTCACGCAGCGAACTGCAAGCAAGCCTCATCTTGAGGGGGGCTTCCCGCTTAGATGCTTTCAGCGGTTATCCCTGCCACACGTAGCTACCCGGCGATGGATCGAGCGACCCAACCGGCGCACCAGGGGTGTGTCCTTCCTAATCCTCTCGTACTAAAGAAGAATCCTCTCAAGCTTGCAACGCCCACGGCAGATAGGGACCGACCTGGCTCACGCCGGTCTGAACCCAGCTCGCGTACCACTTTAATCGGCGAACAGCCGAACCCTTGGGACCGCCTACAGCCCCAGGATGTGATGGGCCGACATCG
>JAGQOH010000014.1 GCA_020427635.1 Phycisphaerales bacterium
GACATAGGCGCCGAACTCGAGGCCTCGGAAGATCGCGACGTCGGCGACCGCGACGTCCAGAACCTCAATCGGCAAAACATCATCGCGCAGGCTCACGAGCGGCGTGCCCAGTTCCATTGGCAGGCCGATTGCTCGGGCGCCCTTGGGGGTGTCGGCGTCGGCAGCACCAAAGGTGAACGAGCCCCAGACCTTGAAGCCGTCCTCGGTTTCGAGTTTCGAGCCCAGGATGCCGGGAATGACACAAACAGGCGTGCGCTCGTCGCCAATGCCCTGGGCGGCGGTGTTGTAAATCGCCCCGAGATTGGGCTTGGGCGGCGTCGCGGTGCAGGACGCGATGAACAGCATCAACACAATGGATACAAACCGGGCGGTTCGCATGGCAGGCTCCTCAACTGCGGTAGCCGTCTGCATGGGCTTCGAACCAATGGAATGCAGATGCGACGATGTCATCAAGCGCACTGTGCCGTGGCGACCAACTGAGTTCGCGCTTGGCGAGTGAGGCGTCGGCATAGACAACCGCGGGGTCGCCCGGACGGCGCGGGGCGGTGTTGCTGGGAACGGGCTTGCCCGTGACACGTGCGACGGCTTCGAGCACTTCCCGCACCGAATAGGGCTTGCCAATGGCGATGTTGTAGCGCTTGACCTGGCGACCCTGTGCGCGCTCGAGGGCCAGGAGGTGCGCATCAACGAGGTCTTCGACGTGGATGAAATCGCGCACGGCGGTGCCATCTGGCGTTGGGAAGTCTGTGCCGCAGATGTCGATGGCGGGCGCGCGGCCCAGGGCGGCAAAGATGGCACGGGGGATGAGGTGCGTCTCAGGGTTGTGGTCTTCGCCTAGAACGCCATCACTATCGGCGCCGGCGACATTGAAATAGCGCAGGAATGTGCAAGCGAAGTCGCGCCCTGTGCGATGCTCCGCGTGTGCGTGTGCCGCGAGGAGTTGCTCGCCCATGAGCTTGGTCCAGCCGTAGGGTGATACGGGAAGCCTGGGCGAGTCTTCGGTGACGGGCATGGCGTCGCGCGGAAGGTCGCCGTAGACCGAGCAACTGGAAGAGAAGATGAATCGAGTGATGCCTGCGCGTGCGCACTCGGCGAGCAGTGCGATGAGGCCCGTGACGTTGCACTGGAAATACTCGATGGGCTTGTCGACACTCTCGGCGACATAGGCAAGGGCTGCAAAGTGCATCACGGCGGAAATGTCGTGGTTGGACAGAACTGTGCGCACCAAGTCGGCATCGGCGACGGCACCCTCGACGACGTCAAGGCGCCCTGGATAGCCCGCACTCAGCAGTTCGAGGGGGCTCATGTGCCCCCGGCGGAAGTCATCGAGGGCCGTCACGCGATGGCCGGCGGCCAGCAGCGCCTTGACGGCGTGCGAGCCGATGTATCCAGCGCCGCCCGTGACGAGGATGTGCTCCACACGGCGAGGGTATCGCGGGGGGCGATAGCTGGCGCGGGTCGGCGCGTGTGGACGATGAAGCTGCAGCCTGGCAGGCCGGTGGGCTTACAATCCCCAGGCTGCCCATCTGCGGCACTCCCAAACGAAACCCCGACATTTGGAAGCGACATGGCGAAGAAGACCCAAGGTGGTTCGCAGGCGACTAGCACAACCGCTCCGAGTAGCGCGATGGCGGGGCCAGTGTTTGGACTAGGTGCCCTGCTGTTGATCGCGGCGGTGGTGACCACGGCGGTGCTGTCGTTGAGCTACATCCCGGGGTTTGTGCCGCCCGGGTGTGGCGAGGATGGCGGGTGCGCCAAGCTGAAGGACCATTGGGCGTCGCATGTGCCGGTCGTGAACTGGCCCGTGGCATATGTGGGGCTGGCGTACTTCGCGGCGGCGCTGACGGTGTGGCTGCGCAGCAAGAAGAGTGGACTGCATCCGGCAGCGGCGTGGGTGGCGCGCCTGGGCGGGCTGGCCAGCGCCGCGTACATCGTGATCATGCTGCAGAAGGGGACGATCTGTGAGTGGTGCCTGGCGACACACATCATCAACCTAGTTTTTGTGGGGATGGTGGAATTTGCCACGCCGCGCGATCGGTTGTCGAAGAGCGGCAGCGTGTGGAAGCCGGCGTTGACGGCCTTTGCGTTGGCGACAGTTGCTGCGGGCGGCGTGCAGGCGACGGCGCTGTCAAAGGAAAAGGCGAAGGATGACGCGGCGATTGCGGACCTCGTCGACGAAATCGCCCCAGCGAAGAGCCCAACGAAACAGCCGGGCGCGAACGCAAACGCCCCACAGGAGCAAACGCCCCCACCGCCGTCACAAGGCGAGACCACGACGACGAGCGATGGGCGAACCATCACAATCACCCGTCCACCCGCCGCAGGAAAGCACACCGAAGCCATCGCGCAGCTGGTTGACGTGCCCTATGACCTAGAAACACATGGGCCCGGGCGGCAGGGATTCACAGGTCGGTATCTGATCGGACCCGAGATCGCACAGGTGCGTATCGTGGCATTTTCGTGCTTGCAGTGCCCTGACTGTCGCGCCGTGAAGAAGGAGATCCTGGAGCTTCTCAAGGCGCGCCCGGGGGAGGTTTCGTTCAGCCACAAGCACTATCCGTTCAACAGTGAGTGCAATCCGTATGTCAGCCGAGGCATTCACATTGATGGATGCAAGGCGTCGCACATCGTCGAGGCGGCGGGCATGCTGGGCGGACCGGGCGCGTTCTGGGAGATGAGCAGTTGGTGCTTTGACCAGTTCAGTCGATTGCCCAAGCTGGATGACGGCGCGCTGAGCACCAAGCTGGCGGAACTTGGGATCGACCAGGCGGCGTTTGATCATGCGATGAACGCGGCGGCGATCGATGAAGCGATCAGTGCGGATGTCGAGGAGGGGCATGCACTGGGCTTGAGTTCGACGCCCATGGTGTTTATCAACGGCAAAGAATTCAGGCGCTGGCAGCGATATGGCAACTTGACGATCGCGGTTGAAGAGGTGCTGAAGCGGCAGCCGGCACCAATGGATGCGACGGGCGACCTGCCCGAGAGCGCGCTGGCGAAATTGCTGAGTGATTGGGAGCAGAACACGGCAATGCCGGATCTGCGCAGCCCGTGGGGCTATGTGTACGGCACGCCGGAGGCGGAGGCCAAGGCGACCGTGACGGTGTATGGGTGCTATGCATCCGGGCGCACGCGCGAGGTGGACCGGTTCATTCGTGCGTATGTCGATGAGCACCCGGGCGTGGCGTATCGCTTCCGGCTCTACCCAATGAGCGTCGGTTGCAATGCAGGTTTCAAGGGCATCCCCGGTCAGGGCGCGTGCGAGTATGCGCGAGCGGCACTGGCAGCGGGCCGATTGGGTGGATCAGACGGTTTCTGGAAGCTGCACGCATTCATCATGGACAAGGAGATGGTTGAGGGACCTGGCCCAACAGCGCTCGTCGATGAGCTTGCGGCCTTGGCGCCGTCGCGCGATGAGGCGGAAGCAATGTGGCGTTCGGATGCAGTGGATCGGGCGCTGCTCCGCGAGACGCAGACGGATGCGACGCTCTCACGCATGCGTATCGAGGGTGTGCCGCGCGTCTTCGTCAACGACAAGTGGGTGATGAACTGGCGCTGGGAAGGCCATTTGGTGGTGTACGACTGCCTGGACGCAGCGTTGGAGGCCACGGGGCAGTAGGCGAACCAATGGTGTGCGCGTTGTGCGTCGCGCGTCAGGCGGCTGCAGGCGTGATCGCTTCGCGGAGGCGCTCAACGATGCGTGCGTGAGTGCGCCGGACTTGCTGATCGGTCAGGTCCAGTACCTCGGCGATCTCACGACTACTCATGCGCTCGACATACCACAGCACAACAAGCAATCGCTCATGCTGGGAGAGGGCATGCAAGATGGTTTCGCGGATGGCCTGGAAGAGAGAGGCTGAACTCTCTCGACAGCCCTCAGGGGCGGGGGCATCTGCACAGGTGGCGCCAGGGGCGTGGCGTGTCTCTTCCCGCATTTCGGTCGCTCCTTGACCACGTTGGGGAACAGGGGAAACAAGTTGTGACGCCGTCGAGTCCGTTCGACGACGTGGAGGATGCTACAGGGTCCTGATAACCTACACAAGTGCCCGCTGGGAAGGTTGGCGGGAAATCTTGGACAAAGCGCGCAAGTTGCGCGCCTTTGCACCCCAGTCGATTGGAGCAATGGCGATGGCGCAGACACCCTCGACGATGGTCTCACTCGGCAACCCGGCAAACCACTTCAATCTCCCTGACGTCGTGAGCGGCAAGCAGGTCTCGCTCGCGGATCTGGCGGGCGGCAAGGGGCTGCTGGTGATGTTCATATGCGCGCACTGTCCATTCGTGATGCTGATCAACGAACAGCTTGCGGCCCTTGGGCGGGACTATGGCGCCAAGGGACTGAAGATCGTCGCGATCTGTTCGAACGATGTGACAACGCATCCGGACGATGCGCCGGAGAAACTCAAGGCGCAGGCAGAGACGTTTGGCTTCACGTTCCCCTACTTGTACGACCGGACGCAAGAGGTGGCAAAGCTATACCAGGCGGCGTGCACTCCTGACTTCTTCCTGTACGACGCGGAGCGACGTCTGGCCTATCGGGGGCAACTTGATGACGCGCGGCCCAAGAATGGCAAGCCCGTGACCGGCAAGGACCTGCGGGCGGCGATTGACGCGGTGCTCGCCGGCAAGGCGCCGAGTGCGACCCAAACGCCCAGCATTGGGTGCAACATCAAGTGGACGCCTGGGAATGAGCCGGCATATGCGACGGCTGCTGCGGGCTCATGAGCGCATCGATGTCGGCGATTGATCCGGTGCTACGCGAGGTGAGGCTGCATGTGGCGCCGCCGCACGAGACGGTCACGGCGGTGATTACAAAGAACGAGTTGTGTGTCCGTGGGCCCAAGAGTGCGAAGTATGTTCGGCACATCGAGTTCGACGTATCCGGAACGGCGCTCGAAGGAGCATTTGCCGCGGGGCAGAGCTTTGGCGTGGTGCCGCCTGGTGTGGACGAGATGGGTCGGCCGCACCAAGTGCGGTTGTATTCGCTGGCAAGTCCAAGCGCCGGTGAAGACGGCGCGGGCAAGATCCTGTCGACAACGGTGAAGCGAACGTTCTTTGAGCACCCGGAGACAGGAGAACTGGTGCTGGGCATTGCATCAAACTATCTCTGCAACCTGCAGGTTGGCGATGCGATGCAAGTGACCGGGCCCAATGGCAAGCGCTTCGTGTTGCCTGTGGACATTCAGGCGCACGACTATCTGTTCATCGCGACGGGCACGGGCGTTGCGCCGTTTCGCGGGATGCTGCTGGAACTGCTTGCGCGCGGGTGCGAACGACAGATCACGTTGATCATGGGCTCGCCCTACACGACAGATCTGCTTTATCACGAAGAGTTCGAGGCACTGAGCAAACAACACGCAAACTTCCGCTATCTGACGGCGATCAGCCGCGAAGACAACGGGCCCGCACTTGGGAAGCTCTATGTGCAGGATCGCCTTCGGGCATCGATGGAGGTGCTGCGTGGGCAACTGGCGAGCACATCCAACCTGATCTACATCTGCGGCATCGCGGGAATGGAACTTGGCATTTTTCAGGCGTTGGCGAGTGAGCTCCGGGGGCCGGCGCTCGCGGGGTACCTTGCGATCGATCCTGCAGTCGCAGGCGACGTGGGAGCGTGGTCCCAGCGGATGATCCACCGCAAGGTGAAGCCGACGCGGCGGGTGATGCTGGAGGTTTACGCCTGATGGCGAGGCCATCGCGAAGCTGATTGAAAGTTGGACGAAAGTCGGCGCATTGTCGAGCCGAACCAAACGGGGCAGGTCCGATTATTTCCCCTCGTGGGGAAGAGAGGTCGGAGGCTCCGCCCATGCGTTGCGTGCTCGTGATTGATGATTCGCAATCGTGCCGAGCTGCGGTTCGGCTGGCGTTTGAATCAGACACCACCCAGGTGATTGAAGCGGTGGATGGCGAGCAGGGCTTGCTTGCCGCGGGCCCACATGCGCCCGATGTGATCGTGATGGGGATGAGCCTGGCGGTCGTGCATGGCGCCGACTTGGTGCGCGGGCTGCGCATCGCAGCGCCGAGTGCTCAGATCATCGTGGTGTCAAGCGAGGCCGTGTGCCCACACGCGATGGAAGCGGGCGCGGATGCTGTGGTGACCCGACCCGTGTGCGCCACGACGCTCCGGAGCATCGCCAGGCCGCGCACTGCGGCCTAGGACAGCAGCGGCTCACTGCGGCTTGTTGTTGTCGCCAATCTCAATGACGCCGTCCTTTGACTTCAGCGTTTCGCGATAACCGACGAGCGTGGTCTCAACGATGACGTCTGCATTGGGCGGAACATCGCACCACATCCACCATGATGTGCGCAAGCCCTGCTCGCCCAGTGCCATCTCAGCCGGGATGCGGGCGTAGGTCGTGCCGCCCTCTTTCATCGTGAGCAGGACCTGCTGGAGGCCCACGAACTTGTTGAGTGCGGGGAGCGGAAAGGTCTGCACCTTCTTGGGCTCATCGGCAGTGCGCCACCACACACCGCCATCGGTCAGCCAGGCAGTGACATCGACAATGACGGTGTCATGCTCTCCCGGGGCGCGGCCTTCTCCAACCTTGGCCTCGGCGTAGGTGATCCCGGTGTCGCGCAGGGGCTTGCCGTTGGCTTCGAGGGCGGCATTGGCGGCTTCAAAGTGCTGAGCGACTTCCTTGTTGCGCTGCTCATGCTGCTTTTCCTCCTCGAGCGCGGGGGCATGCCACTCTGTGGCCTTGGCGTCCCACTCCGCAACGGCAGCCTTGGCCGAATCAGACAGATCGTCCCAAGTCACCATCTTCGCAGCGGTGATCGTCGGCATGGGCCAGTTCGGGACGTCGGCCATGCCATTGGGCAAGCGACCGGTTGGCACGTCGCGGATCTTGTCAACAACATCGAGTCCTTCTACGACGAAGCCAAAGACCGCGTAGGCGGCGCCATCGCGCGGCGTGTCAAGCATCGCGTTGTCGACGGTATTGATGAAGAACTGGCTTGTCGCCGAATCATGCACCTGTGTTCGTGCCATGGAGAGGCTGCCGCGAATGTTCTTGAGGCGATTGCGCCACTCGTTCTTGATGGGAGCGCGATTCTTCTTCTCGTTGAGCTTCGGCATGTATCCCTCTCCGTTGGGATTGGGGACCGACTCGGCGGTGAAGCCTCCACCCTGAATCACGAAGCCGGGGATCACGCGGTGGAAGACCACACCGTCGTAAAAATGGTCGGTGACATACTGCTTGAAGTTGGCGGCGGAAATGGGTGCCCTGTCGTTGTCGAGCAGCAAGGTAATCGCGCCCTGGGTGGTCTCCATGGTGACGAAGTCGTAGTGGTTCTTGAGGTCTTTGGCGTCGGCCTGGGCCCGGGCGGACGCGCCCAGGGCCAGAGAGGCAAACAAGACGAGAAGGGCCAAGACTGTGCGCTTCATGTGTGGCTCCGCGTTGAGGTCGGATGGGAGTTGAACTGCACCGCAAGGCATGCGGCGACGACGCGCCGATCGCGCAGACAGGGATGGTACCCCCGAGGGCCCCGTTGGGTTGTGGATCGCCTGGATCTTGGTGGGTGTCCCGAGCTAGGCTGCGACTGATGAGCGCCGGACGGCGGAAGCGACCAGACGGGTGAGCTCATCGGGCGACATGACCGCCGTGGCGGCACCGTGATCGACCACAGCCTTGGGCATTCCATAGACGACGCAAGTCTCTGCACTCTGGGCGGCGACGACACCACCCGCGTTGACGACCTCGAGAGCGCCCTTGCCTCCATCATCGCCCATGCCCGTGAGCACTACACCCATGGTCGGCACGCCGACCCGAGCGGCGGTGGTGAAGAGGACATCTACACTGGGCCAGTAGACGGTGTCTGCGGGGTTGCGATCGACGCGCAGCGTCCAGGCACCTGATCGGTTCAGGATGTGCGTGTTGTGCCCACCGGGACAGATGTAGATGTGCCCCGCGATGAGGGCATCACCATCGGCAGCATGGTGGACCGTCGTGGCGCAGTGTTGGCCGATACGCTCGGCTAGGGAACGGGTGAACAGTTGCGGCATGTGCTGGGCAACAACGACTGGTGCGCCGCCGCCGGGCGGAATGGCTTTGCAAATGGACTCCACGATGGACGGCCCGCCCGTGGATGATCCGATGACGATGAGTTGTGGCTTGAATGTGTGGATGTCGCAGCTCTGACGCCGGTGCGCCATGGACGGCTGCACGGCGGGGTGGGGTGCGGTCGCTGGACGCGCAGCGGAACGAGGCGCGTGCTTGGCAGCGGCATGTTCGCCCAGCGCGCGCACGCGCGCGACGAGATCGCGGCGCAGATCGGGACCATCACCCAGGCTGCCCGTGTCTTTGCCCAAGACATCCGCAGCGCCAAGTGCCATGGCCTTCATTGCGGCTTGCGAGCCCTCTGCGGTAAGCGAAGAGACCATGAGGACGCGCGGCGTGGGCTTCATCTTCATGATCTGCTCGAGGGCGCCCAGGCCATCGAGATTCGGCATTTCCACATCCATCGTGATGACGTCAGGCTGATGCTGCTGGGCGAGTTCGACTGCTTTCACGCCATCGCGCGCAGCGCCAACGACCTCAATGCCGCCGGCCTGCTCGAGCGTCTCGCGCAGGATCTTTCGCATGAAGGCGGAATCATCACACACGAGGACGCGAATCATGCTTGCTCTCCACGACGCTGGGCGCGTTGAATCATGGGCCGATAACTTGCCGATCACTAAGCCGCAGCAGCGCGGGCGTGGCAATGTGCACGCAGCAGGACCGGTTCGCCGCGCTGCCCCATTCGGTACATCGGCTCACCCTTGTGGCTGGACAAGTGAAATGGCCCGCCGATGTCCTGGCGAAGCTTGAATGTCGCCCCCGCGATGTGGATCGCGGAGGCTCCGAACAGTTGCCGATGCACGGTCACATCGACGACTGCGGTTCGGGCCAACTCCTCAATCTCGGCGTGCTGGGCCAGTGTCTCGTTCATGACGCGGTCAGCCTCAAACAGCTCGTACTGGAGCTCTGTTTGGCGCTCACGCTGCGCGGGTGTCATGCGAGCGCCACGGGCGGCAAGATGCTGCGACTCAGTTGATAGTTCGGTGTGGCGGACCTTGGCATGTGCAAGCGCCTTGGCCAGTTCGCCCATCTTGGCAAGCTCCTCGGCGGAGGGGCCAATGGTCAGGTCGGTGTGGGCGGCAGGCCCACCTATGACACTCACGTCGACCGGGCCTCGGACTGCAAGTGCGCCCCCCATGATCTTCGCGTTGGGTGACTTGATCCCGCCGTGAACTGTGAGCTTGCAATTCATCACTTCGCGCTCGATGCGAAGTGCGCCGTCGATTTCGCCTGTCACGCCATCGATGAAGCGTGCGATGAGGTCGCCGCCAGCGCGGATCTCGCCTTGCTCTCGTCCGGCCATGCCGCCGGTAAGGATGATGTCACCGCCGGCGTGGAGCGTGGCAGCTTCGACCAAACCGCCAATGGTGATCGAGCCGGTTGCAACGACCTTGAAGAGGTCGCGCACGCCTTTGGCGATGACGACATCGCCATCGAAATCAATGTGTCCCGTGTTGAAATCGACGAAGGAGTCGATTTGCAGGAGTTTGCGGACCGCGGCTTTGCCATTGGCGATAGATAGCACGCCTTCGCAAAGAGCGGAGAGTCGTCCGTTGGACTCAACTAGAATGGAGTCATCAAACTTGATCTTGATTGGACGCCCCGGCTTTGCGGCGATTGCGAGTCCGAAGACGTCGATGCCGTCTTCGCCTGGTGTGGGCTGGACGAGGTTGCCGAGCTCTTCGCCCTTCTTGACGAGAATGAAGACGCTGCGCGCGTAGTGATCGACGCCGGCCCCCTCGGCACTGTCGCCTTCAACCGGCGGCGGAAGCGGCGCGGGTTCCTCGGGCGAGCGCACGAGCCAGTCGATGCGGCCGTCGGCACCGTTGATTGGGGCCTTTCCCCTGCGGACCGGAAGTCGGCTTGGTTGGCCCTGCGTCCACTGTTCGCAGAACTCGCGCACCGCCTCAACGAGCTTGGGCTCGACGCGCAGCTCGGCCTCATAGAGGCGCGCGAGACACTGCTCCTGGGATGGAGCTTTGTCACCTCCGGCGACAAGTTCAGCGCACAGCTTGTCCTGTGAAACAACGAGCTTGACGCCGGTTGGCGGTCGCTGAGCATTCATGATGCACCTCCGCGTCCTGGCGGATTGCGTGATCCCAGCAGCTTATGCGGCGGCGAGACGGGCGAGCGTCTCCTCGATGCGCTGCTGCAGCAGGTCGGGTGTGAACGGCTTGACGACGTAATTGTTTACGCCGGCCTTGATGGCCTCGATGACGCGGCTCTTCTCCGCTTCGGTGGTGACCATGAGCACGGGCTTCTTGTTGCCCTTGGACCGGTACTCCTTGACGAAGGTCAGACCATCCATATTGGGCATATTCCAGTCAACGAGGAGGATGTCGGGTTGGAAGGACCCGAGCTTGCTGAGTGCATCAAGGCCATCACAAGCTTCCTCGATCTCGGTGTACCCCATCTGCGTGAGGATGCCCTTCTGGATGTTCCGCATGGTCTTTGAGTCGTCGACGAGCAAAACCTTCATGGGTGTGTCTCCTCGCGCTTTCAGTTCGTGGCGGCCGCGGGCGTCGCAGCGCCGGTCGGAGTGCCAGAGTCAACGTTCTTGATGGCGAATTCGACTGCGAATTCACCACAATCACACGTGAATGGAATCTGCACGCAGACCGTGCCCTTCTTCGAATGGACGACGTGATCGGCGCCAATGACGACCGAAGGGCAGCTGATCGATGCCTTGCGATCCTTGAACTGGGCCTTGGCGCTGCCGGCGATCATGTTGGTCAGCTCGCCAATCGCGTCGCAAAGATCTTCCTGCTCGGCGCATTCCGAGCCGGTGAAGATTGCGCAAACGCGCTGCGCGGTGGCCTCAGGAAAGCTCAAGACGACAGCGCCCTCGACATCACCCGTAAACCCGATGATGCCCGAAATGTCATGCGACGCCTTGCCCGACTGCTTCACGGTGGGCTCCCCCGCTTCCGCCTCGAGTTGCAGCATCATCTCGAAGATATCGCGGGTTGCGCGGATGAATGGAAGTACGATATTGGTATCCACAACAGCCTCCTTGCAAACTACTTGCGCGCCAACTCCCGGGCCGCGTCGCCTGCGCGCAAGAGCTTGACGACGTCCATGATCAAACTGACATTGCCATCTTCGCGAATGGTGGCGCCGGAGAACGGACCACCTGTCGTGAACGTGTCATCGAGGGGCTTGATGACGACCTCCTGTTGCCCAACCAAACGATCGACAACGAAGCCCGCTTGCTCCTGACCCGCGCACACGACCACAGCAAAGCTACCCTCGCCCGGCTCATCCTGGGCGTCCAACCGCTCGCGCAGATCGATCAGAGGGAGCACCCGCTCGCGCAGGCGCATCACAGGCCGCCCACCGACGTAGTGCGACTCGGCATCGGTGTGCTTGACGATCTCTTCGACGGACGACAGCGGGATGGCGTAGTCATGCGCGCCGACGCCAACCATCATCGCGGGCATGATGGCGACCGTGAGCGGGATGAGCACTTCGATGCGCGTGCCCTGCCCAAGGACCGACTGCACGCGAACGGAGCCGCCGAGGGCGGCAATATTTGTGCGCACGACATCCATGCCAACGCCGCGACCAGAGAGGTCGCTCACCTGCGCAGCGGTTGAAAACCCGGCGGCAAAGATGAATCGGAAGACGTCCTCGTCCGCCATGGCGGCGACGAGCTCCGGTGTGGTCAGCCCTTTCTCAATGGCCTTGTCGGCAATCACCTTGCGGTCGATGCCCTTGCCATCATCTTCGATCGTGATCGAAACGTGCCCACCCTGATGCTGGGCGCTGAGGTGGATCGTGGCGAGCTCCGACTTCCCTGCCGCGGCCCGCTGCTCAGGCATCTCGACGCCGTGGTCGCAGCTGTTGCGCAGCATGTGTACGAGCGGATCGCCCAGCTGTTCGAGCACGGAGCGATCAACCTCTGTCTCACCACCAGTGATCGTGAGTTCAACCTTCTTGCCGGTCTTCTTGGCAAGGTCACGGATGAGGCGCGGGTAACGCCCAAAGAGCTTGGAGAGCGGCTGCATGCGTGTGCGCATCACGCCGACCTGCAGCTCCGCGGTCAGCCGATCGAGGTCGCCTGCGACAGTACCGGCGTTCTCAAGGAAATCGTGCGGAACGGACATGTCAGCGAGGCGGCGAGCCATGCCAAGGACCTGGTTCTTTGTCAGGACCATCTCGCCAACAAGGTTGAGCAAGGTCTCGAGGCGCCCCACTTCCACGCGTATAGTCGTCTCCGCGTTGGTTGCGCTGCGATCCCGCTCCTTGGGCTCACCACTGGAAGCCTGATCAATTCGTGCGTCGGATGATGAAGGCGTTGCTTGCGCTGATGGCTTGGCAGCACTGCGCGGCGCCGCGAGTGCACTTGCGTCCGCAATGCCATCCGCCAGCAGCACCGCCTCCATCGAGCCGCCCTCCGGCGCAACCTGCGCATCCTCCGGCGGCATCTTGCCCTGGATCAGCTCATCGATGCGCTCGAAAAGCCTGTCCAACGGCCAACTGTAGATGAGGTTGGCGGCCAATCCATCGGCAAAGTGCGACACCAGTTGCTGGGCGACCTGCAGCCGCGGCACCAGCTCATCGACCACGTTTGCATCGAGCTCCGCGCCCTGCTGGACAAGGTTCTCGATGCGCGACGCGATCGCAGTCAGCAGCTTCAGCACAAAGTACTCGCCGGTTGATCGCAGCGATTGTGCGACAGCGGTGAAGCGCGTCATGGCGTCGCCCCGAGTGTCGGCCTGGGTGAACGCTTCGATAGCGTCGAGCCACTCGTCGGAAGTCGCGCGCAGGTCATCGACCATGAACGGCAGCACATCTTGCTTCTCGCTTGTGAGCTCCAACGGCTCCGCCTGTCCAGCCAGCGGCACGGCGGCACATGGGCTCGATGTCGTGGCCGCTTCGCTCTCCCCGATGGTCTGCGCGATTGTGGCGGCGCCGGGCCCAACTTCGTTGCGCGCGATCGCGGCCAACCGATCCATCAGGTCCTGCGGACCTGCAGGCGGTTGCTCACCGTCACTGACCGCTGCCATCTGGTCACGCAGCACGTCGACAGAGCGCAGCAGCGCGTCGGCCACCAGCTCATTCACTTCGACTTCGCCTTTGCGCAGCTTGTTGAGCGCATCTTCAGCGACGTGTGCGAATGCGGTGACGTTTGGAAGGTTCAGGAACCCCGCGGCGCCCTTGATCGTATGCAGCGCACGGAAGATCCCGTCGAGCAGTTCCTTGCTCTCCGGTTCTGATTCGAGGCGCAGCAGGTCGGCATCGAGCTGTTCGATCAGCTCGCCGGCTTCCGTCAGGAACTCCTGCATGAGTTCTGGATCTTGGCCTGGAAGTGTCACTGCGGTGCTCCTTAGGCCTTCGTGTACGCGAATGATTGCGGCGCATCCAACGGCTTGAATAGATTGCTGGAAGAGCGCAAGGTCTCGCTGTGTCCGATGAACAACACGCCGTCGTCGGCCAGCTGTTTGTGGAACATTTCAAGGACGCGCTTGCGCATGTCGTCGTCGAAGTAGATCATGACGTTGCGACAGAAGATGACATCCCAGATGCCGTGGCGCGAGGCCGCCAGGGAATCCTTGAGATTGTGCTTCTCGAAGTTGACCATCTGGCGGATGGTCGGATCAAGCACCTGGAAGCCACCATCCTGCTTGAAGTAGCGAGACACCACCAAAGGATCGACCGAACGAAAGCTAAATGAGGTGTACTTGGCGTCCTGGGCGATATTGAGGACCTTCTGCGAGATGTCAGTCCCCAAGATTTCGACGTGCCAGTCGGAGAGCCGCACGCCAAGTGAGCGATGTACTTGCATCGCGAGCGTATAGGGCTCCTCGCCCGTTGAACAGGCGGCGGACCAGATGCGCAATCGCTTGGTGGCCTTGCGCGCCTCGAGAATCTTGGGCAGTACGACCTTCTCAAAGACATCCAGCTGTGGCTCGTTGCGGAAGAAGCTGGTCTCGTTGATGGTGATGCGGTTGAACATCTCCTGGAATTCATCTGTCTGGTAGGGCCCAATGCTCAGGAACTGCAGGTACTGTCCAAAGCTGTCCATCTCAAGCTCTTCGAGGCGTCGGGCGAGTCGGCTTTCAAGCACATAGCGCTTGTTGTCCTGGAATGCGATGCCGCTGCGCTCATAGATGAGCTTGCGCAGGGCGCTGAACTCGAGATCCGACATCTTGACCATCGTTGGCATGCCTCTACTCCAATCACTTCAGGCTGCGTGCAGTTGGTGTTCGAACTCGATTCAGTCCTTATGCAGCTGTCGCGCGCTCCATCGCGGCCAACTCCGACTGCCCAAAGAGCTTGTCCATGTCGAGCAGAATGAGCAGGCGGTCGTCGAGCTTGCCCACGCCTTGCACGAACTCGGTGTCGACGCCGGAGATCATGGCCGGCGCGGGCTCGACGATGTTCGGTGCGATGCGCAGCACTTCGTTCACGCGATCGACAGTGAATCCGATGACGCGCGACGCGACCTCGACCACGACAATGCGGTTGTTGGAGTCGCGTTCGGTCTTGGGCAGACCAAAGCGCTTTCGGAGATCAACGACCGGCACAATGCGGCCACGCAGATTGATCACACCCTCAACGAACGGAGGGCTATGCGGAACGCGAGTGATCTCCATCATGCGATTGATTTCATGCACGGAGAGAATCGGGATGGCGAACTCCTCGGCGCCAACCACGAAGGTGACCAATTGAAGCAGATCGGCATCGACCGTTTCGGCTGCGCTGGTGGCGGCGACGGCGCCGTGCGAATTGACAGTAGCCTGCGACATGACATGTCCTCCATCCCGTTTGCGCACGGGAATGCCGCGCGCAGACGACGCTTCTGGTCATCGAGCCGCGGGAAGAGGGTCTTCATCGAGAGATTGCGTGTTTCGAGAACTGCCCTGCCAAGTCGGGGGGTGAGGTTATCGCGTCATGGAAAGGTTATCGCTCGGAAAGTTGCAGGCGGACTTCATTCGGGTCGCATCGGGGTCGATGTTATGGCCCGCATTGGTTCTCGGGCACGTGCTCGAGGGCGTGGCAAGGGCCGAGAAAACACAGGCACGCCAACGCCGAGAACGAACCAACTGCGAGTTTCCCACGGCGCCTGGAAGAGGGTTGCCGGTGCCGCATGAAGGCGGCAGGTTCACGGAGGTTCACGGATGACACGCATTAACACCAACGTGCCTTCGCTGCTTGGCCAGCGGGTACTGGGTCAGAACAACGCAGCGTTGACCAAGTCGCTTGAGCGACTGTCGACAGGCCTGCGCATCAATCGCGGTGCGGACGATCCCGCCGGGCTCATTGCTTCGCAGAATCTGCGGGCTGAGAAGTCGGCCATTGGTGCCGCGATCGGCAATGCCGAGCGCGCCGACCAAGTCGTCAACATCGCTGAAGGCGGTCTGAACGAAGTTTCGGACCTGCTCACCACGCTGCAAGGCCTGGTCACGACGACCGCGAACGATGCAGGCCTATCGCAGGAGGAGAAGCTTGCGAATCAGTTGCAGATCGACTCGATCCTGCAAACGATCGACCGCGTCGCCAGCGCCACCAGCTTCCAGGGCACCAAGCTGCTCAACGGCACCTTTGACTATGACACCACCGATGTCAGCGCCCAGGTGAACTCATTCAAGGTGAATGGCGCCAAGCTTGGCTTTGGCGACACCTTGGATGTGGAGGTCGCGGTGATCGGCTCGGCTGCGGTTGGCGGCTTTCTGCTTGAGTTTGGCGGGGGAGCGGTTGACCTGACGAGCGCCGGGGCGACTTTCGTAATTGAGGTTGCAGGCGCGCTTGGCTCTCGTGAGCTGAACTTCGCTTCAGGCACCACGACCGCCACGATCGTGAGCACGATCAACAGCGTCACCGAAGTGACCGGTGTCGAGGCTTCGCTTTCGGGCACCGACGTCCGCCTGACCTCCGTCAATCGAGGCAGCGACGAGTTCGTGTCAGTCAAGGTCGTCAATGACGGCGGCGCGGCGGGCAACGGCGTGACCGCCCTCGACGATGGCAACGAAGCGACCGCTTCAGGTTCCGCAACCGCTTGGAACGCCCTGATCAACGGCGTCACCGACAACGGCAAGGACGTCGAAGCGTTCATCAATGGTCAAAAGGCAACAACGAAGGGCACTGTTGCTCGAGTCAACACTGACTTCCTTGATGTTGAGATCGACCTCGAGTTTGACACCGGCAATCCGTCGGCGGGTCAGGTTGGTGCATTCACCGCGTTTACGATCACGGGCGGTGGTGCTGACTTCCAGCTTGGCGGCCACGTTGACATTGCCAGTAAGGTGTCGCTCGGCGTCCAGAATGTTGCGGTTCGTGGAATTGGCAAGGTGACAGAGAACGCCTCGAGTTTCACGCTGTCCGATCTGGCGTCCGGCAAGAACCTGAACGTCGTCGACGGCGACTACTCGGTGGCCCAGAAGGCGGTCGAGCAAGCCATCCGCGATGTGAGCAGCATGCGGGGTCGCCTCGGCGCATTCCAGCAGAACGTGATCGGCGCCACCATCCGAAGCCTGGGTGTCTCTTTGGAGAACACGGCGGCGGCCGAGAGCGTGATCCGCGACGCGGACTTCGCCTCTGAGACCGCGAGCCTGACTCGCAATCAGATCCTGGCCGCTTCGGCAGGCCAGATCCTGACGATCGCCAACCAGTCGCCGCAGTCTGCACTGCAGCTGCTCGGATAAGTGATCATCCGAACGTGACGTCCTCGAAAGGACGTGAACCGGGTGCCGCATCGAGCCCTGACAGGCTCGGTGCGGCTTTCTTGCGCGCAGCCTGAACACAACGCGCGGTACGATCGAGGCATGAGCGTGAGCTTCTGGTCGACGAAGGCGGCACGCGGCACGCACACATGTGATGTTGCCGTGATCGGAGCGGGCATTGTCGGGCTTGGCGCAGCGCTGGCAGCGCAGGATGCAGGCGTCGACGCGCTCATCATCGAGCAAGGCGCAGTTGGTCATGGCGCCTCCGGTCGCAACGCTGGCTACCTGATGCGCGGCGCTGCTGACAACTATGCCGCAGCAGTGCGGGACTGGGGGCGCGAAAAGGCAAGGTTCCTCTGGCGCTTGTCCGAGGCGAACCTGTCGGCGTTGCATGCCCTGGGCGTGAGCAAGCTCCCGGGCTGTTCGCCTCGCCCATCGTGCCTCCTCGCAGCGGACGACGCGGAGGCCCAAGAGCTGCAGCGCAGTGCAGCATTGATGCTCGAGGACGGCTTTGACTGCGAACTGGTGACGCGCGGCGACGATGCTGTTTGGCGGCATCGCGACTGGCCTGTTGCGCTCGTGAACCCTCGGGATCACGTGTGTGATTCGATGGAAGTGCTGACGCTGCTGGCAGGCAAGCTCACGCGTCCCCCACTGCTTGGCGGGGAGTTGTATGGAATCAACGCCGCGAGTGATGGCCTGACGCTGCTCACCACACAGGGCAAGGTGTCCTGCGCCAGGGCCATTGTTTGCACGAATGCATGGACGGGCCGGCTCGTGCCGCGACTTGATCGACTGGTGGTGCCACACAGAGCCCAGATGTTGGCACTGGACGCATCATCACTGATCGCATCAGACATGCCGAAGTGTGCCTACTACGCGGACCATGGGTCGGAGTACTTGCGCGCAGGCGATGAGCACACGATCTTGCTTGGCGGCAAACGCAAGGTCGATGTCACCAGCGAGCAGACCGCAGCCGAACAGGTCACCCGTCCCATCCAGGCGGCGCTGGAGGCGTATGCGCGCGACGTGCTCGGATGTGCGCTGCCAGTGACCCACCGTTGGTCGGGCACCATGGCGTTCACGCCCGATGGGCTGCCAATCGTTGGCCCGGTTGCGATTCCGTCGGCCGGCGACCTGACCCAGCTGGCTGAGGAAGCGAGCGCGGCGCCCGCTGCGGATGGGCGCCTCTGGATCTGCGCAGGATTCAATGGGCACGGGATGTCACTCGGGTTGGAGACAGTCCGGCGCGCGATCCTGGAGATGGTTGGCGCGTCGGCCTCACATGGGGATGGGATTGGGCCGATGCGTGTCGAGCGGTTCTCTGAGTCGGCCCCGGGGGGGTGAGGAAGCCCTCCCGCAAGGCAAGACCCATCGCCCAGCAGGTTCTTGGAACCGGGCAGTTGCCTCAGTGGGCCTGGGCGACTAGTTTAAGCGGTCACGTCAGCCTGTCGGGCCAGACGTATCGGGGTGTAGCGCAGTTTGGTAGCGCGTCTCGTTCGGGACGAGAAGGTCGTAGGTTCAAATCCTATCACCCCGACTTGCTTGAGAAAGAAGCCCTTCGGCGAGTGCTCCGAAAGGTCTCAGTATTGTGGGCCGGGCACCCAGTTGAATCTGATATGCCAAAGCCCACAAACCCGCGTCAGCCGGTGATGAGCTTTCGATGCCCTCGCACCGCCGCAGCGTGACATCGCTGCTCAGCTTGTCGACAGCATCCGGAAGATCAAACCGCGCCTCGAAGCAGGCATCAGGTGGAATGCGCCCAGCTTCAGGCACTTGGGGGAAAACCGCCTGACGCTCAACTTGAGCGCGAGGACCAGGTGCGCCTAATCCGGCACTGCGGTGCCAAGGCTGGCCCCAAGCGGTTTCGTCCTAGAGCAAAAGACTTGAGTCGCAGTCTTGGGGCGAGCGATGGACTACATATTTGAGAGCGCAAGCGCCGTCGAACGCGACCTCCCCGTTCCTGGTCATCCCACACTTCTCAAGGACGCGGATTGATGCCTTGTTTGCAGTGAGCACCAACCCGAGGATGCGACTCAGGTTGAGCACATCGAAACCAAAAGCGATGCACGCGGAACACGTTTCTGTTGCAAGCCCCTGTCCCCAATACTCGGGCAGGAACCGGAACCCCACATCCACCTCGTCGAGCTCCGGCAAGTACTTCAGGCCGCAAAACCCGATAACGGCGCCAGTTGCCTTCAGAACACAGGCCCACCGCCCGTAGCCGACCGTTTCGAAGTCGGGATAGTTGGCAATGGCCTGTCGAGCGTCTTCCATCGCATGCAGTGGTTGCTCGCAGGTGAAGCGCATGACCTCTGGATGACTATTGAGGCGATAGAACGCCTCGCAGTCATTGAGCGTGAACGCGCGATGCTCCACTCGTTCAGTCTCGGGCCCAGTTCGAAATACGCGCATGCCCAATTATTGCATCTCGCACTGATCAGCGTGCATTCGATATGCAGATGCGAGTTCGCTCGCCATAGTGAGGCCGCCCTCGGACAACGTGATGTTGCACCGAGGGCGGTTCTGTTTCAACTGCATGCCGATCGTTCGAGAGTGAGCGCCGCTGGTCAGTCCTTGAACTTTCCCTTCGCGTGCCACGCCTCATCAATGAGATGGACAAACTTCAGCGGATCTGCATTCACTTTCGGTTCGCAGCTCGCACAACACAAGCGCACCAGGCGCCCGCCCACCACCATCTCGACCGGATCGCCCATGGAACCAAGTTTGCCTCCGCTGACCGGGCATGTATCAAGGGGATACTCGGCGCGCTGCGCCTCGACAACCGCAGCGTCGAGCTTGGCGAGATACTTCTCCGGATTCTGCGCAAGCTGCTTCTTGCACATGTTGCAGCACAGTCGGACCAATCGATTGCCCTGCACGACGTTGACCACGCTTGCCTCATCGAGCAACTCGCCAGACACCACACACTTATCCGTCGGATAGA
This sequence comes from Phycisphaerales bacterium, assembly GCA_020427635.1. Classification (GTDB taxonomy): domain Bacteria; phylum Planctomycetota; class Phycisphaerae; order Phycisphaerales; family UBA1924; genus JAGQOH01. The sequence continues at coordinate 19,671 of JAGQOH010000014.1, forward strand.
ACGGCATCTGATCCTTGACGATCTGCTCGTCGATCTTGGCAAAGTAGCCGGCTTTGTCGGCCTCAAACTTGGGCACGCACATCGCACAGCAGAACCGTACCTCGCGCCCGTCATACTGCTTGACGATCGGATCGCCCATCGACCCGAGCTTGCCGCCGCTGACCGGGCATGTATCGAGCAAGTACGGCGCCGCGTCATTGGCATCGTCCTGTGTCATTGCCTGAGCGATTGGCGCCGCGTGCTTCTCTTGCCCCGGCTCGCGGTGAGCAATTGCAAGCGCGATGAACTCATCCTTCCGGGCCTCGTCCCACGCGAGGAACTGCTTGCCGCAACCCGGGCAGCAAAGCCCGACCTGATGTCCCTTGTATTCGACGGCGCCCGCGGACGGAACAATCGGTTCCTTTCCAATCGGGCACATCGCGTTGACGGTCTTCGCATCGCCCACAGCAGTGGCACTTGCCGAGCCGTCATGCTGACCAACCACCGGCCCGACAAGGGTCAACGCACATGCAACAACACTTGCTGCGCATACTGATCTGAACATGTCAACCTCCTTCGTGAACGTGTTCCGAACTGGGCTTCGTGAACCGGTACTTCCACTCCGCACCCCAGCAGTACAGAATAGGCACGACAAACCATGTGATTGATGCCACAGCCATCCCGCCGAAACTCGGAATCGCCATGGGGATCATGATGTCTGACCCTCGGCCACTGCTTGTGAGCACGGGCAACAGGGCAAGGACAGTTGTTGCGGTGGTCATCACCGCGGCGCGAATACGCAGACGTCCCCCCTCGACGACGCACCAGCGAATCGCTTCTATCGAATCGGGCTTCTCCTCATCCATGGATTGTCGGATGCGCGTGGCCATAATGACACCGTCGTCGGTCGCAATGCCGAAGAGTGCTAGAAATCCTACCCAGACCGCGACGCTCAGATTGAAGGGGCGAATCTGAAACAGCGTCCGCAGGTTGGTCCCAATCAACGCATCGTCGAGGAACCAGGGTTGGGCATAGAGCCAGAGCATGAGGAAGCCGCCTCCCCACGCGACGAACACGCCAGTGAAGATGAAGAGTGTCACGCTCACCTTGCGGAACTGGAAGTAGATCAACAGAAAGATGATGGCAAGCGACAGAGGCAACACCAGGCGAAGCCGCTTCGCCGCGCGAACCTGATTCTTGTATGACCCGGCAAACTCGAAGCTCACGCCCGCCGGTACGCCCAGTTCGCCGGACTTGATCTTGGCGCCAATCAGTTCTTGCGCCTCATGCACGACATCGACCTCGGCATGCCCCGGCAGCTTGTCAAAGAGAACATATGCCACGAGGAACGTGTCCTCGCTCTTGATCATCTGCGGACCGCGGCGATACTTGATTGTCGCAACCTCGCGCAGAGGGACTTGGGCCCCAGACGCTGTCGGAACCAGGATATCGCCGAGCGTTTCCGGCTGATCGCGCAGCTCGCGGAGGTAGCGCACACGCACGGGGTAGCGCTCTCGACCTTCGACTGTCATGGTGAGCGGCTTGCCACCAATGGCCACCTCGATGACCTCTTGTACATCTGCGATCTGCAGACCATAACGCGCGATTCGCTCGCGATCGATTTCAATCTCAAGGTATGGCTTGCCCACAACCCGATCAGCAAACACGGCGGCAGGCTGCACGCTTGGCACTTGCTTGAGCACGTGCTCGAGCTCAAGTCCAAACGACTCAATCGACTCGAGATCGGGCCCGAACACTTTGATGCCCATCGGCGCTCGAAAGCCCGACTGCAGCATGACGATGCGCGTTTCGATGGGCTGGAGCTTCGGAGCGCTCGTCACGCCAGGCATCTCAGCTGCTTTGACAATCTCATCCCAGATGTCCTGCGGCGAGGTGACTTCCTCACGCCACTGTCGGAAGGGTCGGCCTTGGCCGTCAGGAATCAGTTCGCCGTGATCATCACGCACAAAATCGTCTGCTGCATTGTCGAAGCGAAACGTGAGACGCCGCCCAGCCTCGTCCGTCTTGTACTCGCTCTTGTACTGAATGATCGTCTCGACCATGGAAATCGGCGCTGGATCAAGCGGGCTTTCGACGCGCCCAATCTTGCCAACCGCAATCTCGACCTCCGGCACGCTCATGATCCGCCGATCAAGCTCCTTGAGAATGTCGGTCGCCTCGCCGATCGATGCGTGGGGCATCGTCGTGGGCATATAGAGGAATGCGCCCTCGTCAAGCGAGGGCATGAACTCACTGCCAATGCCCGGGAAGGCATGTGCGACTTGGACCACTGCTTCCCGCTGCCGAATGGAGTCGGGAAGCCAACCGAACACACGATCGAAGCCAAGCCATGCCGTCGCGCCGAACAGAATGACAAACATTGCTGGCGAAAGCGCGATGAGCTTGTGGCGCAGCGCCCACGCCAGGACACGCGGGAAGGCAAGGCGCACCATCCAGAATGCCAGGAGCAAGCCGCCAACGATCGAGCCAATGAACAACGCGTTGCCAATCACGCCAGGTTCAGGGCCCAAGGGTTCCCACGACCTGGCGAGCACAATAAGCACAACGAGGACGGCAACAAAGTTCGCCGACCACTGAATGCCACGGGCGACTCTGTCAGGCAAAGAAGGCTTGAGCAGGTGGAACAGCCCAAACACAGTGACGATGAGGCCGCCGAGTCCGTTCAGCAGGATCGCGAGAAGCACACCAAGGATTGTCAGCGCACCAGCGGCAATCACGCGCGGACGACCTGGGCGTAGCTTCCAACCGAACAGGAGGTGCGCTGCTGCTGGCACGATGGTCAGCGCCACGATGATCGACGCGATGAGCGCAAAGGTCTTGGTGTAGGCCAGCGGCTTGAAGAGCTTGCCTTCAGCCGCAGTCATCGTGAACACTGGCAAGAAGCCAACGACGGTCGTCGCCACAGCGGTGAGCACAGCGCTCCCCACCTCAGTCGTGGCGCAATAGATGACCTCCAAGCGTGACTCGCTCTCATTCGCTTCATCCAAACGGCGCAGAATGTTCTCGCTCAGCACTATCCCCATGTCGACAATCGTGCCGATGGCGATCGCGATTCCCGAAAGCGCGACGATGTTCGCATCCACGCGGAAGATCTTCATACCAACGAATGTCATGAGTACCGCGATTGGCAGCATGGCGCTGATAAGCACACTGCTGCGCAAGTGCATCACCATAAGCACGACGACAATGATCGTTACGAGCACCTGCTGCGCGATCGCCGAGTTGAGGGTCTGTAGCGTTTCTTTGATCAATCCAGTGCGATCGTAGAATGGAACGATGGTCACACGGCTCTCAGTTCCATCAGCCAGCACCTTGGACGGGAGGCCCGACGCGATGTCTGCGATCTTCTGTTTGACGCGCTGAATCGTCGCCATCGGGTTCTCGCCGTAGCGAACGACAATGACGCCCCCCACCGCCTCCTCACCGCCCTTCGTCAGTACGCCTCGTCGCAGCGCCGGTCCAAGTGAAACACTTGCGATATCGCTCACAAGAATCGGCTGTCCATCGCGGGCCGTGATGGCCGTCTGCTCGAGGTCCTTCACGCTTTCGATGAAGCCCACTCCACGCACGATGTACTCGGCCCGGTTGATCTCAAGCGTGCGTGCCCCGACATCAAGGTTGCTCTTGCGCACCGCTGCGATGACCTGCTGCAATGCAATGCCCGCGGCGCGCATCGCATCGGGATTGACATCAACTTGATACTCCCGCACATACCCGCCGATGGAGGCGACTTCCGAAACACCCTCCACACCGGCAAGCTTGTATTTGACAGAGAAGTCCTGAATCGATCGCAACTCGTCCGGCCCCCAACCACCTGTCGGGTTGCCGTCGGCATCTTGGCCTTCGAGCGTGTACCAGAACACTTGGCCCAGCGCAGTGGCATCGGGCCCAAGCGCCGGCGCCACGCCTTGCGGCAACGTTCCGGCCGGCAGCGAATTGAGCTTCTCCAGTACGCGAGATCGCGACCAATAGAATTCGATGCCATCCTCGAAGACAACGTAGATCGTCGAGAACCCGAAGATGGAGTAGCTGCGAATGTCTTTGACGCCTGGGATTCCAAGCAGCGCAACGGTGAGCGGGTAGCTGATTTGGTCGTCGATGTCCTGCGGGCTGCGGCCTTGCCACTCAGTGAAGACGATCTGCTGGTTCTCGCCAATGTCCGGGATCGCATCGACCGGCACCGGATTGCGAGGCAGATCGCCCAGACGCCAGTCGAAGGGCGCCACGAGCACGCCGGCCAAGAGTGTCGCGAAGAGCACAATGGCCACCACGAGCTTCTGTTCGAGACAGAACCGGATCAGCGTGCGAAGCGCGCCATGATCTCGTGCGTCACTCATGGCGGCGCTCCATTGGGCGCGGCTCGAGTGCGTCCCGCAATTCGCCGCAACGCAGCATGCTCTCGCCGAAGTAGGGGTTGCTCACGACCTCGCCGCGCTGCATCCAGTCTGCACCCTTGAAATCGAACGCCATCGGACAGTACACAATGTGCCAAGTCTCCGAACCCTGGTGGCCGAACTGCTTCTGCAAGGCGATGACTGCGTCGCTCATCGACTCGAATCGCGCGCGGGCAGCTTCGATGTCGGGCGCCTCGTCCTCCCCACGAAGCATGGCGGCGGCTCGGCGCCAGTCGGCCAGTGGCTGACCCACGAGCTCTGCTTCCGGAACGAACCCGATTGCGGTCCTAAGGTCGCCCGCCGCCCGCGTGAAACCGACAAGGTCGTCCGATGCAAGCGCCTCCTGTGCGTCAAGGTACGCCGCGTACACCGGCTTAAGCGCGAAGATGAACGAATCGGGCGCCGCTGCGTGCGCAACATGCGAAGCGTCAGCACTTGGTGTCATCATGCTTGGCTTCGCCGCGATCTGCATCGCGCTATCGATCCGGAAAGCGCCATGCACGACTACGCGCTCGCCCTCCTGGAGCCCCTGGCGCACGACGTAGTAATCCCCCGCGCGCGGGCCAAGCACAACCTCGCGGCCCTCGTATGTTGGTGAGTCGGCATTTGGCACCTCGAGATAGACGACCGATCGTGTGCCGGTGAACAGCACCGCGGTGCGAGGAACGACCAGAGGCTCTTGGACTTGACTCGCATCGCCAACGATCCCGAGCGACTCCGCCGTCACAAGATCCATGCCGCAGATGTCACATTGACCTGGACCATCTTTCACGATCATCGGATGCATCGGACAGACCAGGCGCCCTGCCAGTTCATCGCTGACCACAGCCCCACTTTCACCAACGCGCGGGCGAATCACGGCGGACGCGAACATCCCAGGCTTGAGTCGACCGTCATGGTTGTCCACCGCGACGCGAACTGCCGCGGTGCGCGTCTGTTCATCGACCATCGGTTCAATGAAGGAAATGCGTCCCTCGAATCGCTCGCCCGGATGCGCCTCGACCGTAAAGACAACCTGCTGACCCCATCGGAGCAGTGGGAGTTGCGATTCATACGCTTCGAGATCGAGCCATAGGCGCGTAAGGTTCGCCACTGTCGCAATTGGCGAGCCCTCATTGAGATAGTCGCCCTCGCGCACCGCCATGTGCGTGACCACACCACCCATCGGCGCAAATACAGTCAGCGTGTCCGTCCGATGGCGACCTTCCTCCACGTCTGCGATTTGTGCAGTCGTCAATCCATAGAGCCGCAGCTTTTCACGCGCGGCGGCCAATGTATCCAGCGTCGCCTCGCGCACAATGTCGCTCATATTGGGTGACGCGTCGCTGGCCCTCGCAGCTTGGCGCAGCTCTTCAAAGGACGCCAGGAGATCCGGGCTATACATCTCCGCGATGTGATCACCCTTGGCGACAGGCACTCCCACGTAGTTCACGAACAGTCGCTGGATGCGACCGGGGAAGTAGGCGGTCAGCCGTGCAACCGATGTCTCGTCGTATGTCACCTTGCCGTAGAGGCGTACCTCAGCATGCGGAAAGAACCTCGCCACCGGCGCTGTCTCGATTCGACTAGCCCGCGCGTCGGCTTTGCTCAGGGTCATGCGCTGGGCATCCTCGCCCCCCCCATGGTTGGCGACCGGAATGAGATCCATGAAGCAGATCGGGCACTTCGCTTTGGGGTCGGTAAGGCGCACCGACGGGTGCATGGAGCAGGTGTAGTACTGGGTGCCGCCGCTCGTGCTTGGCGTGTCGGCGTGCGATTCGCGCTCCATGCTTCCTGGATGTCCGATCCGGTAGCCAAGCAAGAGCGCCCCGACGATCAGCAGCAGCGCAACCGCCGCGGAACTGTGACGCCAGACATGTGCGAGGAATGCTCTGAGCTCAAGCTTGCTCATTCGTTCACCTCCCTGGGCAGAATGTCGGTCACGCTGCGCGTCGGTACGTCTTGTCCGACGAGCGTGTGAAGCCTCGCCAACGCCTTGCCTCGATCTGCCTTTGCACGCTCTGCTGCAAGGGCGAACTCGAGCAGCGTCCGTTCTGTGTCGAGCAGGTCGAGGAAGCTTGTGTCACTGGCGCGGAAACCTGCAAGCGATGCACGCAGCGATTCCTGTGCCTTCGGCATGAGCGTGCGCTCATAGAGTCGCACACGCCGGTCGGCGTCAGTATGTTCGAACCAAGCACGCTCGATCGCCGCCATGATCTGATTCGATTGGTTGTCCCGATCCGCTGCCGCCTCGAGTCGACGAGCGATCGCTTCCCGCACACCGGCGTCATACTTCTCTCGCCACAAAGGCACGTTCACGCCAAACGTCAACATCACCGGATCGTCGCCACTCTCAGGGATCGATGGGTCACGAGCCTCGCCCGTGAACGTGTAGTCGAGCCCAACGGTCAGGTCGGGCAGGCCATTCTTCTGGGCGACGCGCGCCAACGCACGCTGCTCTTCGATGCGTTCATCGAGCGCTTGCAACGCTGGGTTTGTCTGCCTTGCAATCTCGGCAAGCCCCGCCGCGTCGATTGCCACGACACGTTCGGGCATCTGTTGCAGCACTGGTGCTTCCGCATCGGCCGGTCGATTCAGCACTGCGTTAAGCTCAGCGACAAACGCCGGGCGCATCGCGCGAAGCTGTTCAAGCCGATCGTTGAGTTGACCCAATTCCACCTGCACGCGCACCAATTCGGGATGCGATCCCGCACCAACGCGATACCGCGCGCGCACAACCTCCTCAAATGACTGCAAGAGATCCATGTTCTCATTGGTAATGCGGGTCGCAGCGTCCAAGTAGACCAGTTCATGCAAGGCCCCGATCGCCCGCTCCGTCACGCTCAGGCGCACCGCTTCGAACGTGCGCCAGGCTGCTCGCGCTACACGGACGGCAGCATCTTCACGATCGTCCAGCGATCCAAACCAGGGAAACGTCTGGCTTACTCCCAACTTGGCCTGTTGCGGGCCAACACGTGTCTCGACCTCGTCAAGAAAGAAGCCGATGCTCAAACGCGGATCAGGCAGCGCGCGAACCTGAGGCAGGCGCTCTGTAGCTGCACGCCAACGTTGATACGCCGCCTCCACCGCTGGGCTGTGCATAAGCGCGTAGCGAACGTAGTCCTCAGGTGAAGCGTTCGGAAGCAACGTCGCATCGCCTGAGAAAATACCCCGCTCATCATCGCGATACTGCGAAGGAGGCGCTTCGGAAGCACCACTTGGAATCACCCGACCATCTCTTGTGCCAATGGGCTGATCGAACGGTGACGCACAGCCACCGATCAAACCCGCTGCCACGGCGCAACTTGCGCACGCGAGTGCTCGCAATGCCATTCCTGGATCTCCTGATTGCTGACTCGATAGACCAAACAGACGCCAAGGTCACGTGCGGTTCGATGAGCGCGCACTGTCCCTGCGGGTCCTTGGGTCTATGTTCGCCAGACGCCCAGGAAAGCCTGCACGTGATTGTGTGACCTGCCATCCGGTACGCACTGACCTCGTCGGAACGACGGGCGCACTTCGGCGCGAGGGCCACAGCAAACCAGAGGGGGTGCGAGCGCACCAATTGCCAGCAGAGAGTCACGTTCGTGCTGGGGCATCGGCGCCTGCGGCACAGGTTCTGGCAATTCGTTGGAGGCGCCGCAGAGGCACGCGCCACCGGTCTTGCCACAGACGTGTTCGACGATCCGCTCGCCGCAGCATGTCACGCGCTCGATCGTCTGGCAACAAGCTGGTGCGCACTCCACCGGCCCGCGCACTGGGACTGGTGCAAAGCCCGCAAGTAGCGACTGCCACACCAGGGCCAGGATGAGCACAAGGCGAGTCATCTGCATCCACTATATCGGCCAGCCCCAGGAAAGTATTCCATTCCCCCTTGAACTCCCTGCCGCCCAGGCTATCGGGCGGTCTCACCGCAGGGCCGTCCGTCAACGCACGTAGTACTCGACCGGACGCCCCGCATCCTCAGCACCCGCCTCCATCCAGCGCTGCACAGCATCCCGAATGCGGTTCTTTTGGATCTTGCCCGTGACCGTCATTGGGAAGTCCTGCACGAACCAGATGCGGCGCGGAACCTTGTAGTGCGCGATCTGACCCTTGGCGTACTCCCGAAATGCGTCAACGTCCAGCGAGGCCCCGGAGCGCAAGCGAACCCATGCGCCAATCTCCTCACCATACTTTTCATCGGGAACGCCGAAGACCGCAATCTCCTCCACGTCCGCGTGCTCATAGTAGAACGCTTCAATTTCAGCGGGATACACGTTTTCGCCACCGCGGATGATCATGTCCTTGAGACGACCCGTAATGGACAAATAGCCATGCTCATCAATCACGCCGAGATCCCCCGAGTGCAACCAACGCGCCGCGTCGATTGCTGCTGCAGTGGCCTCGGGCTGACCGTAGTACCCGCGCATCACGTGGTAGCCGCGAAAACAGACCTCGCCTGGCATGCCGAGCGGCTGCGTCGCGCCAGTCTCGGGATCAACGATCTTGCACTCCTGATGCGGGATGGGCGTACCAACGGTGCGCAGTCGCCGCTCCACCGAATCCGATGGGCGCGTGAGCGCAGCAATGGGCGAACACTCGGTCTGGCCATACCCAATGAGGATCTCGCGGCAGCCCATGTCCTCCATCACTTGGCGCATCAGCTCAGGCGGACAGGGCGCGCCCGCCATGATCCCCGTGCGCAGTGACGACAGATCGAAGGTTGCAAAATCCGGATGCTCCAGCTCCGCGACAAACATCGTGGGTACGCCATGCACTGCCGTGCATCGCTCGTCCTGAATCGCCTTGAGCACGGCGCCCGCTTCAAAGTGGTCAGCCGGAATAACAACGCACGCGCCGCGCACCAAGCACGCGAGATTCGAGACCACCATGCCAAAGCAGTGGTAGAACGGCAGCGGCACGCACAAGCGATCGGCCTCGGTCAAGCCCATCTCCACACCAATGAAATAGGCATTGTTCACGATGTTGTGGTGCGTCAGAACGACGGCCTTGGGAAATCCGGTCGTGCCTGACGTGAACTGGATATTGATTGGGTCGTCCATGTCGAGCGAAATCGCACGCTCTAGAACCGTCCGATCCGACACCGACGCACCAAGCCGCAGGAACGATGACCACGTGTGCATGCCCGGCGCCCATGGCTCGTCGCGCTCGATCTCCGTGGGATCCCACACGGTCACGCTGTGGAGCTTGGGCAAGAGGTTGGGCTTTAGTTCCGCAGGCGAACACAGACGCGCCTCGGGCACGAGTTCACAGACCATCTCGACATAGTTCGACGTGCGAAAGGCCGGAATCAGAAACAGATGATTCACCTCTGCCAGCCGCAGCGCATGGCGCAACTCCGCGACCCGATACGCCGGATTGATGTTGACGAGCACAGCGCCCACGCGGGCGGTCGCGAGCTGAAGGAGAATCCACTCGAGGTTGTCCGTGGCCCAGACGCCAACTCGATCTCCCCGCGCTACGCCCAACGCCAAGAGCCCCTTCGCGACGCCTTGCACGCGCTGGTCGAGATCCGCATAGGTCACGCGATGCGCCTGGGGCACACACACCACCGCTTCTCGATCCGGAAAACGATCAATCACGCGGCGGAGAATCCGATTCACAGTCAACCCGAGGAGCGGCTCATCACCACCCCTATGCTGGTACGACAAGTGTCTTGCTTCCATCGCAGTCTTCCCGGTGCATGGTCCCATACATACAAGAGCGGAGCACCCAACACCCGCGTCCTTGTCGTGTGGAATGTAGCGAATTCGGTGCGCCATGAGCGGCATCGATCGCTTCTCAAGATTGAGAAAGAATTGAGCCCCGTACTGGCCACTGCGCTCAGTGAAAGTCGCGTGACCGGGCCGCGAACTCCGGCATGGACTCATCCAAACTCACCAGCCGATCGGCATGCACATGAACGACTTCTCCTTGGCGCTCGACACGCCCCTGCGCGAGCATGACCGATGACAAGCGAGCAATCTTGCGGAAGCGTTCGAAGATATCCTTCCACAGGATGAGATTCGCAATCCCTGTTTCATCTTCGAGCGTGATGAAGACCACACCGGAAGCGGTGCTTGGGCGCTGGCGCATGAGCACGACGCCTGCGACGGCGACCCGCCTGCCTTGCGGGCACTGGCTCGCATCTCGCAGGTCGGTTGTGCGAATGACGCCGTCGCGCTCAAACCGCTCGCGCATGAAGAACATTGGATGGGCCTTGAGCGAGAGGCCGACTGCTTCATAGTCACCTAAAACGTGCTTGCGAAGTGGAAGGCTTGGCAATCGCGCAATGGCCCGCTGGTCGTCATCACTGGGCTGAGCGATGTGCTCCTCAAAGAGTGGCAATGGGACATCGCGCAGCGGCCCGATTTGCCACGACGCGGCACGCCGGTCCACACCCATCGATCGAAAGGCATCCGCCTTGGCCAGTGCGCGCAAGGCGCGCGTGCTGATGCCGCTCCTGCGCCAGAGTTGCTCAATCGTCTCGAAGCGCTCCCATTGCTTGCGCGCCGCGACCAGGCGCTCTGCATCCTGCTCCGGTAAGCCACGCACCATGCGCAGGCCCAGTCGCAGCGCGGGCCCGTCCTTGCCCCATGCGCCGGGCTCCGCGGTGGCGATCGCCCTTGTTCGTGCGCCTGCATTCACCTCAAGCGAGCAATCCCACGCGCTGTCATTCACATCGACCGGAAGCACATCGACGCCGTGCTCGCGCGCATCACGAACGATCTGTGCGGGGGCATAGAAGCCCATGGGCTGGCTGTTGATGAGCGCTGCCGCAAACAACGCCGGGTGATACCGCTTGAGCCAGCAAGACACATACACAAGCAACGCGAAGCTGGCGGCGTGTGACTCCGGGAAGCCGTATTCACTAAAGCCCTTGATCTGCGCAAAGCAGCGCTCCGCAAAGTCGCGCTCATAGCCGTTCGCAACCATGCCCGTGATGAGCCGACGACCAAATGCGGCGATCTTGTCGCCCTTGCGTCGCCACGCAGCCATCGCGCGCCGAAGTCCATCCGCCTCGTCGGGTGTGAACCCTGCCGCGACAATGGCGAGTTGCATCGCCTGCTCCTGAAAGAGCGGCACGCCGAGCGTGCGCCCGAGCACATCGCGAACCGCCTCACTCGGAAAGACCACTGCTTCCTCACCGGTGCGCCGCCGCAGGTATGGATGCACCATGCCGCCCTGAATGGGTCCCGGGCGGACGATCGCCACCTCGATGACGAGGTCATAGAAGTTCGCCGGCTTCAATCGCGGCAGCATCGACATCTGCGCGCGTGATTCGATCTGAAAAACGCCAACCGTATCAGCGTGTTGAATCATCTCGTATACCGCCGGGTCCTCGCCATAGTCGTGCAGCACCTTATGCAGCGTCAGTTCCTCGCCCATGATCTGCTTCACAAATGTGAACGCCTTGCGAATGCAGGTCAGCATGCCAAGCCCAAGACAATCGACCTTGAGAATGCCCATGGCGTCGATGTCGTCCTTATCCCACTCGATCACCGTGCGGTCTTCCATGGCGGCGTTCTCGATGGGCACCAGGTCGTGCAGCGCCGTGCGTGTGATCACAAACCCGCCCACATGTTGCGACAAATGGCGAGGAAAGCCGGCGAGTTGCTTTGTCAAGGCCACGACCTGCCGGATCGTCGGATCTTGGCCATTGACACCGGCATCCGCGAAGCTCGATTCTGTCGGCGGCGCGTGCCAACGATCGAGGTTCTTCGCAAGCGCATCGACACAATCAAGCGAGAGCCCCATGGCCTTGCCGACTTCGCGCACGGCGCTGCGCCCGCGATAGCTGATGACCTCCGCCGTCAATGCCGCCCGCTCGCGCCCGTACTTCTGATAGATATGCTGAATCACCTCCTCGCGACGTTCGTGTTCGAAATCAATATCAATGTCAGGCGGTTCGTTGCGCGCACGGCTGACGAAGCGCTCGAAGAGCAGACTGAACCGCGCGGGATCGACCTCGGTAATGCCCAAACAGAAGCACACCGCCGAGTTGGCCGCCCCGCCGCGCCCCTGGCAGAGGATGCCATGCGATCGCGCGAAATTGACGATGTCGTAACAAGTCAGGAAATAGGCTTCATAGCGCAGCTCCTTGATGAGCGCAAGTTCGTGCTCGAGTGACTGGCTCACTTTCGTCGGCACGCCATCGGGATAGCGCCGCCGCGAGCCGGTATCAACACACGCTTTGAGATACCCAAAAGGCGTCATGCCATCCGGACACGGCTCGACCGGATATTCGTACTTCAATTCATCCAGATCGAATGCCAAGGCGCGGTCGGCAACTTCGACCGTTCGTGCGATCGCCTCGGGCGCATCCGCAAACAAACGTGCCATCTCATCCGGCGTCTTGAGGTGACGCTCGGCATTGACCTGCAGACGCAAGCCCGCCTGCTCGATCGTGCAGCCCTGGCGGATGCAGGTCACAGTGTCCTGCAGCATGCGTCGCTCGGGAATGTGATAGAGCACATCATTAGTCACCACGAGCGGCACGTTACATCGCTTGGCAAGTTCGTGCGCGTGTGCATGGCGCTCAGCGTCATCCTGGTGATACCGATGGGCCGTGGCAAGAGACAGGCGGTCATCATCGAAGGCGGATCGAAGCGCGTGGAGCATGTGCTCGTTATCGCTGCGCACGAACCAGCACGGCGCAATGATGGCAAGCAGACCTGCGTTGCCCTCGAGTAAGTCATTGAACTGGAGGTGGCACTCGCCCTTCGGGGCTCGGCGCTTGCCGCGCGTGAGCAGTCGGCACAGACGCGCATAGGCCGGGCGGCTTGTCGGATAGACGCAGACATTGGGCGCATCCGGCTCCGTAAACACCAATCGACATCCGACGACGAGCGGCAGGCCGGCATCTTTGGCAGCAGCCTGCGCGCGAACGATGCCGGCAAGCGTATTCGTGTCAGTGATGGCAATCGCGTGATGGCCAAGCAACGCCGCGTGCTCGACGAATTCATCGGGGTGACTGGCGCCGGTGAGAAACGTGAAGTTGCTAGTGACCAGTAGCTCCGCATAGCGAACACATGGCGCTGGGCCCGAGGTGCGCGGGCCAGTGGACACGTGGGATGGGTGCGCTTTCAACTTGGGCCAAGGATGCTCGGGCATCGCTACACCCATGCGCCGTGCATGAACCAGCGCCCGGTTTCGCACACGCGAAAAATCCAGAGCCAACGCCCGTCGTCGTCCTGTACTTTGAAATAATCGCGCGTGGTGTGATGCATCGATGCACCGCCCTGGCGCATGGGCCACCACTCCGAAGCGATGCGCTCGGGCCCGACGCTTTGGATGATCTTGTGTTCCCGTGTATCACGGCGCACATGATGCACGGGTCCGTCAGGCGAGAGCGCGACGACATTCGCAACTGCTGGACAATCAAGCAACATTGTTGGACGATCATGCGGCGTGCAATGGGCGGTGGGACGCGTGCGCGCATCAATCATGACGGGGCGAGGCTGGCACGCGCGCTCCGGGCGGTGCGATTCGACGAGGGACAACTGGCGCACGCGGCTGTTTCCAAGCCGATTGACCATCGTGTCGACGAGCTGCGCACAGGCCCGATCATGCGATCGCGCATCGCCCCCCTGCTCTCGATCCGTCCACGCCTCGGTTTGCTCATGGGCCAGGCGTCCCCACCGGCGCACGACAAGCTCCATGGCCTCGACTCCGAAACCAAGATGTGCCCGCTCGAGGCGAGGACGCAAGAGCGACCACAAGTGCTTTTCATTGCGCGTCGGATGACTCAGCATGAGTGGAAGGTCAAGCGGCGGCAGATCGCTTCGCTCTAATGTCAGCACGAGTCGTGTCGCGCCGCATTCCAGGGTGTGCAAATGCTTCGTGATCTCGCGTACGAGTGCTCGCGCGGTCTGCTCGATGGCGTCGTGTCGGCTCGTAGGGCCTTCGAATCGGCGCACGGTTCGCGGCAGGTCAACTGGACGGATCGGCACGAGCGTCTCGATCGCCTGCCCGAGCGCCTGGTCGAGCCGGAGCAAAAGTTGCGCGCCAAACCGCGCGGGCAGCACCGAGCGCGGCAAACTCATCAAAGACTCGATGCGCTCGATGCCAACTTCGCGCAAGCCCAGCACTGTCTGCATGTCCAGGCGCAAGGCGGCGACCGGCAGCGGCGCCAGGGCATCGCGCAATGTTTGCGACGAAACACAACTGCAGCGTAACGCGCCATGCCGCGCTATTGCCCAAGCGCCAACGAATGTTGGCGCAATGGCGCAACGGGCGGTGATACCCAGGCGCACCAAATCGCGCAGCACGCGCTGAGCCAACTGCGATTCGCCTCCAAAGACACGCTCGCAGCCGGTGACGTCGATGAACAAACCGTCTGGCTTGTCGATTGACACACGCGGGGAAAATCGGCTGGCCCACATGCCAAGCGCTTCGAGCGTTGTGCTTGTGCGCACGGGGTCGAAGGGCTCGACGCGCGGCGGTGGGCGCAGCACCGCCCGGGCCTGTGCAAGCGACATTCCAGCGCGCACCCCACCCTTTCGGGCAAGCGCACAACAACTCGCCACGACTTGTTGCTGATGCACGGTATGCACGAGCACAAGCGAAGCGTTTTTCTGCTCGTTATGCGGTGTGTTGCAGGCTTCGTGCCGATTCCTGCGCCGCAGCAGGTCGATCGGCAACATGGGCATCCACACGGACATCGCCCGTTTCATGATCTCTCTGCACGACACACTGTCGCGCCCCCTCCGATGTGGGCTGCACTCCCTTGCAGCACAGAAGCTCCACGATCCATCGGGGCTCAACATTGCTTGACGGTGCGGGCGAAACGCACCATCGCGTGCGCGCCGCGGACAGCGTGCGACGCTCCCAGGGCGGACGCGCCACAAGGCCGATCGTGCCGCCATCCTGCGCCGACAGTTGCAGCCGGCGCGACATCGCCATCGTCATTGCAGACCCTTCCGCGATCACCACGCTTACGCCCGCGCAGCGCAACGCCAGATCGATCGCCCAGATGCGCTCGGCTTGATCGCTTGGCTCGACCACGATTGAGCGGTGCAACAAGCGCAGATCCCGCTTGACCTGGCCCGGCACACCCAAGCCGCCAACCAAGGCGCCGAGGTATGGGCGACATCGCCCACCGATCCAGACGATCCGCCGGTCGGGCCAGAGTTCAACCGCCCGACGGGCCACATGGGTCAGCACGCCGATCGGGGGCCACCAATGGCGCGCGCGCGCCGCGTTCGGCCCAAGAGGATCGCCAAACCGCTCTTGACCGAACCATTCATGGATGCCGCCGCGCAGGCCCTTGGGGCAGGCCAGGAGGTGGTGAATGGGCCCGGACGCTGCCGCCCGGGCAACGCCCCGGCCGCCTTCGATGGCCGCGATCGCCGATTCCAGCCGGACTCGCCCCACAGATGATAGCATTTTGTTAGGGTATCGGGCGGGGCGACCAAGATCAAGTGATCCACGAGTTTGTGGACAAAAAACACGCCCGGGCTGTCTCGGCTCAACCTTGGGCAGCGCGGTAGCGCCGGACGGCGTCTTCCACCTCCGCGATCGCGGCCGCTCGACCATCCCAGCCCTGCGGCGCGACCTGCACATCCTCAAGCTGCTTGTAGGTCGAGAAGAAATGTTCGACCTCGCGCAGATAGTGGCGCGGCACATCCTCCAACGCACGCACCTCGGCAAAGAGCGGGTCGGAATCAGGCACCGCCAAGAGTTTGCAGTCCGCCGATCCGTGGTCGAGCATCCGAAACACCCCCACCACCCGAGCCTGAATGAGGCAGCCCGGGAAGGTCGGTTCGTTCACCATGACCAAGACATCCAGCGGGTCACCATCGGCCGCCAAGGTCTGCGGCACGAAGCCATAGTCCCCCGGGTAGTGGCTCGAGGAATAAAGATAGCGATCGAGCCGAATCAGCCCCGTCGCCTTGTCGACCTCGAACTTGCTGCGCCGCCCCTTGGGGATCTCGATGATGGCGTTCACAACGTTCGGGATGTTCGAGCCGGGGGGAATGGAATCGAAGATGCTTGACATGAGGATTTTCCTGTGGCCGCGCAGCGTATCCAGCCAACTGACGAGTCGGCAAGTATGGCCCTGCGAGAAGACCTGGGCGTCCACCTCATATAGTGCCTGCATGACTTCGGAGATCATCCCCGCCTTCGCCGCGGAATTTGCACGGTACCGGTCACTTGGCGAGCGCTCCGCTGCGCAGCTGACCTGGCCCCAGCTGCGCACCTCGCTCGATCCCGAAACAAACTCGATCGCGGTGATCATGAAACACATCGGCGGCAACTTGCGCTCGCGCTGGACCGATGCGCTCACAACCGATGGCGAGAAGCCTTGGCGCAATCGCGACAGTGAATTCATCGATGACTTTGCCGACCGCGAGGCGCTCATTGCGCACTGGAATACGGGGTGGGATGCAGTCGAAAGCGCGCTCGCAAGCTTCACTGACGCGGACCTGACCAAGACCATCTACATCCGTGGTGAAGCGCACACGCTGGCCCTCGCGCTCACCCGATCGCTGAGCCACATCGCCTACCACGTCGGGCAAATCGTGCAGCAGGCACGCGTGCATGCCTCACGGGCCGACACCGCCTGGCAAACGCTCTCGATCCCGCGCGGCGGCTCTGCAGCCTTCAACACGCAAAAAGGCTTCGATCCGGCGAACCCGGGGGCTTCGAAATGATCTTCAACAGAACCGGAACAACCTGACGAAGGTATGGACCTGGGGCGCCCACCATCGGACGCCCCGTTGGGAGCACAGGGTGCGCAGGAGCCACGTCTGCCTCGGGTGCGGCTTTGACATGTGCAAGCTCTGCGCGCCGCTCGACCCCCACTACCACCTGCCCATCGTGCAATGCCCGAAGTGCAACACCGCAGCGGTGCGACGCCCAGCCCGCGCGCCGTGGCGGCGCACGATGCGCTCCATCTGGTGGATGGCCTGGCAGTCCGTAATGGGCTTGCTCGTGTTCCTCATGACATGGAGCGTAATCGCCAATCTCAACTTGCGCGAAGCTCGGGCCGAGCTGCGCTATGACCCGTTGATGACCGCGAGCCTGCTGGCGGTTGCCATTGCGCTCGTGCTGACCGGCGCCTGGTTCGGGCGCGCGCTCCGGCACATCCGCCTTTTGCAATTGCTGCTCGGCTGGGGCGCTTTGCTCACAGTCATCGCGGTGCTGACCTCGATCGATCAGCCCTGGCATCGCTGGCCGCGATTGGCGTGGCGCGAGTTGTTTGCACATGCCAAGATGGCCGTGCTCGTGTTCTTCATCACCGGCGCGTTTGCCGTCGCGGCGCGTGCGATGTCGGCAAACGTCAACGCTGGGGCGATAGCTCGGCGACTCCGCAAGCGGCGCAAACAAATTGCGAGGATGATGGGCGAATGACGGACCGCACCACCGACAAACCTGACACCGCGCCGAGCATGCCCAACGCTGCGCCAAGCGAAAAGCCCAAGGCCGATGAGCGCCTGGGTGTCATCACTGGCGTGCGCGTGTGCGCGAAGTGCGGCTTCAACTTGATGGGCCAACTCACGCTGCGCGAGCCGATCTATGGCTTGATCGTCGCACGGTGCCCCGAGTGCGGCCAAGTCGCGCCACTGCAGGAATACCCATCGATGGGGCGCACCGCCAAGCGCTGGTCGACATTGCTTGGAAGCCTGTGGGTGCTTGTGGTGCTCGGCGTCGGCACGGGCGTCTCATTCGCGCTCATGGGACTGATGTTTGGGTCGGTTGAGATCGGCTCCGACGACTTCGCCACCATGCTGCCGGGCAGCTACTGGAGCACAACCGTTGATCGAGCCGCCCATCAAGAGTTGCTTACCGACCTGGGCGGCCCCATCGCCGCGATCGATCCCTGGGTGCTTGGCATCTGGTTTGGCGGTGCCGTGCTGGCCGTCATTGCGGGCATCGCATCATCAGTCCTGATGCTGGGCGTGCGCGGCGTGCGCCTTGCGCTGCTGCCACTCGTGCTGCTTGCCGTTCCAATCGTCGGGTACGGCATCCGCCGCGCGGTGGTGCTCGCCGAGATCTCAGCAGGCTCCACATCCAAGAGTGAGGTTGCCGAGTGGCTGCTCGGACCGACGATCAGCGCCATCACGCTCGCGATCTTTGGTGTGATGATTATGGGCGGCGCGACGTTCGGGCGAGCACTCGTGCGTGGCTTGGTGCGTGTGCTGCTGCCGGCGCCCATGCGCGCAGGCCTCGCGCCACTCTGGCTCACGGATGGGAAGAAGCTCCCGAGGGGGAGAGGGTGGTGAACCGACGCTAATGCGTGCCGTATAACGTGAGGGCTCTTTCGGAGGCTGCGCGATGTTTCGAATCACATTGATTGTCACTGTGCTAGCGGCCCCGAGCGTGGCATTGGCGCAGCAAGCTGAGACTCCAGAGCCGGAGCAAGCAGTTGTCGCGACGGCAGCATGCACGGCCGACGAAGTGCACGCGCTGGTCGAGCAAATGACGGATGTGTCGGCATCAGTCGAAGATCGTTGGGCGGCGGAAGATGAGTTGCTGTTGTGCGATCCGAGGCTGGTGTTGCCAGAGTTGTTGGAGCATGTAGACAAGGGCATGCCGAAGGGTGGGATCTGGAACAGCGGTGGTCGAGAACTTGATAAGGACGCGCCGATCGAGTGGCAGTCGCACTACGCAGTCAGTCGAGTTTGGCGTCGCGCAACTCACGGACTTGGTGATCGGAACGAACAAAGCGCATTCCTCATCAACTTGCTTCCCGCGGCGGGGCCGAGGGCACAAGCACGTCTCCTCAACTCTGCAATGTGGACAACTCATACCGAGGTCGCAGCTGAGTGCCAGCTCACGGATCCAAATGCAGCGTCTCTTGTCAAAGTAACTTCGTGGAAGCTTCTCACCCAGCACCGTATCGACGGTTGCCACGAATTGGCGGTTCGAGCGCTGCGCCAAACCAACGAGGCGCCACTGCGGTCATTTTGGATCGGAACAATCTTTGAGGATAGGCGGGTCCACCGCACAGAATGTGATCCACGCGTCGTTGAAGTCGCTTTCGATTCGATTGATGCACTATCGATTCAGAATCTGGCGCTCTACATTGGGGTGGACTTGCCCGGCGAGAGCCTCGAGCAAAGGAGGAGCGCTGCCCTCGCTTGGTGGGCTGACAACAAGGAGCGCATCCAAGCCGAAGCCGCGGAGTGGGATGCGCGCCCACAAGCGCGCGGCACGCGTGATGCATTCAAAGACCTTGCTGAAGGCAAGCTCGCCATTCGCACATGGGGCATGCCGCCGACGTGGGAGTTCGACGCTCGCAAGATGATGCAGCAGCGGCTGGGCTTCACGTATGAAGGTGCGTACTGCATGACAACGGAAGAAATGCAAGCCTATGACGACGCGTACAACCTGATCATGGAGTCCGCCATCCGTCGCAAGCACGGCCCCGATTGGAAGGACCAAGTGGCTGCGATTCGTGAGGAGGCCAAGGAGCGGTGGAACAAGGACTTTGGCATGGGCGAAGTGGATCCAGCGCCGCCCAAAAAATAAAAACCCCGCGTTGCAAGCGGGGCAAGAGTGCCGATGGGTGGACTCGAACCACCGACCTGCGGGTTATGAATCCGCCGCTCTAGACCAGCTGAGCTACATCGGCCAATGCTTGTGAGGGGCAGAGTATAGCCACGGGCCCACCCATGCTCACCCTTGGCGAGTCGAATCAGGCCTTGGCGATCGCCTGGGCGCCAGAGGCCTGGCCATACTTCCGCGTCAGAGCCGCCTCCAGCAGCCCCATGAACATCGGCTGGGGCCGCAGCGGACGCCCCAACAGCTCCGGATGGAACTGCCCCGCCACGAAGAACGGGTGCGTGGGCTTGCCGGGCTCGACATCCTCGGCGCCGGGCTTGGGCAACTCAAGCGCCTGCATGATCGGGTACTTCGGATGCTTGCCCGAGAAGATCAGCCCCGCAGCCTCGAACCGCTCGACGTAGCTCGGGTTCACTTCATACCGATGGCGGAAGCGCTGCCGGACCGTGTCCTTGCGCCCAAAGAGATCCCACATGAGCGTGCCCGGCGTGAGCGCCACATCCTGCCCGCCGAGACGCATCGAGCCGCCCAACTGCTCGATCTCGCGCTGGTCGGGCAGCTCGCAAATCACCGGGTCATGCGACTCAGGATCGAACTCGGTGGAATTGGCCTCGCGCAAGCCCATGACGTTGCGCGCGAACTCGACGACCGCCGCCTGGAAGCCCAAACAAATGCCCAGGTATGGCGTTTGCTTCTCGCGACAATGGCGCACGCACGAAATCTTGCCCTCGACGCCTCGACTGCCAAACCCGCCCGGCACGATCACTGCGTCGAGCCCGCTCAAGTGTGCCGACGCGTTGTCGTCCGTCAGTTCGGTGGCGTCGATCCAGACGAGCTCGGTCTCGCAGGCGAGATGCGTGGAACAGTGTTCGACAGCCTTTTCGATCGAGGCATAAGCGTCGCGCAAGGTTGAGTACTTGCCGGTCACGCCGATCTTAATGTGCTTGGGTTTGGGTGATTCGAGGCGGCGGACATAGTCCATCCAGCGCTCGCGCGCGCGATCTTCGTGGCCCAGGTCCACGCGATCGTGCAGATTCAGAATCGACAAGATCTCGCGGTCGAGCCCCGCTTGGCGCATCGCTTCGGGGATCGTGTAGATACTCTTGCGATCGTGCATCGAAAACACGCGACGCATTGGCACGTTCGTGAACATCGCAATCTTCTGCGCCACCGAATCCGTGATCGGGCTGGTCGCTCGGCAGGCAATGATGTGCGGCTGAATGCCCGCTTCCATCACGCGCTTCACACCCAACTGCGCCGCCTTGCTCTTCTGCTCGCCCAACGCGGGCGGCTCGATGATGTAGGTCAGCGCAACAAAGCAGACCGAGTCGGGGCCTTCTTCAAACGCGAGCTGGCGCAGTGCTTCGATGTAGAAGCCGTTTTCGTAATCGCCAACGGTCCCGCCTACTTCGACGAACACCACGTCGGCGGGGCGCTTGCCATCGCCTTGCATCGCCAGCTCGCGCAGGCGGCGCTTCACCTCACCCGTGACGTGCGGGATCATCTGCACATCCCGCCCCAGGTACCCGCCATGGCGCTCACGATCGAGAATGTCGCGGAAGATCTGGCCCGAAGTAACGAAGTTCTTGGCACTCAGGTTCTGGTCGAGCATGCGCTCATACGTGCCCAGGTCCATGTCGCACTCGGTGCCGTCGTCGAGCACGAACACCTCGCCATGGCGGAATGGATTCAATGTGCCCGAGTCAATGTTGAGATAACCCTCCATCTTGATCGGCGCGACGGAGAGGCCCTTGTCCTTGAGGAGTTTGGCCATCGACGAGGCGAAGATGCCCTTCCCAAGTCCACTCATCACCGTGCCAAGCACGACGACATACGTGTGGAAGCCGCGCCGATAGCCCTCGGGCACGGGCGAATAGAACTCCGTATCCGTCGAAACATGCCCGGCAGAGGCCAGCAGGTCTTGTCCCGCCTGCCGTCCCGAGACACGCGCCGCTCCTGCCGATTGGCGCGTGCTATCTCGCCCCCGCCCCGCCGCTCGCGTGGCTGGTCGACAGGATAGCCGCTGGTTGTCTATTGGGGCCACTGCGTCCTGCAATGAAAGGTGGTGCATAGCCCATCGTAGCAAACGCGGCGCGGCGACGCTTTGGGATCGCGCCGCCCCAGGCTACACTGCCCCCGCCGCCAATCCGCTTTGGCGGGCTCGGAACACCTGTTGGAGAGTTTGCACATGGCGATGCGCCCCAGGACTGTCGTGGCGATTCTTGCGCCCCTTACATTGTCAATGACCGCACTGGCTCTCGGTGCAGCAGAAGGCGAAGAGTGTTCCTGCCTCGAGGGCCGACTGGAGCGCTTCTGGCAGACGTCCAGCGCCGCCGCCGAGACAGTCGACGCGATGACCGGCAAGGACCTGCGCAACTTCCCGCCGGACCGTGTGGTCGACTTCGATCACATGCGGCTGGACATCGCGATTCCCGATATGAACACGCGCCGGCTCGAGGCGACGCAGCGACTGACCCTTGCCCCGATCAGCACACCCGTGCATGCCCTCACGTTGAACGCAAAGTTCTTGCACATCACAAGCGCTGCGCTGGAAGGGCGAGGCGACGTGCCTTTCACGAGCGACGAGGAGCACGTCACCTACACCTTCGATCCACCAATCGTCGCGGGTGAATCCGTGACCCTTGTCACCGACTATGTGGTCGAGGATCCGATCGATGGATTGTTCTGGCTCACGGAGGCCCCTGAGTGGCCCGGTCGCCCCGCGCAAATCCACACCCAAGGCGAGAGCGACACGAACAGCTTCTGGTTCCCCTGCCACGACTTCCCCAATGAGCGCCTCACGACCGAGCTGGTCGTCACGGTGCCCAAGGGTTATGAGGTTTCATCGAACGGCGTGCTGGTCGATCAATCCTCGAGCGGCGGCGCCTCCACCTTCCACTGGTCGATGGACAAGCCGCACGTCAACTACCTGGTGTCCCTGATCGTGGGCAAGTTCGCGGTGGTTGATGTGGCCCCATCCGGCGCACGCGTGAAACTGCCCGTATATGCCGCGGAGCAATTCCGCGACCGCATCAAGCCCAGCTATGGCAAGACGCATGACATGATCCAGGTCTTCGAGCGACGCCTCGACGAGCCGTACCCCTGGCAAGATCGCTATGCACAGTTGTGCGTGTGGAACTTTGGCGCAGGCGGCATGGAAAACACTGGCGCAACGACGATGTATGACATCGCGGTGTTTGACGAGATCGGCCTTGAAGATGGCGACCTCGAAGGCTTGATCTCCCACGAACTTGGTCACCAGTGGTTTGGCGACCTGATCACCTGCAACAGCTGGGAGCACATCTGGCTCAACGAGGGGTGGGCCACATACATGGAGAGTCTGTGGTTCGAGGCCTCGCGCGGCTACCAGGATGGCTATCTGTGGGACATCTACGGTGCCTGTCGCGGGTTGCCTGAGCGCGACCAGGTGCGCTCGGAGCGCGACATCACGCGCCCTGGCATGGTGTCGAATGTCTATGAAAGCCCGGATGAAGTGTTCCGCAAACCGAGCAATCCCTATCCAAAGGGTTGCGCAATCCTGCACATGTTGCGCAACAAGCTGGGCGAGGAAACATTCTTCAAGGGTGTCGCGCTGTATCTCGATCGCTTCAAGTTCAGTACCGCAGAAACCGACGACTTCCGCAAGTGCCTCGAAGAAGTCTCAGGCAAATCACTCGAACAGTTCTTCGCACAGTGGGCCTATGCGCCTGGCACACCCAAGATGGCTATCAAGGCACGCTGGGACGCCAACGATCAGGCGCTCAACATCACCGCTGAGCAGAAGCAATACATTGGCGATGGGGCCCCAGCCTTTGTGTTCGACTTGCCGGTCTGGGTGTATGCGAACGACTCGAGCTCGCCACAAGTCGTCATCATGAACATCGATGGTCGTCGTCATGAACACGCCCTGACGCTGGATGCAGAGCCGTCCATGGTCGTGATCGACCCGGAATTGACCGTCGCAATGGCGCTCGACGTCGACCTGCCGGAGAGCTGGCTCATTGCGCAGCTGCACAACAAGGATCTGCACGTGGCTCGCCGCGACGCCGCGAAGTATCTGCAGGACAAGAAGTCGAGCGCGTCGACTGAAGCGTTAGTGGCCTGCGTGCTCGATGATGGCGAGCACTACACCATCCGGCGCGAAGCGGCCGCGTCTCTTGGCGAGATGGGGAAGGTCGACGAGTTGGCGGAAATGCTCGCGAGTGGTGTGGCCAATCCCCGTGTGCGCGACGCGGTGATCGATGCGCTGGGCCAGGAGAGTCATGACCTGTCTTCGAGTCAGATCGATCTGCTGCGCTGGCACGCCGCCGAGCAAGAGCGTTCGTATGCCTGTCGAAGCTCGGCGCTCGCGGCACTTGGCTACTTTGGTGCTGAGCGCGACATGCCCCTCTACGAGGCCGCGATCCACTTCGATTCCAACCGCGACACGGTGCGCGAGGGCGCGCTGCGCGGGCTGGGTCGCCTCGATCTCAAGGAAGGCCTCCCACTTGCCATCGAGTTGACCAGGTTTGGCGTCTACAACCGCACGCGCAGCTCGGCCTTGCGCACCGTCGGCAATCTTGCCCACCATGATCAGAAGCTCGCCTTCGACGCCGTGGCGCCGTTGCTCAATGACACAGAGGGCCGAGCCGTGCGCGGTGCGATCAATGCACTTGTTGACTGTGAACAAGAAGATGGCTTGGCACTCCTCCGCGGGTTTGCCGATCGCACGCGCGACGAAGGGCTCGCAGATCAGGCGCGACGCGCCGCCGGTCGACTCGGTGCAGCATTGCCCGATCGCGACGAACTGGTCGAGCGCGTCCGGAAGCTTGAAGAGATGGTCGAGAAACTCACGAAGGATGGCGGCGGTGGCGCCGGAGGCGCGCCGGGCGGACCGGCCGGACGACGCGGGCGAGGAGCGCCAAACTGATCCTCATCATCGACAACTACGACAGCTTCACCTGGAATCTGGTGCAGCGCATCTGGGAGCTTGACGCCTCGCTTGAGGTCAAGGTCGTGCGCAATGACCAGATCACCGCACAACAGGCGCTCGCACTGCGCCCGGAGCGCGTCATCGTCTCACCCGGGCCCTGCACACCTAAAGAAGCAGGCGTGTCCAACGACATCGTGCGCGCCTTTGAAGGCAAGGTTCCGATCCTCGGCGTGTGCCTTGGGCACCAGTGCATGGGCTTCACGCATGGGCTCGATGTCGTGCGCCATCACACGATCATGCACGGCAAGACAAGCGAAGTGCATCACGATGGCAAGGGCATCTACCAGGGCCTATCCAACCCGTTTGTAGCAACGCGCTATCACTCACTGGTCGTCAAACCCAAGGGCGCATTGCCCGAAGGCTGGGAAGTCTCCGCATGGACCTTCGAGCGCAGCCTCGATGGGCGGACCGACGAACGGGTCATCATGGGCTTGCGCAAGCCCGGCGCTGCGCCAGTCGAAGGCGTGCAGTTTCACCCGGAAAGCTTCTTGACCGAAGAAGGTCCCCTGCTGCTCGCCAACTTCTTGGGCCTGCCAAGGCCCGCGCCCGTGCCGGTACACTCTGGAGCATGACGACAACGATGCCCGCAACGAATGATGTCAATGTCTGTCACGCCGTGGTGAAGTCAATCGGGAACGACCACATGGTGCTGGCCTTCGCGGAGACGAACTACGAAATGCATCTGGCGCCCACGCAGCCAGTCGATACACCCATCGGCAAACGCATCCGCGGAGTCATTCGGGTGCAAGCCAAACGCATCGACATTTGCCACACCGGCGGGCGCTATGTCGAGCCGGTCTATGGTCGCCCTCGACGCATCCAGGGCCAAATCATCGCAACGGATCTGCCCGCATCAACCGTCACGGTCGCCGCCCCTATGCCCATCGTCTGCAAGACCGATGGCCGTCAACGTGCCGGCGACTTCCAGATTGGCGATTTCGTCACCATGGGCGCAGAGCCCGGGGCGACCTTCACACCCGCTGTCGGCTAGCACCGACCAGCATCTGGCGATGCGAGGCTGGGCAAGTTGTCTGGGTCATCAGGCCTGTTTCTCCGCTTCGAGCTTGTGCTGCGCCCCTCAGCCCGTAGTCTGGAGGCTCAGGAGGACGCAATCTCAATGAAGTATCTCGCAGTGACCGCAAGCTTGGTCGCCTGTGCGTTGGCCCCAAACACACGCGCTGGCACGCCCACGTTCCAAGTCATCGAACTCGAGGGCGCGGGCCTCGACATTCCGACCCAGGTCAGCGCCAACTATGTCGCAGGGCAGCTTGGTAGTGATCCTGTTGTCTGGGATCTGCAGACCGGCTTGCTCCTGAACAATCTCTCAGGCCTGGTCGGCACGCAAGGCTCGATCTTCCTCGCAATCAACGATTCCGGCGCCGTCACGGGCAACGTCGCAAACAACGCCTTCGTCTGGAGCCAGGCCAATGGCCTCACCATGCTCCCCACTGGCTTTCACCCGAGCGACATCAACAACAATGACGTCATCGTCGGCTACTACAACACGCACCCGTCGCGCTGGGATGCCACCAACGGCGTGCAGGAACTCAACCTGATCCAGGGCTACACCAACACCATCAATGACAATGACGTCGTCGGGGGACAATCTTCCGGTTTGGCCGCGATCTGGGTTGGTGGCGTTGAGAGCCTTGTTCCATTCGACATCCCGCCCGGCTTCTCTTTCGTCGCCGACATCAACGACAACGGCATCGCCGTTGGCAAGTACGCCGGCACGATCGCGTATCAATGGGACATCAACACGACCGTCGATGCGACGCCGATCTCCCTCCCGAGCTACCTCGGCAATGGCCTGCCGCGCGGCCTGAATAACGATGGCCTCATCATCGCCTCGGGTACTGACCCGGGCACGTCGGACCCCTCCGCTGCGCTGTTCGTGCCTACCGAAGGTTGGATCGCGCTGAACAACGTGCTGCCCGGCGCGCCAATCGTCGATATCACGCCCCCCAACGAAGAAGGCTGGTTCGGATATTTCACGTTTAGCGGCGGCTATCTCGCGCGACGCGCAGACCCATGCCCGAACCTCGACGGCACGGGCACGGTTGACCTCAACGACCTGTCGATCGTCCTGTTCAACTTTGGCAACACTGGCCTGCCCGGCATCCCGGGCGACGCCAACCTCGACGGCGTGGTCGACTTGGCCGATCTGAGCGCCGTGCTCTTCGCCTTCGGCACGAGCCCGTGTTGAGCCTCAGTTCACCGGCTCGGAAACGCTGCCGCGATCGTCGTTCTTCGTATTCGCCACGGGCGGCGTGACGCGCGCGGGCGAATATGTATGCGCAAGTGAATGCTGCGTCGGCGCCCAAGCGACCGCAAACGAGTCGTCGACTTTCGTCACGGGCAATTGCACCGGGCGCGAGACAACAGTCCCTTGCGGTGAACTCAGCAGATGTGACGGATCCGTCACGATGGCTTGCATGGTCTTCATGGTGTTGCTCCCGGTCGGCCGCTCGTGAAATGTGCGGTCGGCCCAAGTCCGGTATCGAACAACAATCCCCTCGCCTGCAGTGGGTCCGCAGGGAACACTGCACATTCCTGCGGGCCGTTCAGACGAACCGCCGTGAAGCCGTCGCGCGTCGCGCCTATGCCTTGTTCAACCGGGCGTCCGCCTGCCGCACTGCCTCGCAAAACGCCTCGATGAGGGCCGGGTCCTTGACCCCGCGCTCGGACTCCACACCTGACGAAACGTCCACCGCCCATGGTCGGACAAGCCGAATTGCTTCCCCAACATTCTCGGGCGTCAAACCCCCCGCCAGAATGAGGGGATGGTCGCAGCGCTCTGCAACCTGTGCTAGATGCGCCCAATCGGCGCGTTCGCCCGTGCCGCCCGAGCCACCATCAACAAGCACCGCATTCACCTCGGTGATGCGCGACCACTTAAAGAGGTCGTGCTCGATCGTCTCCGAGTCATACTGAATCGCCTTGATGATGCCCGGGCCACATTCGCGCACGACTGGTTCCGCTTCCTTGCCGTGCAGCTGCCCCAGATCAAATCCCAAATCGTGCGCCGCCTCGAGGTACTGCTCAGGTTTGGCGTTCACGAACAGCCCGACCGTCGTCACAAAGGGTGGGACCGCGGCGACCACCTCCCAGGCCTCGTCGGAGGTCACCGTCCGAGGCGACCCCGGTGCCAGCACCACGCCGATCGCGTCCGCGCCGCACTCGCACGCAATGAGGGCCGTGTGCGGATCACGGATGCCACAGATCTTGATGCGGGTGCGGGTGGGCATATCGGGCAAAGGGTACGGCGATGCGCATCCCGCCGCCCGTCAGTGGCAAGCTGGGGCAACGACGGCCTCCCGAATCGCGCGGGTTCCCAGGGTTTGTGTTCCTGACCCGCAGGTGAGCCGGTAGGGTGGACGGGTCGGCGACTCGATGGACCAAGGGAGGGGCCCCCGATGCGACCAACAAGTCCGTTTCCCGTGCGCTTCGCCGCGCTGGCGGTGGTCATGCTCGCACCCTGCGCGTTCGCCGGCGGTGGCACGGAAACAGCGCCCTTCTATGCCGTGACAGGCGATGACGGGCTCGATGCCGAAACGCTCTTTCGAATCAACATCATCACAGGCGTCTCCCAACTCTTCGCGCCCCTCGGGCACGGCACGGACGGCGAAGTCATCGCGTTCAACCCCTACCTGCAACTCATGTACCACTGGTCGGGCAGCGGCGATGACATTGGCGATGCGATCATGGAAACGATCGACCTCGTTAATGCGTCAATTCAGAACGTGCCATGGGATGGATTGCATGGCGGCGGCGGCCCTTCTGCCCGCCCAGTTGGCGCGCTCTTCGACCTGACGAGCAATGCGTTTCTTGTCTCGGACATCAGCCGCTGCCTCTATTCGGTGAGCCCGAACGGTGCGGTCACGACCATCGGCTTGTTGGACCACGATGCAAGCGCACTCGCCCTCTATGACGGCGTCTATTACACGATTGACAACGTGAACGCGCATGGCGTCGGCAACACCGGCGCAACACTGCGCACGATAGATCCAAACACAGGCGCCACACTCACCGCTACACCGATCACCATGGCCGGCGTCACCATTGAGAACGGGCTGTACATCGGCGCCGATCCGTCGACGAGCAAGATGTATGGCTTCCTCAAAGGAGCTGATGGCACGACCTACCTCTTCACAATTGACCCGACCACCGGCGTCGCGACGCAAACCGGCTCCATCGCTGAGCCAGTTGTTTCCGGTTCGTTCGCGCCGCCGCCTGACTCATTTCTGGTGGGCGTGACTGCCGATGACGCGGCCGACCCCGAAGCGCTTTATGGCATCAATCCCGGTGACGCCTTGATGTTTGCGATCCGTGCGCTTGGCGCCGGGACCGATGGCGAACAGATCGCCTACAGCACATACGATCGGGGCCTCTATCACTGGTCCGGAAGCGGCGCCGAGAACACCGACGCCATCATGGAGAAGATCGACGTCGGTGGCGCAGTGGCAAGCATCCTCTGGGATGGCTTGCACGGGAACGATCCATTCTTCTCCGAACCACCGGTGGGCGGCACATACGACGATGTCACCGACACCTTTATCCTGGGCGATGCCGACCGATTTCTTTACCGCGTCCAGCGCAATGGGCTCGTGCAGGCGATTGGACAGACGGACCACACCGCCGAGGGCATTGCGCTGCTGGACAACGTGCTGTACACACTCGCGAGAGAAGACACGAATCTGCGCACCGTCGACAAGACCACCGGCGCCACAACGAGCTCTCGTTCAATCTCCATGCCGAATGTCACCATCGAAGAGACCCTCGCCCTGAGCGTCGACCCAGAGACGCGCAAGATGTGGGGCGTGTTCCTTGAAGCCGGCACTGGCAACCGCCACCTTGGCACGGTGAACCCAATCACCGGCGTTGCGATCAGCCGCGGCGTGCTCTCAGACAAGATCGCCTCGATCGACTTCGTCGCGCCCGACCATTGCCCGGTTGATTTCAACCGCGACGGACAAGCGAACCTCGAAGACTTGCAAATCCTCTTGTTTAACTTTGGCCAAGTTGGCACCGTGCTCCAAGGTGATACGAACCAGGATGGCGTGGTCAACCTTCAAGACCTGCAAAACTTTCTGTTCTTTTTTGGAGCAGCATGCCCCATTTTCTGACAGGTCCATGCCGGGCCGGTTCCCGGTGTCGGCTGGACCCGGGCCCCAACCGAGCGCAACTGCCTTTTTTTGCTTTGCCACGCCGGGCGACGCGGTACGCTGGGGGTTCGCACGTCATGAGGAGACACAACATGGGACCGAACCGCGCACGACTCGCTACCGCACTACTGGCAACCACCGCCTTCGCCGCGCCCGCACTCGCTGGCGGCACCACCACGCCGCTATACGCCGTGTCCGGCAACAGCGGTGCGAATCCGGAGTCACTCTTCCGCGTGAGCACGGATGATGCCTCGCTTGGGCTGCTCACCGCGTTGGGCAATGGTGACGACGGCGAATCGATCGCCTTCAACCCGCTCGACCGACAGCTCTACCACTGGTCGGGGCGCGGCAGCCAAAACGTCGATTCGATCATGGAGACCGTCGATCCAGACACCTTTGTGGTCAACCCGATCACGTGGGACGGAATGCATGGCGTCGACCCAATGTTTGCCGAGGAGACGGAGGGCGCGACATTCGACCGCGCGACCGGGTCATTCTTCGTCTGCGACCTTGATAGGTACCTCTACTCCGTGTCGACATCGGGAATCGTGACGACCATTGGACTGATGGATCACCTCGCCAAAGGCATGGTCATCTTCGACAACGTGTTGTATTCGCTTGACAATACAGATCCAGGCGTTGGTGGCGGCGGTACCGGCGCCAATCTGCGCACGATCGACCCCTTAACCGGCGCAACATTGACTACGACCGGCGTCTCTCTGGCCGGAGTAACGATCAACAATGGGTTGGCACTCGCGCTTGACCCGGCGACAAATACGTTCTGGGCAGTGCTAAAGGAGGGGCTTGGTAGCGCACAGGTTCGCCACCTGGTCACCATCGATCCAGCAACCGGTGTCGCAAGCCCGGTCGGCACGTTGAATCAGCGCATCGCGTCGATCGCCTTTGTCCCCCCGCCCGACTCGCTCTTTGTCGGAGTCACGGGCGATGGCGCAACAACACCCGAAGCACTCTACTTCATCGAGCCAAACACAGCTGAACTGCTCTTCGGTCGATTGCTTGGCAATGGCAACGATGGTGAAGAGATCGCCTTCAGCACGCGCGAGCGCCAGCTCTTTCACTGGTCGGGCCGGGGCGACGAGCCAACCACAATCTCGGTCATGGAGAAGATCGCGGAAATCGGCGGCGCAATCACCGACATCCCCTGGGACCACCTGCATGGCGCAAGCGTGAATCACGCGGAGGAAGCCAAGGCCGCGGTCTACGACGCCGCGTCAGACACGTTTCTCCTGGGCGACATCGACAGGTATCTTTATCGTGTCAGTCCCACGGGGACGGTCCAGCCGATCGGATTCTGCGATCACCTTATCAAGGGCCAGGCGTTTCACAATGGTGCGCTGTATTCGGTGGCGCAAAACGATGCGAACCTGCGCATAATCAATCCCGCGAACGCTGCAACGCTGACATCGATCCCGATGAGCACGCCGGGCATCGTCATCAACCGGGGAATCTCGCTGGCAACCGATCCGGCGACCAATGTGATGTACGCAGTGCTGCAAGGCCCAGGAGGCGGATCCGATCGCTACCTCGCAACGATCAACCCCAACACGGGCGTTGCATCACTGCGCGGCGCACTGACCGATCGAATCGCTTCGATCGACTTCGTGCCGCCCGAAACCTGCCCGGTCGACTTCACACGCGATGGCCTCGTCAACCTCGACGACTTGCAGATCCTGCTGTTCAACTTTGGGCAGGCCGGCACCGTGCTCGAGGGCGATGCAAACCGCGACGGCTTTGTCAACCTCGACGACTTGCAACTGCTGCTGTTCCTCTTTGGATCGACCTGCCCCACACAGTGATCGCTAGGCAAGCTCGTTGCGCAACGTCTCGGCAAGCGACTGCTCATCGCCGGACAGGGATTCCGTGCGCAGATCGCCCAGCAGTCGCTTCGCCGCGACGGGGTCGTTGAGGTATCGGCCGCACACCACCGCCAGCATCAGGCGAATACGCTGCGCCTCGGCATCCTTCGGGAAGCGCTCGATGAACAGGCGATACGCCACCGACGCCTGCTCGTGCTTGCCTTCGCCCATGAGATGATTGCCAATTGCCAACTGCGCATCTCGACTGACGACCACATCTCCGAATTCGTCCAGCGCACCCAAGTATGACGCTGCGGCGCCCGCAATGTTGCCACCTTGCGCACGCCGCGTGATTTCGCTGCGCCGCTCGTTGAGCCGAGCTTCGCGCTCGGAGACCGCCCCTTTCGTCTTTGGTTTGAATCGTGTGGGGGGATCGGCGCGCCAGGGAGAACCACCCTGCTTGCTCATCAACTCCTTAAACTGCCGTCGGCGATGCGCATGCTTGGCGATCGAAAGTAGGTCATAGGGCTGACGCGCAATAACCTTGGCGCCCAGCAAAACAAACGCGATCGCAGCGCCGAAGGCGTACCCGCCCAGGTGCGCAACATTGGCCACGCCATGTCCGCCGCCAAGCCCCGACATGAGCAGGTCTTTCGCGATTGCAAAAGCGATGAGCCACCACGCCGGGAACGCGAACACGCCGATGAAGAAGAAAAACAGGATCGCGCGAATGTGAATCAGCGGGAAGAGCACCAGAAATGCACCGGTGACCGCAGCGATCGCACCGGATGCGCCAATCACCGGCGCCGGCCCAGTCCCCGCGCTGCGATCAATGAAGAGGTGCGCCCCCCCCGCCGCCATCCCGCCCAGCAGATAGAGCGCCAAGAATCCGATGCGCGTCAATCGATCCTCGACATTCGGACCAAACACAAACAGAAACAGCATGTTGCCCACCAGGTGCAGCAGCCCGCCATGCAAAAACTGATAGGTCACAAGCCCCCACCAATGAAATGCAATGCCCGGCCCCGCCTTGAGCACCAGCAACCCATTGTCTGGCCCGTACCCGAACCACTTGTCCCACGCCGCTGGCGATTGACGCTGGATCACATACTCCAGCATGAACACCGCGACATTGATCGCGATAAGCCAGTAGGTCACCACGGTGGGGCGACGACGCGGCAGATCTGTGCTGAGCGGGAGAATCACGGCCTAGATGCTACTCGGATTGATGACTTGCCCATTCATGACGCGCGATTCGATCAGGTCCGCCGACCAGTTGTAGATCAGCCGCCCGACCACATGCTCATCGAACCAGCTGTCCGGCGCGCGGAGGACCAGCACGTCAGCCTCAGCCCCCACCTCCAGCCGACAGCACCTCGGCGCGCCGAGCAGGTCAGCGTTGCGCCGGGTGATCATGTCCCACGCCTCAGCAGGGCTCGGGATCTTCACGCGATTCGCTGCCGATCCACTCCGCGTCATCTTCAGCATCTTGGCTACTTCAATCATCCCGCGGGCAACGCGCGGCATCGCAACATCCGGGCCCGCTGCAACGTCCGTGCCCAACGCGACCTGCACGCCAAAGTCCTCATTGGTGCGCGCAAGGTCGAACAGACCGGCCTGCAGGAATGTATTGGCAGTCGGACAGTGCACCGCAATGGACCCGCGCTCACGAATGATGTCCAGTTCCTCATCCGCCAGGTGGATCGCATGGGCCAGCAACGTGCCCCGGCGCAACAAGCCCGCTTCGTCGTACACCGCGGTGTAGTGCGGCAGATGGGGGAAAAGTTCCCGCACACGCGCGCACTCGGGCAAGGTCTCCGCAAGGTGTGTCTGGACGATCACCTCGGGGCGATCCTTCACCGCCCAGCCGACCTCCGCCATGAGTTCCGGCGTGCATGAAATGGCAAACCGCGGGTTCGCCGAAATGCGATGCCGCGGCGATCTGGAGACCGCCGGCATGATGGGCGAAGGTGGCGGCGCCAGCTTCGCGCGCGCGATGTCTTCACCCGTGAGCCCCTCCGGTGCGCACCGATCCATGGCGACCCGCCCCGCGATGAAGCGCAGGGGCGTGCGGGTGGCCAGGAAGGTTGCCGCCTCGCGAGCAGCCTCCGCGTGGGCTGTCAGATAGGCCGCCACAAGAGCCGTCCCCTGCGAAATGAGCCTGCGAGCAGCGGTCCTCGTGTCGGGGATCGCCCCTCCCCGTGCCCACCAGGTCTCAGCGGGGAAGATCACAGTGTCAAGCCACTCCAAGAGCGGCATGCCGTCGCACCCGACCGAGTCGACCTGGGGGACGTGGAAGTGGGCATCGGCGAAGGCGGGACAGATGAGCCGATCACGCCCGCCGATGTCGGGTGGTCCCACATCGCTCGGAAGCTCGCCGAAGGCAATGGAGTCAATCGAGGCCGGCGTGTCACCCACGGGTTGGTTGATCGAGATCCAGCCCAGTTCGGGCGGATGGAGTGGATCAATGAGCAGGCGACCTTGGACGATCATTTGGCGTGTCCGTTGTGCGGTTTGCGTCGGATTGAACGGCGGCGCTTGAGACCTTACTATTCACTGAAGCCGTCGCGACTGGTGGAGTTTGAAAGCGACCCAGGAGCTTTCGCGCGGCGGAGCCTACCAGAGAAGAAAGGCCCAGGTCATGACTGCTGCGCCCGCGATCCCGAAAGGGCTAGAAGGTGTTGTCGCCGCTGAAACCGAGATGTCGTTCATTGATGGACAGAAGGGCATTCTCGAGTATGTGGGCATCCCGATCGGCGAACTCTCGGCCAACTCGAACTTCGAGGAAGTGGTGTTCCTGCTGTGGAACAAGCGACTGCCGACGAAGAACGAACTGGAGAGCTTCACGCGCGAGCTGCGCAACAACTATGACATCCCCGGCGCGCTGCTCAAGCGCATCTTCGAGCTGCCCAAGGACGCGCAGCCCATGCACGTGCTGCGGACAATGATCTCGCTGCTGGCGCTGTATGACCCCAATCCGAATGCGAATGATGTGGCCTCCGCCCGCGAGAAAGCGCTTAGGATCCTGGCGAGCGCACCGGTGATCGTGGCCAACTTCGACCGCCACCGAAGGGGCGAAGCGCCGATTCACCCGGATGATTCGCTAGGCTTTGCCGCAAACTTTCTGTACATGCTCAATGGCGAGCGCCCAACGCCCACGATGGAGCGTGCGTTCGACGTTTGCATGATCCTGCACGCGGACCACGGGCTGAACAACTCGACCTTCACGGCGCGGGTGATCATCTCCACCCTGAGCGATGTCTACTCGGCGCTGACTGGCGCCGTCGGATCGTTGCGCGGCCCACTGCACGGCGGAGCGAACGAAGGCGTCATGGAAATGCTGGGCAAGATCCCCTCCTTGGACGCCGTCGAATCCTTCGTGATGGACAAGCTCGCGAAGAAGGACCGCATCATGGGCTTCGGACACCGCGTTTACAAGACGACGGATCCTCGCGCTACGGATCTGCAAAAGCTTGCGAAACAGCTCGCGGCAGACACGGGCAACACACCCCTGTATGAGAAGAGCACGAAGATCGAAGAGATCATGGAGCGCGAGGTTGGCGCAAAGGGCATTCACCCGAATGTCGACTTCTACTCCGCGACGACATACCACTGCATTGGCCTGAAGCTCGATTTGTTCACGCCAATGTTCGCACTGTCGCGCATCTCAGGTTGGAGTGGCCACATGCTGGAGCAATTGGCGGACAATCGCCTGTATCGCCCGACCGTGCGATACGTCGGACCGCACAACCAGCCCTACACGCCGATCGATCAGCGCTGAGGACGGTGCGAGCAGCGATGAAGGAGTCCGCTTGATGTCGCATCGCGATCCGGTGCTTGTGGCTTCGTACCCCAAGAGCGGGCGCACGTGGCTGACGGTGCTCTTGGGCAAGGCGATTGCCGACACCTGTGGGCTTCCGGATCGCGACTTGTTCAAGCTGTTCAAGGAATCTGGACCGCCGCGCAAGGCCGCCAAGTGCATGCCCGCCATGTGGTTCAGCCACGACGGGACCCAGTTTGACGCCCTGATGATGCCCGACGACCTTAAGCGCGACATGTCGCGTTATCAGAGCAAAGTGATCGTGCTGGTGCGCGAACCCAAGGACGTGCTCGTGTCGCACTACTTCCAACTCACACAACGCCGCTTCTTCGAAGGTGAAACAGGCGCGAGCGCAAAGGAAAAGCACAGCGCCCTCAAGACCATGTCGCGCAACGATTTTTGCGAACGAGCCGGAATCAGGCTGCAAGATGGCGAGATCACCATGGGCGCCTTCCTCCG